>MFCJ01000022.1:0-1262 GCA_001775255.1 Candidatus Dadabacteria bacterium RIFCSPHIGHO2_12_FULL_53_21
TCCTCGATAAAGTGCCGGGCATATCCTGGTACGCCGGGGCGCTCGTTGCCGATAATGATCCGGATTCGATTATCGATGTGGTAAGGGATGAGGTCGGCCGCATGTTTTCGGGCCCCGCTCTAAGCTTCGGTGTTTTTGCCCGGAGGCCTAATAAGAAATTCCCATATACGTCAATGGAGCTTGCCGCGATGGTTGGAGACATGATTACAAAAAGTTATGGCTTCACGGCAAGACTGCGGTCCCCGGACATTAGCGTTTTTATCGAGATTGCCGATAAAACTTACATATTCTTTGAAAAGAAAGAAGGGCTGAGGGGGTTTCCCACTGACGTCAGCGGACGAGTCCTGTCTCTGATATCCGGGGGAATAGACTCGCCGGTCTCTTCATATCTGATGATGAAGAGGGGCTGCAGGGTCGATCTCGTTCATTTCCATGTTTACGCCGACAACAGCTTTGTGGAACGTACTAAAATGGACGGGATTTTCAGACGGTTAAACGAATACCAGCTCGACACGCGGGTATTTCTCGTCCCGTATTACCCTTTTGAGTCTTCGCTTCTGAGGTTAACGGACATAGCGGGTCATGAGCTCGTCCTGTTCAGAAGGTTCATGGTAAGCGTGTCGGAAAAAATCGCGATCGGCAATGGATGTATGGCCCTTGTAACCGGAGACAGTCTCGGACAGGTCGCTTCTCAAACAATCGAAAACATGGCCCTTGTGAGGCAGGCTGTTTCGCTTCCGATATTCCAGCCGCTAATAACATATGATAAGCAGGAGATTGTGGATTATGCGAAAAAGATGGGTACGTATGAATTATCCATAGAGCCTTATAAGGACTGCTGCTCGATCGTTTCCGCGAACCCGAAAACCAGAGCGCGGAGAGACCGTATTTTAGAAATAGAAAAAAACATGAGTATTCAGAAAGTTATCGATGAAACGCTTGAGCTGGTCACACTCTGTCAGCTATAACGCGGCAAGTGGAGACTTGATAATCTTAATCTATCCGGCTATTTTTTGGTAAGCTTGGGAGGTTCGGAGTAATCCATAAACCCCCTGGGTTGGGGCGGGCCGTCATAAGAGAGTGTTTTCCATATCTTCGGGTCGGAATAGTAAAATTGAACTACCATCTTTTTAAAGCTTACAAAGAACCCCCTGTTATTAATGCTTATATATTTGACGAGCATGTCTACGTCGTGCTTGTTTTCGAGTGAATAAAAAGGGACCTTGAATTTTTTCCTGCATACGGCGTCCACGTTCCAGAAT
>MFCJ01000022.1:1339-12039 GCA_001775255.1 Candidatus Dadabacteria bacterium RIFCSPHIGHO2_12_FULL_53_21
GCATCCGGGTATTATGGTCTCCGCCAGCTTCATCATATTCTTCTGCGTGGGTTGCTCGAATACCTTAAAGCCCTTTTTGACTTCGAACCCTTCCGCGTACGGGTCGGGTTTAGCGAAAACCGATACCGGTGACCCGGAAACTATTTCCCCTCCGATCACTCCCGCTGCTATTGTCCTTAAAAATTTTCTTCTCGAGCTGTTCATGTCCGTTTCAGTTGCGGCTGGTCTTATCTGCTATCTCCACTGTAAATCCGTTTTCTTTCGCTATTTCCATGGCGGATTGGTTGTAAGCCGCTGCCTTCCGCCTGGCTTCAATAACGTATTTGATTGTATTCTTAACGCTATCGTAAGGTACTTCCTTCATTTCCAGTATCTTCAGCACGCTGTATGCTCCGTCCTGTTTGCGGATGACCCCTGATATAGAGCCGGTTTCTTTTGCTTGGAAGTAAATATTCATCTCTTTATTGAATCCCAGGTCGTTTACCGTTACCTGAGATTCGGCATTTGACAGGCCCTTCGCGATGTCCTGGAAGCTTTTCCCTTCCTTTGCCATCTTTATTATTTGCTCGCCCAGGTTCTCGTTCTGAAAATTTATTTCCTCGATACGGTATCTCGTGTAATTTAAGTCCTTGTTGGAATTGTAATAATCGAGCAGGTCTTTGTTCGTTATTTCACTTTCCGGGGGCATTTTCTTGGTTATCGCGTTCTTGAGTTCCCTTATCACCAGGCTCATCTGGTATTCTCTTATTTTATCCTGGTATTTCTTTTCAAGACCCTCTTTAAGCCCCTCCTGGTAAAGGATTTCGTCTGTGATGAGCGAATTCACGGGCCTTCCGTTGAGTTCGTCCTCGTAGATCGGTACGCCGTTCACCCGTGCTACTACTTTTGAGCTCTTTTCGGGTTTGTAGCTTGCGGGTTCCTGATTCGTATTGCCGGATTTATCCGCCGACTCCTTCGTCCCCGATTGACCGCAAGCCGATAACAACAAAAGAACCGTCAGCAGGACCGGTATGGTGTTCTTCATTCTTTTCTCCTTTTTCAATACGGCAGGTAAAGCAAATGTATAACTTACAAATTGACATAAAGCAATAGTTTCATTATATTATCAACCGCTTACTGCCATGCCTTCTAAAAAAGAAAAATACGATTGCCTGGTCATAGGGTCAGGTCCCGGCGGGGCGCCGTTCGCATGGAAACTGGCATCGAAAGGCATGAGCGTGCTTATGCTCGAAGCGGGCCCCCGTTACAATCCCTACAAGAGCTATGCGCTCGATGAAGAAGACTGGGAAATTAAGGGATTCCCCGAAATTAAACGGATTAAGTATACCACCGGCAAAAAACAGCCCCTCAATGTAAAATATGAGAGTCTGAAGTCCTGGAACAAGGCCTCCGGGAAGTTGAATCCCACCAAGGAACGGAAATATTTGAAGTACCATCAGGTCTCGGGAATAGGCGGTACTACGCTCCACTTCCAGGGCGAAGCTCACAGGCTTAATGAGAATGCATTCCGCATGAAGAGCCTTTACGGCGTGGCCGTGGATTGGCCCATTGAGTACAAAGACCTTGAAACATACTACACCGAGGCAGAAGGTATTTTGGGGGTCGCGGGCCCTGATAAAGTTCCCGGCCGCCCCAGAAGCAAGCCGTATCCATTGAAGCCGCACAAGTTGAGTTATGCGAGCAAGATAATTGCGAAAGCCTGCAGTAAGCAGGGGATCGACCTCATACCGAATTCTGTCGCCATACTGTCTGAGCCTTACCGTGACGCGCCCCCATGTAATTACTGTAACGGCTGCGTCTGGGGTTGTCCCCGAAAGGACAAAGGCAGTGTAGACGTAACTTTTATCCCCCTGGCTGAGAAGACCGGCACCTGTGAGATACTCGATAACGTCTATGTTACCCGTATAAAAATCGATAATAAGGGCGGTAAAAAAAGAGCGGCGGGAGTCGTGTATTACGACAAGAGCGGGAAAGAGCAATTCGTAGGCGGCGATTATATAGCGGTAGCCTGCGGGGCCGTGGAGACTCCAAGGCTTCTGTTGAATTCCGAGATCAACGATAACGGGCTTGTCGGGAAGAATTTTATGGAGACGACATTTTCCGAGACCGTGGCGATGCATCCCGAACGGACGGATTCTTACCGGGGTATACCGATGGACAGCATTGTCTGGGAATGGAACACCCCCGACCCCAAGAGGGGGTTCCCCGGCGGACTCAGATTGTTCCCTACGGCAGGCAGCGCTTTGGGGCCCGTGAATTATTCCCTGCGCTTTTTCGAGGGCTGGGGCGAAGATTACGTCAAGGAGATCGAGAAGTGGTTCGGGCATGCAATCTGCGTGGGCGGGATCGCTGAATTCTTCCCGAACGAGGATACCTTCGTAACCCTGGACCCTAACGTACATGATCAATTCGGGTTTCCCGTAGCTAAAATTCAATCGTTTCTGGGGGAGCCGGAATTAAAGACGCTCGAATTTATTTCAAAAAAGTCGAAAGAGATTTTAGAAGCCAGCGGTGCTAAAGAGATAGTCGAAGAAGTCTCATCCTATGATTTCTTTTCAGCCACCCACGTCTTCGGAACCTGTCGTATGGGAAATGACGATGAGACCTCCGTCGTGAATTCTTCCCAGAGAGTCCACGGCATTCCCAATCTATTAGTGACCGATGCCAGCGTATTCCCCACATCAGGGGGAGGGGAAGCTCCCTCTCTCACGATAGAGGCTTTGAGTTTACGGGCAGCCGACCTTCTGTTGAAAGAGCTCAAGAAAGGTTGAATATCTTTTGATTCGATTCGGATCCAGGCTATATTTCACCATACTCCTTGGCATAACGGTTCTAGCCCCGGTCAATCCCGGGGCTTTTGGTGACGACATTCCAAAGTTCGTCGATTTACGGAAAGAGTCGGGAATATATATCGGGGGCCCGCTCGGCCATGTGGCGGTTTGGGGTGACTACAACGGCGACGGCTGGCAGGATATCCTTCTCTCCAGCATGAGCATGAGGGGCCGGGCGAAATCCAGGGGGAATAAAAAGAGCGGAAGCGCTGCGGACAAGGTGAAGGGGGAGTCGAATCAGGACTTATTACTATTCACGAGCGCTAAGGGTAAGTCATTTAGCGAAACCTCGGAAAAAGCGGGTCTCCCGGATCTGAGGGGGAAAGCAGCTTCCTGGGCGGATTACGATAACGACGGGTATCTGGACCTTGCCGTTATAACAATTGTCGCGGGCAAACCCCCTGTGCTTTTCAAGAATTCAAAGAGGTTTTCATTCACGGATGTTTCTCAAAAGGCGGGGCTGACCATAGAAGGCCCGAACCCGAATCAGGCGTTATGGGTCGATTTCGATAATGACGGATCAGTCGACCTGTTCCAGGCCGGCACAGGAGGGTCGCTCCTCTACCGTAATCAGGGCGATGGAAGTTTTAAGGAAGTGTCGGGCCCGGCCGGGCTGGGGGCTAAGTCCAAGACGAATGGGGCCGTTTGGTTCGATTCTAATAACGACGGCCGTCAGGACCTCTTTCTGACAAACACGGGTTACAATACGTTTTATTTAAACGATGGTGACGGTACTTTTACGGATTACACGGAGAAATCCGGACTGTCGGGTGAACCTTCATGGAGAACTACCTCGGCCTGCACGGGTGATTATAACGGTGACGGATTTTTCGACCTCTATGTTACGAATATGGGGCGCTTGAGCAGGAACGCGCTTTACAGGAACAATGGAGACGGCACTTTTACAGACGTTACTGATGAAACCGTGACACAAGACGCCGGGGACGGCAGAACCTGCGCCTGGGTTGACTTCGACGCGGACGGCGATCTGGATCTCTTCACCACTAACCATATCCGTCCTAACAAGCTGTTCCGGAATACGGGCAAGGGGTCCTTTATAGATACTGCGCCGAGGGCCGGTCTCGACTCCCCTATAGACATATTTTCCGCAACGTGGGCGGATTACGACCGTGACGGGTATATCGATGTACTTCTTAACGGCCACATGGGTACGGCTCTTATGAAAAATAACGGCAATTCCAATAACTCTATTACGCTCAAGCTGGAAGGCGACGGTAAAAAAACCAACAGGTCGGCGATCGGGACCCGGGTGGAGGTCTCAAGCCCGGCGGGCGATCAGATTCGAGAGGTATCAGGCGGCAGGGGGTGCTGTGAGCAGGATATGCTGCCCCTCTATTTCGGTCTGGGCAAAAGCGAAGCCGCTGATATTGATATTACATGGCCGAGCGGTAAGGTTTGTTCGTTCAAGGGGATCGCCGTCGACAAGGTCAGGGAGTATACGATCAGTGAAATAAAATGCGGAATCAACCCGTCGAGCTAAAGTCCGGCCCGGCGTTAATTTGCACCTATGAATAAAGAGGCGAATGCAGGATTTTCCGTCACGGTGGTGCTTCCCGCTCATAACGAGGAGGGCAACATCAAGAATACGGTGGACAAGTGCGTTTCTTACCTCGAAAAGAATATAGGCGATTATGAAGTCGTGGTGGTGAATGACGGTTCGTCGGATAGGACCGGAGAGATAGTAACAGAGCTCTCTTCGGCTAATCCCAATGTCGTGCTCGTCAGTCACGAAACCAACAAGGGATACGGATCCGCGCTCAGGAGCGGTTTTGACAAGGCATCAAAAGAATATATTTTCTTCATGGACAGCGACGGGCAGTTCGATATTAACGACCTCGACCGGCTGACTCCGCATGCGGGGGCGGATACGGCGGTAATCGGTTACCGGGAAGACAGGGCTGATTCTTATATAAGGTCGTTGAATGCCTGGCTGTATAGCCTATATATTTATTTTATCTTCGGCTTGAGGGTCAAGGATATGGACTGTGCCTTCAAGATTTTTCCCGCGAGCGCATACGGGGACGTGAAGCCGATCAAATCCGAGGGTGCGCTTTTCAGCGCCGAATTCCTGATAAAGCTAAAGCGCAAAGGTTTCTCGTTAAAAGAAGTGCCCGTCAGACATTTCCCCCGCATTTACGGCTCTCAAACCGGAGCGAATATGCGGGTAATAATGAAAATGTTCAAGGAATCGTGGAAACTAAGAAATGAACTCAAGGACAGTTGAAGAACGGGGGTACTTGAGGGATCCGTATGTTCGTTTCTCCCTGATTCTCGTTTCAGGACTCATACTCAGAATTTTCCTTTCCCAGTTCCTCACGTACGGGCCTGATTTTAGCGCATGGATCGGGTGGGGAAGCCAGATTTCATCGGCGGGGTTCGGTCATTTCTATGAACGACACTGGTGCGATTACATGCCCGGCTACCTCTACGTGCTGTGGATGCTCGACAATATTCACAGGGTTCTCCCAGGTCTCTCGGTCGATATTCTTTTCAAGCTGCCCGCGAATCTTGCCGACTTCGGCATCTCGATACTCATATTCTATTCTCTCAAGCTGATCACCTCCGATAAAAACGCGATGATAGCATCGGTAGCGTATTTTTTTAACCCGGCGTCGCTTGCGAATTCGACCTTTTGGGGTCAGGTAGACTCATTTCACGCCCTGCCGATATTACTCTCGGTTTATCTCGGGCTGAGACAAAGATTCATACTCTCAGGCGTGTTTGCCTCGCTCGCGTTCATGATCAAGCCTCAGAGTCTGGTCATATTCCCGCTGATCGGCTTCCTTGCGCTGATACCGATAATTAAAACATGGCATAAGCTCACGATAAGGTCCCTGTTGCCGCCCTTCGAGCTCGCCTTAACAATTGTGATTACAGCCGCTATCGTCACTCTTCCGTTCATTTGGGACGGTATTTATTCGGTTTCTTATTTGGTTACAGGGCCCGCTGATCTGATAATTGAAAGGTTCAACGCGTCGTACGGGCAATACACCTCCACGTCCCTGAACGCTTTTAATTTCTGGGGCGCCGTTGCGATGTGGCAGAACGACGACACGAAGTTCCTGGGTATTTCATTCAGGAATATCGGGACAATGATGTTCGGGACGGTTTATGCGGTTATATTGGGACATCTGATCAGATACACCGCCGCCGTGAAAAATAATGGGATCAGAGACTACGGTTATTACGTATTCGAGGCGATTATGCTTGTTCTTTTTACCCTCTTTCTCTTCGTGACCCGCGCTCATGAGAGACATCTTCTGCCCATGATCGTGTTCTTCACATTAATTACCTTTCGTACTTGGATATTTTGGTATTTATATGCTATTGTGTCCGGTGTTTATGTGCTTAACATGGTATATTCCTACATCCAGCTTACAACTTTATATAAAGGGATACCCCAGGTTTATACGGCTTATTTTATTCCGGGGATGTTTATCATATACCTCATTGCGTATATCATTGTACTCTTGAGTTTTGTTGTAAGCACGTCGAAATATAAAAATACATTCGATACTCTGTCCCCCCGGACCCTTAAGAGATAACGATATGACGCAGCAATCTTTTATACTGAGATATAAAGCAGAGTTCCTCCTCGCGCTTATACTTGTATTCTGTTTCGGCATAAGACTCTACCGTCTGGAAATCCCGGAGAGTTACTACTTCGACGAAGTCTATTTCGCCTTCACTGCGCAGGAAATGGCAAAAGGGAACAGGGCAGCCTGGGAGAGCTATCACGAGGGCCCGGAAGACCTCGCTTACGAGTGGACTCATCCGCCTCTCGGGAAAGAGATAACCGCGATGGGGATTCTTATTTTCGGCGACAACACATTCGGGTGGAGGTTTTTTCAATCCGTATTCGGGGCGCTCGGGGCTTTGTTTATCTACTTCCTCGGAAAAGAGCTCTTCAACAGTAAATCCGCCGGTCTTATCGCCTCCCTTCTATTCAGCTTCGAATCCCTTGTCTTCGTATTGAGCCGGATTACGATGGTCGATATCTTCATTGCAGACTTCCTGATCCTTGCGTCTCTCTTTCTTGTCAAATATGCGAGGACCAGGCGGAACTCATACCTTATCCTGACGGGGATCTTCTGCGGGGCGGGGATGTCGGTCAAGTGGAGCGGCGTCTATATTGCCGAGTTCCTTGGGGGCGTAGCGCTCTTTCTGATCTATTATTTCGAGGTATACACCACGGCCGCCCGTGATAGGGATTTTATTGCGTCACTATTAAAAATCATCCCGAGAATGGTACTCGCGTTTATCGTAGTTCCGGTCCTCGTGTACCTCGCTTCATATATACCGTTCTTTTATCACGGCAATTCGTTCCAGGATTTCCTTACTCTCCAGGGTAATATGTACGGGTATCACGGCGGGGTAACAGCCGACCATCCTTACCAGTCGTCGTGGTGGAAATGGCCTCTGATGCTGAGGCCTGTTTACCTCCATTTCGAGGATCTGGGGGAGGGATGGAGAGCGCACATTTATTTATTGGGGAATCCGTTCATATGGTATACGGGCATATTGTTTCTCATCCTGGGCATAATCCAGGCAGTGAGAAAGGAAACGCCCCCTCTACTTTTCACCGTATTGAGCGTTTTTGCATACTGGCTCCCCTGGGCATTTTCTCCAAGAAAGGTCGTATTCCTATATCATTTCCTTCCGTCGCTGGTATTTTTACTTTTGACAAGCACTTATTTTCTGAACGAGTTGTGGAATAGCTCCCGAAAAGGGAAAATCCTCGTACTCTTGTATTTTTGTATCGCGGGAGGAGTGTTCTTCTATTTTTATCCCGTTCTCGCCGCATGGCCGATCAAGGAAATGGAGATCGACCGCTACATGTGGCTCGGCACATGGAGGTAATATAATCGGTTTTCATCCTGCAGCGGCAGGTTCCCTGAGTAGAATGACGGCTATTGGTACCCGGAGATCCAAAACGTAATATGAAAAAATCGGATATAGCTGTTTCCATAGCACTCGGTGTGATAATATCGGCATTTATTATAGCGATGTTGAGCACTCTCAAGGACGAGCTCCATATCCGGTATTTACCCTACTATCTGATCTGGCCCGCTTTTTTGATAGCTATCCCGGCTTGTGTGATACTTTGGGTATATGCCTCCTCTCACCTGGGATCTAAGTTCAATGTTCTTTTTCAATTCGGGAAATTCATACCGATAGGGGTCTCGAATACAGCGATCGATTTCGGAATATTGAACTTTCTGATGTATCTCTCGGGTATTCACAAGGGCTACCTGTTCTCGGTTTTCAAGGGCGTCTCGTTTCTATTTGCGGTGGCTAACAGTTACGTTTGGAATAAGTTCTGGGCGTTCGAGAGCATGGAGAGGGACGGGATGGGGAAGCAGTTTGTCAAATTTATTATAGTGTCGGCCATAGGGTTCGCGATCAATGTCCTGGTCGCTTCATTCATGGTTAACGTGATCGGCCCCGTGGGCGGCGTTTCACCCGTTATATGGGCGAACATAGCGACACTCGCATCTATAGTCCTGGTTATTCTATGGAATTTCTTCGGTTATAAGTTCCTGGTTTTTAAGAAGTAACTCAGTAGCTAACCCATCCGAATTTGTTTATCCAGAGCACGCCCCAGAGATTGACGAGTATGCCGATACTAATAAGCACCTTATGGTGCCACCTGATGTCGTTACCGATGCCTCTTACCGTCAGCAGAAAAAGGAATGGATAAAAGTCCATCGCGAATCTGTATCCGAACTGGGAGAACCCCCACGTGCCGTGGCAGAAGTTTGCCGTTGCTACGAGCAAAATGGATAGCCAGCACCCTATTGCCAGCTTGTTTCGTATACCCGCGAATAATGCGTATATGAACGCAGGTGTGGTAATCCAGATCGCCATACCGCTCCATGAGGGGGTCACATACGGGAATCCGTCTATAAACTTGGGAAAGCCGCCGAATATGACCTTCAGGTTTCTCGGTATGTATGAGAAGTCGAATATTCCTTTCTGAAACCATGGCTCGTCGAGTATCCCCGGTATTAGGTAATAGGAGATATCGAACGGCGTATTGAATCTGAGCATGTTATAGCCGGTATTCAACAGTATGAAAATCCCTGTCCCTGCCCCGAGCCATATAAGCGGTCTCAGGTTTACTCTCTTGTATAAACTCGGGTCCCCGCCCCGCCTGTACCATTCGTCGGCGTACATTGCGACAAAAAACGGGAGAGAAAGAATAGTCGGAAGGCGTGTCCAGTAAGATGCCCCCAGGGCGGCTCCCGTAAAAAAGGGGCGGGATTTATAGAGGGTCAGAAGGATCGCTGCAAAGAGAAGGGTTGCGGATACGGTATGTGAGAATGTCCAAACCCCGCCCGTAGTCGCGACCCACCAGTGTATCGTCCCGAAACCGAACATCGCTGCCGTCCAGAGCTGAACGCTTCTGCTTTTAGATAGCGCCCTCGCGGCCAGGAAGGCGAGTGAGACGTTCAGGCTCCCGAAGAAGATCGATATGAGCGTCTGATTGGTCGAAAGGCCGAAGACGGCGACGACAGGCAATATCAAAAATGCCGGGAATGGGGGAGGCACGATATAGTATTTCCCGTCAAATGGGGCGATCTCGAGCCACGATACGTCGCTTGTAAGGTATAGCCTTCCATGGAGAAATGCGTCGGCAAGCCTCACGAAGTTGTTAAACGGCGTGGGGCTGTCTTCCCGGGTAAGAAAGTAGACTGCAAAGGACAGAGCGAATATAGCCAGAAAAAGGAATAGAGCTGTCTTGATGCTGCCTCTGTCCGTTACTCTCTGTTCCATGTAAAAATCACCTGCTTACGATCCGATTATCCTATATGTGTATAGCTTCATTATCTGGCAAAGATAATCGAAGATTACACCGCTGTTTAGCTTAGTCTCCCCGTAAATCCTGTCTTGAAAGATTATGGGCACTTCAACCACTTTGTCGTATTTCCCCCTCACCAGGATTTCAAGCGCTATCTTGAACCCCTTCGGGCTTAATTGAACATTTTTTATCACTCCGCGCTTCAGGAAGAAAAATCCGGACATCGGGTCTTTGACATTCGTGAGCCCCATTACTGCAAGGCTCGCAACCCGCGAGGAAATCTTTCTCCGCAGCGCCCAATCCCCGGTCCCGCCCCTATCTACATAACGGCTCCCGATAACCATATCCGCCTCCCCTTTTAGTATAGGCGCCAGCAGTTCCGGAATTTTTTCCGGAGGATGGCTCAGATCGGCGTCCATCACCCCCAGTATTGCAGACTCCGACATATCGAAGCCGTCTAAAACGGCTGAAGATAGCCCCCTTTTATTAACCCGCCTGAGCACTTCAAGCCCGGTATACTTCCCCTTGAGTCCCTCTGCCGTCTTCCATGTCCCGTCAGGCGAGTCGTCGTCCACAACGATTACTTTGCCGTCGATACCGGAGTCCCTGAAAGCGCCGAATACCCTCTCAAGCAGTATGGGCAGATTATCAGACTCGTTATATGTCGGTATTACAAGTGTGATGTCCATTTCGCGCAATAAATTATACTATCGTTAATATGATTCTATAAATAGCCGCGTAATGCTCTTAAATATAAAGGGCGGGGTGCGATATTCCCGGCTAATCGCGACCATGCCGCCTCACCCTAAAAGGCCCAGCCAAACCTTACATATTGTATCAGGAGCAGTGCGTAGAGTGTAAGTGATACGAATATGATCAGATAATTGACGGTCCTCCGTCCGCCCAAAAGCGACAAGGCTATGAAAACCGGGAACATCGAGAGCGTGTAGCGCGGTATGCTCAGCCAGAACGAGGTCGAAGTCACGAGAAGCCAGGTCGTAAGGGCATATAGACTGTATGACAGGCGTATCCTGAAAAACGAATAG
>MFCJ01000023.1:0-533 GCA_001775255.1 Candidatus Dadabacteria bacterium RIFCSPHIGHO2_12_FULL_53_21
CCCCTGATTCGGGTGCGTGATCCACCCCTGATTCGGGTGCGTGATCCAGTAGTCGCTGTCCGATGTATTATTCAGCAGGTAGAGGCCCTGGGACGATTGGTTATCGGTGTTGAGGATTATACTATTGCCCCTGTACTCGAAACCCGTCCGTGTGCAATTTTCTGGAAACGCATTGTTCGCGTTGTCGGCTTTACAATTCAGGAACGAAACCGATATTAAAAATGCGCAGATGACTGCCGCCCCTGCCTTCTGTCTCATTGTATCTCCCCCTTTTTGAATTCTATATTCAAATTCTACTCTAAAGTTTGAGGTTTGACATGAATTTCTCTGATAGCATCCGTAAAATCTGTCGGTTATCATATTTAGTGTGTTAATCAACCTGCTTTGAAGGATGGACATGAATGAGACACCTCCCGATTACGCTTGCCGCAATCTTCATAATTACACTGGTATCGTGCGATCAGGTTGAAGATATTGTTGCGCCGGTGGACCCGCTCATAGACGAGGAAGTGATGGAATCCCAGGATTACAAC
>MFCJ01000023.1:546-15205 GCA_001775255.1 Candidatus Dadabacteria bacterium RIFCSPHIGHO2_12_FULL_53_21
TTTACGGTATGCAGGTGGCGATAGATTCCCGCGTGGATACAGGCACGGAGAGGGTTTTGGAGCTTCTCGACAACAGGGCCGAGCAATTCCTCAACTGTCAGTTTGACGATTCTCAGATCGGGTTCGAGGATTTTATGCTCGATGACGGGACCGTGGTTCCACCGCTATCCGAGCTCCGCGTATACGTAGTACCCAACCGTTTTGAGTGTGAGGCCGAGGGCCGGGACGTGTGCGGGGGCGAATATTTCTCCGCTCTCGACGCGATTGCGCTTTCCGAGGGCGGCTTTGCCGGGTGCGGGGAATTCATAGTCTGGAAGCACGAGCTCGGCCACAGGTACGGCATGGAGCCTGATCACAGCAACCAATCCGATTTCGGGCCCTGTATCAATACCGAAGTCTGCGACTTCGACGATATATTCGATTAAGGAATATGTAAATCAGGGTTTCTTCGCGTTTCTCCGTAATACAAGCCAGAGAATTACGTTCACTGTAACCGACAGCAAAACGAGCAGTGCGATCGTGAATTTGAAGAACTGGCGGGGCATTATATAAAAAGAGAGGTCGGACCTGTTGTTTATCCAGAGATTGTTCCTGAAGAGGAGCGGGTGGAATATATCCCTCCAGAACGTCGCGAAAAATGGGAGCACCAGCAGGAGGGATAGAATAATCGCGGCGTTGATAAGCGCATAGCGCGAGACCTTTTTTCTGTCGTATGTGAGTATGAGCAGTATGAGCGCGATAACGCCGCCAATGAGCATCCGGTCGAATATGCCGCGCACCTCCTTTAGATGCGTTTTCTCCTTCGCGGTCCTGAAGCTATAGAGTTCGCCCTGGTGTCTGAAATATGACGCAAGCTCTTCTATTCCCCTGTAGGCGTTATCGTATCCTATGACGCCGCACCGTTCGTGCCATTCGCAATTGAGCTTCATCCACTGAGGGATATAAAAAGTCAGGGACATCGGAATATAGAAGGTGAGGTAGAAAAGAGAAACGAAAAGAGCTGTTCCTTTCAGACGGTCAAGAATACGAATGCGCAAGGTGCGGTTTTCTCCGAATGTGTGTCATCAATTATTCGTTTTGGTCCGTTTGCTTCGCGAGGGAATATTTCAGCAGTAAATACCCGAATACAGCCGAGACGAATGATCCCGCGAGGATTCCGAGCCTCGCCGAAATGCCCTCGCCGGACATGCCCGGATCGAAAGCGAGGGTGCTTATAAACAAGCTCATCGTAAATCCTATACCGCATAGAACTGACGTTCCGTAAAGCGTGAGCCATGTCGCTCCCTCAGGCATCCTGGCAAATCCCAGCTTTATGCAGAGCTTCGCGAATCCGAACACCCCGAGCTGCTTGCCGAGGAAAAGCCCGAGCGCGACGCCCACGGGGACGGGCTCGAACAGTGTGCGGAGGCTCATTCCGTCGAGCGACACGCCCGCGTTGGCGAAAGCGAATACAGGCATGATCCCGAAAGCCACCCATGGATGGAGCGTGTGCTCGAGCTCGCGGAGCGGGCAGGGCTCCTCATCCCTGGTCCTCAGAGGGATGGCGAACGCCAGCACCACTCCCGCGAGAGTCGCGTGCACCCCCGACTTAAGAACGCATATCCAGAGTACCGCTCCGACTATCACGTAAGCCGCGATCCTCTTCACGCCCATGAAGTTCATTGCCGCAAGCGCCGCAACCGCGATTCCCGCCATGACGAGGGATACGAGAGAGAGCTTCCCCGAATAGAAAATAGCGATTATCACTATGGCGCCGAGGTCGTCTATTATTGCGAGTGTGAGGAGGAAGAGCTTCAAAGAGAGGGGGACCCTCGAGCCGAGGAGCGTCATAATGCCGAGGGCGAACGCGATGTCCGTCGCCGCGGGTATTGCCCAGCCGTTTAGCGCCCCGGGGTAATTGAAATTGAAAAAGACGTATATCAGGGCGGGTACCGCCATGCCTCCAACCGCGGCGATACCGGGAAGCGCGATTTGAGATAGGCTCGACAGCTGTCCGTCGAGCACCTCCCGCTTTATTTCGAGACCGATGAGGAGGAAGAATACGGCCATGAGGCCGTCGTTAATCCAGAGCAGCAGGGGTTTCGCCAGCTGGAGCGCTCCTACCCTTATCTCTACGGGTGTATCTAACAGAAGGTCGTATAGGCCCGATATAGGCGAGTTGTTCAGTATGAGGGCGAGGACAGCGGCTCCCACAAGAATGATTCCGCTCGCGGATTCGAGTTTCAGGAATTCACGGATAGCGTTTACGGCGCGTCCAGGGGCGACTGCCATGGTGGATTGATCCTTGCCGGAGCATTAAGATTATACGTAAGCCGACTTTCAAATTCAAAAAATAAATCCCTCATCGGGATTATTGGATATGCGCGATGTTCCATTTTGTAGAAAAACACGCGATGTGTTAATATCCTGAAACTCGGACGAATAGCTGTATTAAGCGGAGTCTCTATTGGAAATTGGCTACTTTACCATGCCGCTTCACCCGGCGGGTTCGAACCTTACCGAAACCCTCGACGCCGACCTCGAACAGCTCGTTTTCCTGGACGGGCTCGGGTTCAGGGAAGCCTGGATAGGGGAGCATTTCACGGCCGGATGGGAGAATATAGCCGCTCCCGACCTCCTCATTGCGAAGGCCATACCGCTTACGAAAAATATCATCCTGGGGACGGGCGTCTCGTGCCTCCCCGACCACGACCCGTTCGTCCTCGCGCACAGGATCGCCGTGCTCGACCATCTTGCGAAGGGGAGGTTCTACTGGGGCGTGGGGGCGGGGAGTTTCATCGGGGATTTCGAAGCCTTCGGAATAGACGCCAAATCCGGGGAGCAGAGGGATTTGACGAACGAATCGCTCAAGTTCATTTTAAACTTGTGGAACGATCCCAGGCCCGGGAAGTATGAGAACAGGCGGTGGAAATTCACCGTTCCCGTGCCGCAGGCGGACGTCGGTCTCGGCGTGCACACGAAGCCGTATCAAAAGCCCCATCCGCCGATCGCTGTTGCCGGCATCACCGCGGGCTCGGGGACGCTCAGGATCGCGGGCGCAAACGGGTGGATACCGATGAGCATTAATTTCATTACGAGGGACGTATTGAGGACCCACTGGGCGTCGGTCGAAGAAGGGGCCGCGAGCACCGGCAGGAGGCCCGACAAGTCGCTCTGGCGCGTGGCAAGGGACATATATATAGCGGAAAGCACGGAAGAGGCGAGAAAGGACGTGATGGAGGGCACACTGGCCAGGGACTTTACCGAGTATTTCTTCAAGATGGTTCCGAAGATCAGGGGGAACCTCGATATCTTCAAAACCGAGAAGTCCATGCCCGACTCGGAGGTCACGATCGACTACATGATGGACAATCTGTGGATCGTCGGGAGCCCCGACGATGCGGTCGAAAAGATCAGGGATCTCTACGATCACGTGGGAGGGTTCGGCGTGCTCCTTGTCATGGGACACGAGTGGAAGCCCAAAGACAAGTGGACGAGGTCTATGAAGCTCCTCGCCGAAGATGTCATGCCGAGGCTCAGGGATTTAAAATAGAGAGCGTTTCCCTATAACCGTTAATAACCAGGAGAGGTGCCGGCATCGGCATCGGGATTGCCGATTGACCGATAGCGTTCGAGGGCCTCTCGATCTTTTTAATTCAGGCATATGCAAAGGGAATACTGGTACTTAATTATTGCAGGGATATTATACGGGATCATAGCGCCCGGCGGTCAGTTCCTTCTCGACCGCGGCCTTTCCCTGTACGAGGTTTCTTTCTATAGGTCTTTGCTCGTTTTTGTCATCCTCCTCCCCGTGGTGCTGATAAAGCCCGGCCGTTTCATGCTGAGGAGGGATAAAATTCCATTCTATGCGCTCTATGGTCTCATAGGCGGCCTCCTGGAGCTATCCTTGTTCACGGGCATTGCCCTCGGAGTGCCTGTTGCGCTCACGGTGCTGCTCCTCTATACCCAGCCCGTCTGGACGATATTCATAGGAAGGCTCGTCCTCGGCGAGAGGCTCTCGCGCGTTAAGCTCCTTTCCGCGCTGCTCGGCCTTGCGGGGCTGATCATCCTGCTTCAGTCGTGGGAGACGGCGTCGGCGGGTTCTTTATACGGTATAGCCGCCGCGCTTGCCGCGGGCGTGCTGCTCTCGCTATGGGTCATTCTGGGCAAAAGGAGCACGATGCTCGACCAGCATTATATAACGACTACGTTCGGGTGGTCCGGATTCGCATCCGTCTGGCTTCTACTGCTTCTGCCCTTAATGGATCTTCTCATTGCCGATAAAGGATTGCTCAGGCTCTCGCTCGGCCTGCCTCCGGCGGATTGGGCTTATCTCGCGGCTTTTGCCGTCCTGGGGGGGGCCCTGCCGCATCTGCTTTTTTACAAGTCGCTCGAGAGGCTCTCGGCTTCGGTCGCGGGGATAATACTGCTCCTCGAGCCGGTGAGCGCTACTATAATCGCATGGGTGTTCTTCTCACAGAAAATAGGTTTATATCTATTGATAGGCGGCGCTTTTATCCTGTTTTCCAATTATCTGATTATTCGGAACGAGCGGAACGAGGCGCCTGTATTCTGAGTTTTGTGTAGCTTAGTTTTGATTGTCGGTTTCGACCGGAATACCCGCCCCTTTTATATCGCTCGAATTGACGACCTTGTTTATCCCGTCCGCTTTCACAACCGCGAGCCCGTTCAAACGGAGCACAGTGTCGAACAGAATGAGCACGTCTTCTTTTTTCAACCCGCCCTCGGGGGTTATGATGCTGATCTCGTTCGGATGAACGGTGCTGTCGATGACGTATGGTTCGTCATTGATTTCGCTCACTGCCATTATGAGGTCGATGATGTTGATGTGGCTCTGGAGATTGACTATGCCGTCCTCTGAAGCAGGACCCCTCTCTACTGCATTCTCCTTGTCCCGTTCGGTCTGGCCCCGGACCTCCATCAGCGGGGTATAATCGTCGAACGGCGCCGTAACTATGTCGATAACAAGCAAGCCGAGGAGAAAAACAAGCGTTCTGTATATCATTCTGACTCGTGGACCAATGGGGAGAGCATACTATAACCCGCCGATATTATTGTATTAAAAGAGACAAGGAACGTGTAAAGAAATACGAGGTAATATCCTAACACAAAAATTAACAAGCGGGAAATTCCCCGCCTCTCAAGACACGAGCTCGCTCAGGCGTTTCAGTCTTTCGGTTCTTTTATCCTTTCTTTCCTGGGCTTTTTTCCAGAGTCTTTTCTCTTCAGGGGTTTCGGGTCTGAACTCGGGCACCCTTTTCGGGATTCCGTCATCACCGACATGCACATAGGTCAGGAAGGCAGTACACGTATGTTTTTGTTCCCCGGTGAATATATTTTCGGACAGCACTTTGATCCCGACCTCGAGGGAGGTGTTCCCGACGTAGGTAATACCGGACTTGAAAATAATGATGTCCCCGACCCTGATGGGCGAATAGAAAAACAGCTCGTCAAGGGAGCCCGTCACGAGGACGTCCTTGACGAACCTCATGGCGAGTATGGCTGCGGTCTCGTCTATGTCGAGCATGAGCTTACCCACGGACATGAAGCTCCCGTAGAAGCTGTCCTCGGGAAGGACCACTTTCGTAGTTTCGAGACGCATCCTCGTTATTTCGGTTTCGTCGATTATATTCCTCGCCTGCTCGTCCCTCTTGCCGATCTTGGAAACCCTCTGCTCCCTCCGTTTCCTGGCCTCGTTGTAGAGCGCCGTTTCCTCCTCGTCGGCGGGTACGATCTCCTCCGAGAGCCGTCTCGGGTTTCCGTCCTTATCCACGGCAATGAATGCCAGGCGGGAGTGGGTAGTGAGTTTTTTCTCCCGGGTCTCGAGGTTCTCGGAATGCACGGTGACGCCGATCTCCATGGAGCTGGAGCCGATATATTCGATCGTGCTGTCGAGGGCTACTATTTCCCCCACTTTCACCGGGTTTATGAAATCGATGCTGTCCGTCGCGCCGAGCACGGTTATACCCCTTGCGATCCGCGAGGAATTAATGCTCCCCGCGAGCATTATCCAGTCCATCAGCCTGCCCCCGTGCAGGGTGCCGTGGGTGTTCGCGTGCTCGGGGAAAACGAACTGGACCATCTGATGCCTGGTGTCTTTTATCGAGGGCATATAAGTTTCCGGTTTTATAAGGGTCTTTTGTTCAAACTATTATAATACAAGGACTCCACTAAATTCCATACTCGATTAATATCCCGGTATTGAAATGATTGCGTTCTCGCGATCGCCGTCAATAGGTCAGAAGCGGCGTCTGCCCGGCGCAACTCATGCTTTTCATCTCCCTGAGAATGAAATGGGCGACGTCCCCGCGCGATATGTTCCCGCACTTTATCCCGGTCAGGTCCGTAAGGACCCTGTATCTTCCGGTTACGGGGCCGTTCGTTAAAAATCCGGGTCTGACGATCAGCCATTCGAGAGACGAATTCCGTACAATCGACTCCTGAATATTCTTGTCTTCGTATATTCTCCTGAGGAATATCGGGAAAACGATACTATCGTAAAGAAAGCCCCCGTGGCCTTTACTGTCCCCGGCCCCTATCCCCGTGACGCATATTAATTTCCTGACCGACTCTCTTTTCATCGCGTCGATGACTACAGACGTTCCTTCGGAGAAAACCGTGACCGGTTTGAAAGCGGGGCCGATCCCTATCGTGATGCATACAGCGTCCTGACCGGCTACGGCAAGCGAGACCGAACCCTTATCCAGTATATCTCCCTTAATTATCCTCATATCTTGAGCGCCCCGGCCCATTTTCTCCGGGTTACGCACCAGTGCTGTTATGCTGTGCCCTTCTTGAACCGCATGCGCTGCGAGCGCGGCCCCGATTCCCCTTGTCGCTCCGATGACGAGAAGTTTCATAGCGTTTCTCCGGTTAATACATTATATATCATCGGGCATTATCTACATTTCCTGTAACGGTCGATTCCTCGGGATCGATATGCGAGTCGCAACCAAGGCGCTTTATTGTCTGAATACTGTGAGAAATAATATTCGACTGAGAAATGTCGGATGACCGGACAAATATTGTCCGTATTATGCGAAACCCATTTGGCTGGCCGGTTCATCGTTATAAATTATCCAATTATAATATGACCTTATGGCGATTACACAAAATGCCTGTATTGGCATGCTTTTTGACTTACTAGTTTGTATGGTTTTCAGATAGAGAGGGAGGGTACATTCCGAACCGGGTTAATTATCGACCGGAAATTATATTCTCTGTTAAATCGTATAATAAAAACACTGCCCCAATATTCGACGGGCTAAGCGTTCGGGAATGAATTGAAAATTAATCACTGAATACGACAGCGGGATTCTACTCACAATGATAGAACAGAACATCAAGGTGTTGCTGATTGAGGATAATCTGGATTATGCGCAATTGATAAAGAGGATTCTTTCCAAGAAGACCTCATGCTCGATGGAAGTGGAGCACCACGATTCATTCTCCCGGGGTTATGAACGGGCTTCGAGGGGCGGCATAGATCTGATCCTTCTCGACCTCGACCTTCCTGATAGCGGGAATATAGAGACCATGCTCGGCATCGGCGAAGCTGCGGATGTCCCTGTAATAGTGCTCACGGGTACTGACGATGAGTCGCTCGCTCTCAGGGCTGTCCAGCTGGGCGCTCAGGACTATCTGATGAAGGGGCAGGTCGATGCGAGGCTCCTCGTCCGTTCGATCAGGTACGCGATAGAGCGTAAAAAAGCCGATGACGCCGTAAAGCGGACGGAAGAGAGGTTTAAGCTCCTCATCGAGAATACCCTGGACCTGATTGAAATGCTGGGCGTGGACGGCACGATGAATTTCGTGAGCCCCTCGCATAAACGCATACTGGGCTATGACAATGACGACTTGCTAGGCAGAAGGGTATTCGAGTTTATTCATCCGGAGGACCTGCCTCGGGTTCTCGATATATTCACGGAAACCCTTCAGAACCATGACCGGCTTTATTCGGCGGAGTTTCGCGTAAGGCACAAGGAAGGCTACTGGGTCACTCTCGAATCAATCGGAAAGCTATGCCCGCCCGAGCTGAGCACCATGGGTGTAATTGTAAACTCCCGCGATATTACGGAACGGAAAAAGATGGAGGAGCGCCTGCGCAGCCTTTCCATAACCGACGACCTCACCGGCCTTTACAACAGGCGCGGGTTTCTGACTTTTGCGGACCACCATATCAAAGCCGCGGAAAGGAGAAAGGAGCGGGTGCTGCTCATCCTTATCGATTTAGACGGACTGAAACAAATAAACGATGCTTACGGGCACAATATCGGGGATCAGGCGCTTATAGATGCGGCACAGCTGATAAAGCAGACATTCAGGAACTCGGACGTGACTGCCAGGATAAGCGGAGACGAATTCGTTGTCGTGACAACTGATTCTGACGGGAACGGGGAGGAAGCCATCAAGCGGCGCATAAAGGAAAACCTGAATAGTTATAATTCTCAGGCGGCAAAACCCTATCGCCTGTCTTTCAGCTACGGTATCGCGAAGTTTGATCCGCGGATTCCATCATCTATTGACAGGCTCCTGGTGAAAGCCGACGAGCTGATGTACGCCAGCAAGAATAAAAAAGATGACGAGGCGAAAGACAACGTTTTCAATCTCAACACTTCAATAAATGAGTGACTGCTTCCATACGTTTCAATTCATTTAATATACTTTTATAAGCTCGGCAGATTCCCTCAATGATGATAATAATTGACAAAGCTTTGTTATTGCAGTCGGTAAATATTACGTAATTTGTCAATTCTCTAATAGACAATTTTTGCACACTCAAGAAAATAATCTTTAGTGACGACTAATTATAGTAGCCATCGAAAATGGTACGGTTTTTGCAATCAAATATATATAAGCATATACGATTCAATGTTCAAAATATCTCTCGATTAAGTCAATTGCAGTTTGGTTAAATAAATGTCTCCGCGTCCAATAAAAACGTTACTGGTTGAAGATAACGACAGTTATTGCAGGCTCGTTGCAAAAATGCTCGGAGGGGCCGGCGATATTTCATTCGAGATCGAGTATGCCGATACCCTCGCCAGGGGCATAGAGGTCCTGGGAGAGAACGGTATCGACTTGGTTTTATTAGACCTTCAGCTTCCGGATAGCGAAGGGCTCGGGTCTTTTGCCGAGATGCATGAGCGTTATCCTGTAATCCCGATAATTGTTCTTACCGGCATGAGTGATGAGGACCTCGCCGTCAAAGCTGTCCAGCTCGGTGCGCAGGACTATCTTATTAAAGGCGAGGTCGACGTAAATCAACTCAAACGCTCAATAAAATATGCACTCGAGAGACAGAGGGACATAAATAACAGGAAATCCATAGAAAAGGCTCTATTCGAGGAGAAAGAGCGTCTGTCCGTAACGCTGAGCTCTATCGGGGACGGCGTGATCGCGACCGATACGGAAGGCAATGTTGTGCTCATAAACCGGATTGCCGAGCGTTTGACCGGCTGGTCCCATGCGGACGCCATGGGGAGATTCATCGAAGACGTGTTCTTCATCGTTAATGTAGAATCCGGGGAGAAGGAAACGAGCCCCGTGAGCAAGGCGATAAACGCAAATAATATTGTTGGTCTCGAGAGCGGCACGGTTCTCATAACGAAAGGCAGAGAGGGGTGCCGGTATGTATCGGCCAGCAGCTCTCCGATACGCGACAGGGACGGCATTATAATCGGTGTGGTTCTTGTTTTCAGAGATATTACCGAATTGAAAAAACTGGAAGAAGAGCTGCTCAAAGTGCAAAAGCTTGAGTCGATCGGAGTGCTCGCCGGCGGAGTGGCGCACGATTTCAATAACCTTCTAACCTCCATTATGGGGAATATATCTCTCAGCTCGCTTCCCGACATATCGGACGAGAAAGTTAAGCAGAGGTTGTTTCAGGCCCTCAAGGCATGTCATAAGGCTAAAGACTTATCCACGCAGCTCCTGACTTTTTCCAAAGGCGGCGCGCTCGAGAACAGGACGGTGATGTCGCTGGAAAAGGTTATCAGGGAGACCGCAAATTTTACTATGAGCGGCTCGAATATAGATTTCAAATTTGTAGTGGCGAATAATCTCTGGAGTGTGGAGATAGACGAGGGGCAGATTAGCCAGGTGATAAGCAATATGCTGATCAATGCGGCCCAGGCGATGACGAACGAGGGGAAAATAACAATTAAAATTGAAAATGCCGAAGCGAAGAAAGAAAAAGGGATCCCGCTCGAGGACGGGAAATACGTAAAGACGACTATCACGGACGAAGGCATAGGCATTCCAAAGGAATATTTATCGAGAATATTCGACCCCTACTTTACCACCAAGCAGGCCGGAACCGGTCTCGGGCTTTCGACCTCGTATTCGATCATAAAAAAACACGGAGGTTATATAACGGTCGAGTCCGAGCTGCACGTCGGGACGAAGTTCGTCGTATATCTGCCCGCAAAGGGAAGTCCTGTAAGCGTCGAAGTAAAGAGCGATCCTTCTATAAAGCAGGGCAGGGGCAGGATCCTGATAATGGACGATAAGATCGAAGTCAGGGAAGCGGCGGGCGAAATGCTGAGTCATATCGGGTATGAAGTCGAATTCGCCAAGGACGGAAGCGAGGCTTTAAAGCATTATAAAAGGGCCAAGATGGAAGGTGAGCCCTTCGATATGGTGATAATGGACCTGACTGTTCCTGGCGGCATGGGCGGGAAGGAGGCAATTGAGAAGCTCCTTCTGTACGACCCGGGCGTGAAGGCGATAGTCTCAAGCGGTTATTCGAGTGATCCGATACTCGAGAAGTATAAGAAATACGGGTTCAAAGGGGTATTGCCGAAGCCCTACGAGATGGGGAAATTAAGCGATGTCCTCTACGGCGTACTAGCCGAGAATAATTGAGTGTTACCGGACCGGATAGCAAAAAATATTATTTGTCCATCAGGAATTCCCCAACCTCGCCGAAAGTTTAACAGCATCCTCGACCATAACCTTCAGCAGATCCAATCCTCCCTGCCAGAAGCCGGGGTCCTTAATATCTACACCGACACGTTTGAGCAGCCTGTCCGGCGCCTCGCTGCCGCCTGAAGATAACAGCTCTATGTACCTTGGGACGAACTTATTTCCTTCGTTCAAATATTTATTGTAGAGGGCAAGCACGAGCAGCTCACCGAACGAATACGCATAGCAGTAAAACGGGGAGTGGATGAAGTGCGGTATGTACATCCACCAGTGGCCGTAATTTTCCGTGAGCTCTACCGAGTCCCCGAACATGGGCTTATTCGCCTCAACCCACAACTTGTTTATCTCTTCCCGGGGCAGCTCCCCGCGGTTCCGCCTGCCGAGGTGGAGGCTTTCCTCGAACCTCGTCAGCACAACCTGACGGAATACGGTCGCGAATATATCCTCGAGCTTGCTGCAGATGAGCGAAAGCCTGGTCCTGGGGTCCTTCTCTGTCTCCGTTAATTTGTGAAATACGAGGATCTCGGCGAACACGCTCGCGGTCTCTGCCGTCGTAAGCGGGGTGTTCGATTGGAAGTACCCTTGTTTTCTCGAAAGGTATTGATGCACCCCGTGTCCGAGCTCGTGGGCAAGCGTCATGACGTCCCTGAGCCTTCCCGTGTAGTTGATAAAGACGTAGGGGTGGGCGCTCGGGACGGTCCCGTGGCTGAACGCTCCCCCCCTCTTTCCGTCCCGCGTCCCGGCGTCGATCCAGTTCTTGTCGAAAAATTTCCCGGCTATTTCCGACATCTTCGGGGAGAACTTTTCAAACGACGAGAGGATTATCTCTTTCCCGTCCCCGTATTTAATGATTTTCGATTCGGAGAAGATCGGGGAATAACGGTCGTAGTCATAGAACTTCTTCAAGCCGAGGAGCTTTTTCTTGAGCTCGTAATATGTTTCTACCAGGCCGTAGTTCCTTTCGCACGAGGTAATAAGCGCCTCGACCGTGTCCTTGTCAATCTCGTTGTCCAGATGCCGGGACTCCATCGGATATGAGAACGAGCGCAGACGGTCGTTGACCGCATGCTCCTGTACGAGCGTGTTGAATATGAACGTGAGCACGTGGGAATTCTCTATAAGCCCTCCGGTAAGCCCCTCGGCTGCCGCCTTGCGTTTAGCGCGGTCGGTGTCATAGAGGAGCGCAAGCGTCTCGGTCTCGCTGAGCGGCCTGACCTTGCCGTCGAGCTTGACTTTGAAGCGTATGTTGTTGAGCACTTCGTCGAAAAGGCGCTTGAACGCCCTCGATCCTGTATCTGCTTTATCGTCCAGGATCTTTTCCTCGGGTTCGCTCAATCTGTGGGGCTTGTACTTCCTTTCCTGCTCTAGGAAATGGCGGTAATGGGAAAGTCTTTTGTCAGTGATAAGCTTTTCCGCCTTTGAGTCGTTTAAAGCCACCCACTCGAGCTCGAAGAACATGAGATACTTTCTCGCCTCGGTCGCCTTCTCCTGAATTTTTTGTAAAAACGCCCCATGCTCGGGCTTCCCGGTATCGGCGGCGAAAATCAGGTACGCGAATGAAAGGAGTTTCCCTGTCTGCTCGCTTATGGATTCGAGCTCCCGGACGGCTTTTAGAAGGGCAGGGGCGTTTACCTTCTTCGAGTTTATCCTTCCCCTGTATTTTTTCTCGAAAGCCGCCGATTTTTTTATTAAGCCCTTTATGTCTCTTTCAATCCGGGAGTCGTTGAGGCCGGAGTAGAGGTCGGAGAGGTCCCATACAACCCCTTCCGCTCCCGATTTGAGTATTTTAGCAGTATCTGCCATATGCTGCTCTCCTATTAAATGATTACCGCTTATGATTAAGATTTACTTTAGATGGTTCAAGTTTCAGTGCATCTCGTTAGTCGCGGTTTAACGTTAGATAATTTATATTAACCCTGATCGAGCTTCTCTAATTCTTCCCTGACAATCTTATTCACGACCGCCCCGTCCGCCTTTCCCTTTACGGCCGGAATTATTATCCTCATTACCTTTCCCAGGTCTTTTATCCCGCCCGCGCCCGAGTCTGTGACGGCCTTCTTTACTTCCGCCCTGATTTCGTCCTCACTCATCTGAAGAGGCATATACTTCATCAGGATTTCGGCTTCCGCCTTCTCCTGTTGAGCGGCCTCCTGCCTGTCCACTTTTTCGAATTCGGCCGCGGCTTCTTTTCTTTTTTTTATCTCGCCTGCAACGACCTCGATTACCTCCTCGTCCGACAGCTCCTTCTTCTGCTTCTCGATCTCCTTGTTCCTGATCGAGGACTGGAGCATCCTGAGGACCGTCAGCTCGAGTGTCTTTTTGCTCCTGAGGGCGTCTTTCAAATCCTGAGGAATCTTTTCCCTAAGGCTCATGTTCGTCTCCGGTGGCTTTTTAAGTTTATTGTAACCAATTTAAAGGAATTATTTTACTTTATGGTAATGCCCGCCGACGGAATGGAGTGTATGAAACAGTCTATTCGAGCACGTAAACGCCGGGCAGGTTTCTTCCCATCTCGCCGCAGTCGGTACCGTACCCTACGATGAACCCCTCCTCGATGTCGAACCCTAGGTAATCTGCGTCGATGCCGACCTGTCGCCTCCCTTTTTTGTCAATGAGTGCGCATATCTTGAGGGACGCCGGCCGCTTGGATAGGATCACCGATTTTAAAAAATTGAGCGTAATACCCGTATCGAGCATATCCTCCACGAGTACGACGTGCCTGCCTTTAAGCGGGGTGACCGCATCCGTTACAAGCTCCACCTCTCCGGGTTCCATGCCCTCTTTGTAACTCGACGCCCTGACGAAATCGATCTCGACGTTAAAATCGACATGTCTCACGAGGTCCGCTAAAAATATAAACCCGCCCTTGAGTATGCCTATGAGCACGGGATTCTTATCCCTGTAATCCTCCGTGATTCGCTTCCCCAGCTCCTTTACCTTTCGTTCTATCTCCGGGGCCGATATGAGGAGTCTAAGCTTCCTGCCCTGAATTTCTGTTATCATGCGCAAATATTCTATCTAAAGTTTCGGTTATAAATAGTCGGGAAATGGGGCTTAATGCATGAGGCGGGAATCCCGCCATTGACTAACTATTGAGATATTCTATATTTTTGAGCGGCTTGCTTGACCGAAAACTACGTAAAGAGGGGAAATGACAAGGTGAAATTCTTAGAGCCCGAGGAACAGCTTCGGATCATAAAACGCGGGACCGAGGAGATAATCTCCGAACAGGAGCTCCTGTCGAAGCTGAAAAAATCCAGAGAAAATGGCCTGCCCCTCAGGATCAAGGCCGGTTTTGACCCCACAGCTCCCGACCTTCACCTGGGACACTGCGTTTTGTTAAAGAAGCTCCGCGAATTCCAGGACCTGGGACATACCGTCATGTTTCTCATCGGGGACTTCACGGCCATGATCGGCGATCCGTCGGGCAGGTCGGAGACCAGGCCGCCGCTCACGAAAGCACAAATAGAGGAGAACGCCCTGACCTACCATAGGCAGGTCTTCAGGATACTCGACAGTGAAAGTACCGAGGTGATGTTTAATTCGTCCTGGCTCGGAAAGATGAGCGGGGAGGATATGATCAGGCTGTCCGCCCTCGAAACAGTGGCCCGCATGCTGGAGAGGGACGATTTCAGCAAGCGTTACAAGTCGGGCGTTTCAATCTCGATAAACGAGTTCATGTATCCCCTCATTCAGGCCTATGATTCGGTCATTATGAAGGCGGACGTCGAGT
>MFCJ01000024.1:0-191 GCA_001775255.1 Candidatus Dadabacteria bacterium RIFCSPHIGHO2_12_FULL_53_21
AAACACCCGCTCACGGACATTGGTCTCGAAAAATTCCTCGCTGACTGGGGAAAGGGTAAGTAGCCCGTAGAGCGCACATTTAATCGTCCCTCCCTTTAACCGCGGCGAGGAGAAATTCCTTATTACCCTCCGCACCTTCAATCGGCGAGGGGATGACCCCGAGGACACCGATTCCAAGGCTTTTAACGAAC
>MFCJ01000024.1:330-11407 GCA_001775255.1 Candidatus Dadabacteria bacterium RIFCSPHIGHO2_12_FULL_53_21
GGAGGGATGATCATCGTGAGCGAGATGAAAGATACGTCGATTACAACTATGTCTGCCGGCTCGCCTGTGTCTTCGGGCTTTATGTAGCGGGCGTTCAGCTTCTCCCTCACTACGACGCGGGGGTCCTGTCGGAGCTTCCAGTCGAGCTGGCCGTAGCCGACGTCGATCGCGTATACCTTCGCAGCCCCGGATCTGAGCAGGCAGTCCGTGAAGCCGCCCGTCGATGCGCCTATGTCCACGGCTGTCTCGCCCGTCGGGTCTATGCCGAATTCCTTTAACGCCGCTTCGAGCTTGAGACCGCCCCGGCTCACGTATTTGAGTGACGTATCCCTGACCGCGACCCCGGAGCCTTCCTTTACTAGAGCGCCCGCCTTGTCCGTCTTCACGCCGTCCACGTAAACGCCCCCCGCCATGATCAGGGCGCGCGCCTTAGTCCTCGTCTCCGCAAGCCCCCTCTCGACGAGCACCATATCGAGCCTCTTCTTAATAGGGGCGCGTTTATCTATCTTGTTCATCAGTGATTTCTGCAGCCCAGATAGAGCGCGATCTGCCTTAGCGCCTCGGCCCTGTGGTCGAACCCTTCGAGTATGCCGACCGCTTTACGCGTAAGCTCGGAGGCTTTCCTCTTCGATTCCTCGATCCCCGCCAAACCGGGGTAAGTTGACTTGCCGTGCCTCTCGTCGTTCCCCCTCTCCTTACCGAGGTCCCCTTCCCCTTCTATGTCGAGTATATCGTCTATTATCTGGTACGCGAGTCCGACTGCATCCGCGTATGAGGCGAGCTTTTCGAGCTGATTTTCATCGGCCCCGCCTATGCGCGCGCCCGCCGTGACGGATACCCTTATCATTGCCCCCGTCTTAAGCGCGTGCATCCGTTCGACCTGAGGGAGCGTGACGTCCTTCGTCCCGGCGAGAGTGAGGGCCAGGTCCATGGCCTGTCCTTCTGTCATGCCGCGGGAGCCGGCGGCCTCTGCTATGTCGCTCACTATTTCGCAGATCATCCGCGCGCTTACGCCCCTCCTGAGCCCCTCCGCGACGAGCATACCGAAGGCGTCCGACAGGAGCGCGTCCCCCGCGAGTATGGCCGTCGATTCCCCGAAGACCCTGTGGTTTGTGGGGATCCCCCTCCTGAGCGCGTCGTCGTCCATCGAAGGCAGGTCGTCGTGTATGAGCGAATACGTATGTATCATCTCTATCGCGCACGCGGCGGGCATGACCTTTTCGGGGTCGGCCCCCACGGCCTCGCCCGCGGCGAGGGCGAGTATGGGGCGGAGCCTCTTTCCCCCGGCAAGCACGCTGTAACGCATGGACTCGAGGAGCCTCGCCTGACTTTCGCCCCCGTCCGGAAGGAGCGTATCCAGCGCCCTGTCGACGAGCTCCCTCTTTGCTCTTAGATAATTTATGATATCGAATGCCATCGGGTATCAGCTCTCGGGCTCGAAATCCTCGAAAGCGGTCTCGCCGTTCTTCTCCACGAGTATCTCGACTTTCTTCCTTATCTCACTCAACTTTTTATGGGAAAAGGAGATGAGCTCCGTCCCTTCCTGAAAGAGCTTTATAGAGTCTTCGAGCGGGAGGTTGCCGCTCTCGAGCTTCTTTATTATTTCCTTTAGCTCTACAAGCGCGTCCTCGAACTTCATTTTGGATTTCATAGACAGGTAGTTTATCTCTGAAGCGGACTCCGCACAAGGCTGGGCGGCTTGTAACGCTCCCCTTTCGTCAAGTTCGATTTAAGTTGGAATCATGTATAGTCTGAGATGCCCTGATTCACCCGCCGTCTAAACAAAAAAGGGAGCCGAAGCTCCCTTATTGTTATATAGTCAAATATATTGACCTTGAAATTATGCAGTCGCTTTCTTCCGGCGTATAGCTAATAGACATATGATTCCTAATACTCCGGCCATAGCGATTACACCCCATTGGGAAAGAGTGGGGATAGGTACTGACTCCCAGATAATCTCCACCGGGTCTGATGCTATAACTCTGCCACTTAGATCTGTGTATGAGGCCGCTATTATGTCTGTACCCGGAAATCGACTAGAGTAAGTCCATGATACTTGGCCATTTTCATCTGTGGTGCAGTCATCGTTTGGAGAGCATTCACCGTTATTGGGGTTACTCACTTTTCCTGCGTTAGGTCCGGAATTTACCTCAAAGGTAACCAAAACTCCAGGTGCCGGTATTCCATCTGAATCAACTGTGGCCGTAACGGTGTGATCTGTTCCGATATCAGCAGTCGCAGTAGTTGGAGATAGATTGATAGATGGCGGTGATACGCATGGACATATTGAACGCCTAGACCCAGGCCCGCAAGGAATGCCCAGATCATCCATATCAGTGCGGTGATCGGCTGGGCATCCATCATAAATTGAGCAATACAATGGGGCATTTAACCCTCCACCCACAGTAGGATTGTCAAGTTCATCCTCAAGACAAGCGTGTGTCCAAGAGGAAACATTAACGACATTTCCGAGCCCCAATGCCTGACTAATTGCCTGGCATTTTTCGACACTATTCTGTGCTTCAAACCATACGGAGTCATCCGCGATCGGTTGTAAACCAAGTGCTGAGCAAACGTCGTTACAAGCCTGGCCACAAGCTTGATCGTTGTAACACCACAACAGGCCGTTTGCCTCAACGCAAGTAGGTTGTGCCCACAGCTTGGGGGTAATAATCAGTAGAGATATAAAGATAAAGAATAAGGCAAATATTGATTTTTTCATCCCCTTCCTCCTTTGGACCTTGGAGATATTATAATCTATATACATCTTACTACGAATTAATGATAGAAATCAATTTAGTGTTTGGGCTAACTAAACTCATTACACAAGCAACATTTGAATGTGAACCATGATTTTTGTACTACCACTCTTCCGCCTGAATAGGTGCGCGGTATCCAGGGGCCAAATGAAGGTAACTCCCTCTGGTATTATCTTTGCCTTGGCTCCGGAATCCCATCTCCCTCGCTTCATTGCTCTCCCGAATTGAGTTTTATATGAATTTTTACTGGCTTGCCTCCACAAGGATATCAACGGGGAGCAGCACAGGCCGAGGCCCCGGAGAACCGTCAGGCGGGCGCGGTATCCGTGGAATCAGGGCATTACCGTCCACTCCTCCGTTCCGGCGATGAGTTCAGAGCCCGTCAGCTTACGCCGCTTGACACAAGGACCGGCATTTCCGGGCGGAGCGTCACTCCCCCTATACGGCCGATAATCTTTTTTTCAGCTCCGGGACGCACCTCAGCAGGATGTCGTCTTTTTCATCGTTCCTGTCGTAGTATTTCATTTTGTCGATGAGACTGACTTTTCTGTTATGGTTATGGCGCTTCAAATCATCGAGCGCCTCTTCCTCGGATTTGACCAGGTAATGGTTAATACGCAGTTTGTTGACCGAGACCCCTTTGATGTCGCACAGGTACGAGGTATAAGGGTCAACCGGGAATCGCGGCAAAATAGCCGTGATGCGCCTTTTAAGGCTCCGGATAATCCTCCCGGTCCTGACGATTCTCACCGGCTCGAAATTCTCCGTGACCGCGGGTTCGCCGTCCCGGTAAGCGAAGACGTGAGGGCTAATCGGGCGGAGCGCTTTGGCCGGATCGACAATGCTCTTGACCGATTTATTTCCGATCCAGCCGGTCCCGGCCTTCATAGTATAATTCTCGATGACCAGGCCATCCGGCTTTTTTTTGAGCCCGGACGACCCATATATCTGCCAGTTGACGACAATACCCGGGAAACCCTCATACTCCCTCAAAACCGCAGGCAGATTTTCTGCGTTCGGGGCAAACAGGAATTCGTCCAGGTCTATGAAGGCTATCCACCGGGAATCTTTCCCGTCTCTTTCGATGCATTCCCCGTAAACGTTCCGCTGCGTCGAGCCTGCCCAACGCTCAGGCCAATCCCGGAGGGTTACGGTTCCCCGATCGACATAGTCTTTCAGGACCGGTAAATAATCATCGTCGCTCTGATTGTTATACAGATAGAAGTGGCCGACTCCATTAAGCCCGTGGAACTCAATCCACTCCCTTAGGTATTCGGCCTCATTCCTGAAGATAGCGCATACGGACAAATAGTGTTTCAAATTAGCGTATTTCTCCGCCGGATACTTGCCGCCGTCGTTGTTCAATAAAATGCGCTGCCGATTATGCCCCCGCAAGGGGCAGGAAGCCGGGGCAGTACGCATATTGCGCCCGCCCCGGTTATTCTCGTTCGACGTTAACCTTGGTTAACAGTGCTGTTTAAATCCTTAATACCCCTTCTTTTCCGCGTCGTCGGTGGCGCTGTCAGGCGCTGCATTGCCCGCGTCATCGACGGATTCAACGGTCTCTTCCACCGTTTCGTCCACTTCCACTTCTGTACCGCCCGTGTCCTGTACGGTGCTCTGTACAGTCGGCTCAGCCATGCTGTCCGTCATGTCCGTATCGGCGGGGGCGACCTCTTCGACCTCGACCTCTTCCACCTCTACTTCCTCGGGTTCTTCAGCCTGCTTGCAGGCGGCGAGTCCGAGCACGAACGCGCCCGCGCAAAGAATGAAAAGGAACTTGCTGAAAATAGACTTCATACTTGTGCCTCCTTTCGTGAAATTGGATTCCGACCCGGGGGGTGTGTTAAATCCCCCGATAGTCAAACAACATACAACATTTATACCGCTAAATCCATATCTTTCCATGGTTATCTATATAGGTATCCAGGCATGGGATTTTCTCTTGAAAAATAAACGACTTCCGGCGATTCCAGCGGCGGGTGAACAACCGCAAATAAATTTCCTCCCCCTTGAGGGGGGAGGATTAAGGTGGGGGTGTCACCTTCTATATATGAATTCAAGAATCCCGTTCTTACTTTTTTTCAATACCCCCCTCAAGGGACAGATGGGACACATCACCGGGGTATATACCCTGCCCGTCTGTCCCATTGTCCCAAAACTTAAATCCACCCTAGCCCTCCTTTACAAAAGGAGGGAATTAATGCAAAAATCCGTTCATGCTGAGCTTGCCTGTCCTGAGCGCACACGAAGTGTGCAGTCGAAGGGTCGAAGCACGCATTTTTTCTTTCCGACATTACAGAATTTGCGGCGGGTGAGCACCCGCGGGCATTCGAACCCAAGTATCTCCTCCCTTGTCATTCCCGAACGCCTTTATCGGGAATCCAGTCTTTTGCCTTTCCCGACATTACAGAATTTGCGGCGGGTGAGCACCCGCGGGCATACCATCTCTAACCAACTCCTCAGCTCAACCAACAACCGAAGCCAGCCCGTTCGTCCTGAGCCCGTCGAAGGATTAAACGGGTATATTTTTAGCAAATTATGTGCAGTCCTTTCATAGAACACACTACGTGTGTGATTTTTGCTTCTTTTCATCAAGGAAAAGAAGGATAAAAAAACACAGCCTTTCGCCTTTTCTTGTCTTTTCATTAAACACACTACGTGTGTCTCTGCGGCCCTTCCATACCTCTTCTGCTTAAACCGGCAGCGAAACCCAACCCCGCCTGTCCTGAGCGCACACAAAGTGTGCAGTCGAAGGGTTCGTGCTGAGCTTGTCGAAGTATGAACGGGTTTACCACCCTGCCCCGCCCGGACGAACATCATAAGACCCGGGCACGTGCCCGGTTTTATAGACAGCCGGGGGAAATTATCATATCATTCCCGAATCGATGAAGACGGCACAAGATCTCAGGGATGCGCTCAGGATAATAGACGGCAGGGGTTACGCCTCTTACAAGGACATCGCCGGGGAATACGGGTTCGACGATTTCATCCTCTACATAGACCGCGTGCAGGGTGACCCGTTCGCGTCCCCTTCCCGCGTGAGGGTGAGGGTCTATCAGGACATCGCCGGGTTCCCGAAGGATACGTACACGGGGAAGAGCAGGGAGACCGCGCTCAGGGACTACATAGCCCGCGCGTTCAATGCCGCAGCCGAAAGGTTCTCGCTCGGGAACAGGGGGAGCGGGGGGAGCGGCCTCATAACGATGAGCAGACCCGGCCAGGAGATACTCGAGCGCTCGTCGGTCGTTTTCACGCACCTTTACGCCGAAGCGAGGTTCGGTATGGGGCTGCCGGCGTTCGGCCGGACTGTCGCCGGTAAGCACGCCCACGCGATGTTCTTCGAGGAGCTCCCCAGGATAGTAAGGTTTTCGCTGGTCTTCGGAAACCTCGACGGGGACGCCCTCTACCGGCACATCGAGACCGCGGAGGACGCGGATTTCCTGAGGAACGAGATAGAAGGACTCGGCTGCGTATCGTTCATCGCCGAGGGGAGCGTGCTTCCGAGGGCGAGCGGCATAGACCCGGGGCCGATGAGCGCGGACGAAGCGGTCCCGTTCGAATCCCCTCCCTCTCTCAGGATGGACGTCGAGCTTCCGAACAGGGGGCAGATCACGGGCATGGGGATACCGAAAGGCGTGACCCTCATTGTCGGCGGCGGGTATCACGGCAAGTCGACCCTTCTCGAAGCCGTATCCGAGGGCATATATAACCACGTACCGGGGGACGGGCGTGAGTTCGTGGTCACGAACCCGAACGCGGTCAGGATAAGGGCCGAGGACGGGCGCAGGATCGAGAAGGTGGACATATCCCCCTTCATATCGAACCTCCCCTACGGCAAGGACACGAAATCATTTTCGACGGAGGACGCGAGCGGGAGCACCTCCCAGGCGGCGAACATCCTCGAATCCCTCGAAGCCGGGGCGCACGTGCTCCTCATCGACGAGGACACATCCGCTACGAACTTCATGATAAGGGACCACCGGATGCAGGAGCTCGTATCGAAGGACAGGGAGCCTATAACGCCGTTCATAGACATGGTGAGGAGCCTCTATACGGACCAGAGGGTTTCGACCGTGCTCGTGATGGGCGGCTCGGGGGACTACTTCGACGTAGCCGACCACGTTATATGCATGACGGATTATAAATCGTCCGACGTCACGGCCGAGGCGCTGGGGATAGCGAAGCAGTTCGCGAGCGAGAGGAAGAAAGAAGGAGGCGGCCCGCTCGGGAGGGTGACGGACAGGATACCGCTTTCGGGGAGCCTCGATCCGAGGAAGGGGAAGAAGGACGTGAAGATCTCGGCCAAGGGGCTCCGTTCGATACACTACGGCAGGCAGAAGATAGACCTCCATGCGGTCGAGCAGCTCACGGACATCTGCCAGACGGCGGCCATAGGTGACGCGATAGAGTACGCCCGGAGGTACATGGACGGGAAGAGGACGCTCAGGGAGATAACGTCCCTCGTGATGATGGACATAGCGAGGGACGGTCTCGACGTAATCGGCATCAGGATTTCGGGGGGTTATGCGGAGTTCAGGAAAATAGAGCTCGCCGCCGCGATAAACAGGCTCCGGACTTTGGAAGTCGAGCAGAAGTAATCACTTTTCTGTCATTCCCGACACCGATCGGGAATCCAGCTTTTCAGCCTATTTGCGCCACGCAGGATCATGTCCTGAGCGATGTCGCCGGCCTTCATTAAGTTTACATTTCTTAGCGTTCACAATTCATGAAATAATGCAGTATAATGCCTGAAAATCCTTGAGGAGGAGATACATGCTAAGATACGCTCGTATAAGACTCTTGGGGTACTTTACTCTGCTCTTTATTATTTCCCTGGGGACTATAAGCGGATGCGAAAAGAACGGCGGCGATAATTTCCTCTGCACGGACGTCTCCGGAAAATTGATGAATCCGGGAAATCAACTCGATTATTCGGGCTTCCGGGATGCAGTTGACGGGCTCGTGAACGGCATGACGCTCGACGAAAAGCTCGGGCAGATGATACTCGCGGACCTTACTTTTATCCAGGACATGAGCGGCAATATAGATTTCTCGTTGATAAGCGAATTCCACCTCGGCGGATTACTCATCGATGCGAACGTCGTGACGAACGGCGAAGGAAGCATTTCCACCAACTTTCTCGACGAAGACTTATATCTCAACGGAACTATGGCGAATTGGCAGGAGCTTACGGGCAGTATAATGGGGGCGGCCAGGGACGGGGGTCAGATACCCGTGCTTATAGGCACGGATAACATTCACGGCAACCAGCACGTGGTCGGCGAAATACTAGTCCCGCATAACATCGGCCTCGCCGCGACTCATGACCCGGAGATCATATGCGCCACAGCTTTCTTTAATGCCTACAGCGTAATCGAGAGCGGCGTAAACTGGGGATATTCCCCGACTATCGCCGTTACGCACAACTTCCAGTGGGGGAGAGCGTACGAGACCCTCGGCAGCGTTCCGGAATTCATCGCGGACTACGCGCAGCATTACGTATTCGGCCACCAGGCGGTCGACTTTAAAAGGGGCCGGATAAGAGGGATACTTGCGACAACGAAGCATCTGGTAGGCGATGGGGCGACCTTCAACGGCATCGACGAAGGGAACGTCCACGTAGCCAACATGAATAATTTTCTGGACGTAAATCTATTGGGTTATATAGGGGGACTCGAAGCGTCGGTCGGCTCTACGATGGTTTCATACAGCGGAATAAATCAAGGCCCGCCCTTCGATATCGACGATAGCGTCCCGATGAGCATAAACCCGGCCCTTCTGCAAAATTATATAAACGGCGATACCCTTGGGACCCCGTTCAATGGTTTTATCGTGTCGGATTTTAACAGCATAGAAAAGGCCGCGACCCAGGGTCTCCCGACGACAGGGACAAAGATACCGTTCCCGGACGCATTGACGATAGCCGTAAACGGCGGCATCGATATGATTATGACGGACGGAAAGCAGGTCGGGATTCCGAATTTGCAGACTTATATCGGCGTCCTCAAAAACCTCGTCGAAACCGGTGAAATTCCGGTCGAGCGGATAGACGAAGCCGTCAGGAGTATACTGGCGGTCAAATTCGCCATGGGCCTCATCAGGTTAGAGAACGGCGAGCTCGTTTTTCATTATGAGAAAAAAACAGAAGACCTGCCCCATCACAACCGGATATTGCCCGGGGTTCGCGGCGCGGGCGACGCGAGGGACGCGGCCCACAGAGCTGCATTGATTGCGGCAAGGGAATCCTTGGTGTTATTGAAAAACGAAGGGTTCGGTAACGGTCTTGGCACCCTGCCCGTCGACATTAATAATATCAGGAACATCGTCCTTGTCGGAGAAAAAATAATCGAAGTGCAGACTACCCAGTCGCCGCAGCCGACACTGTTTCAGGACTACGACAATATCGGCGCACAGAACGGCGGATGGACAATCAGGTGGCAGGGTTATGAGGGTAACAAGTTCTGGCAGGGCGAGAACAAAGAGACTTCCCGCGCGAGCAGCATTCTCGACGGCCTGAACGGAGCTATTGAAGACAGCGGCCAGGATATACAATTGCTTTTCCCGCAATATACGTCCACGATCGATATGGCGGAAATAGACGCGGCGCGCGCAGAATTCCTTGTGTTTTTATCGGAGCTCGGCTTGAGCAGCGCGGATACTCTAATAATCGGGGTTTTATCCGAACCCCCCTATGCGGAATTCATGGGCGATATAAACAATCCGGCCTGTAAAAATAACATCGACGACTTTCAGAACGGCTGTTTATACAATCTCGAGCAATTCAAGCTCAACCCGTATCTGCCTAGACAGCAGCCCGATACGTTGGCAATAAACTTCAGCGGTTTCGACAGGACGGTAATCGATATCGTTAAGGGCCACGACCCGGATATACCCCTCGTAACGATACTGTTATCAGGGCGGCCTATGATAATAAGCTCAGGCGATAAAGAAGCGCCTTTGGATGAAAGCAGCGCCTTTATAGCCGCCTGGCTTCCGGGTACTTCGGGCGGCGCGGCGTTAGTCGACGCAATTTTCGGAGATTATCTTTTCTGCGGGGGAAGCTTCACGGTGATCGACGGACAGATGATCTGTGACGAGGGAAGTACCAATACGCTTCCGGTCGATTGGGTCCGGAACATGGATCAATTGCGGAATTACCCCGTTTACAGGAAAAATGCCCAGGGATTCCCCAGGATATCCGACCCGCTGTTTGAGATCGGATTCGGTCTCGCGACAACGCCTGAATTCTAATGGATATGCTATATATATTCGCTAGCATATATATAGTAAGAGCCTGCACCACAGAGTGTCAGGCGAGGTATGTATAAGGCCCTCCGCCCAAAATCAGAAAACCGGTGTACTCCCGGACTGCTTTCGGGGAAGTATCGGTGCACTATACTGATATCCGCTCCTGCAACACGTCCTTCGACAAGCTCAGGACGAACGGGCGGCGAGTCGCCGCGGACATACGAGATTGCCGCGCTTCGTTTCTCTCCGCTCGCAATGACAAGTTGCGCGTTTACCCGCCGTAAGCGGCGACGGTGATTTTCATGACCTCGACGTTCGACTGTTTCCCGGCGGCGTTGGGCACTATTATCGGGAGTGCGACCCCGGCCTTTCTGTAAGCCTCGAGCCTCTCCCTGCACCTATCGGCAGGACCCACGAGCGCGACTGCGTCGAGCATTTCGTCCGAGAATACCTCCATCGGGTCGGTTCCGCCCTTTATCTTCTCGATCGCGCCGCCGAAACCGTTATTCGTCATGAGCCTCTGATAGAACGGGAACCGTAAATATCCCGAGAGTCCGCGCTTGCCCGCCTTCCTCGCAAGCTCGAGGTCGTCCGATACGACGGACGGAATGCCGAGCGTGATGTCTATCTCCGAAGTCTCTCTCCCCGCGGCTTTCGCGCCCTCGGCCACGTAGCCCGCGAGCTTCTTTATATATTCAGGCGTGGACATATACGGCATTATGCCGTCCGCTACTTCACCAGCGAGTTTAGCCGCCCCTTTCGTGAGCCCTGCGATATACACGGGGACCTTCGGAACCTCGCGCTTTAGTGTAAGCGCGGGCGCCGTCCCGTCCATGAAGGATTTCACCGCCTTCACGTATCCCCTCATCTTCTCAACCGGGTCGCCCATGACTATCTCGTACCTGTCGTTCACGGGCTTGTGGCTTACGCCCAGGCCGAGCACCATCCTTCCGCCCGATACTTCCTGTATCGTCATTGCCGTAGCCGCGGCCATGACCGCCTGACGCATATAGATGTTCGTGATCCACGTGCCGACCTTTATCTTCGTCGTCGCTTCGGCGAAGACC
>MFCJ01000025.1:0-11682 GCA_001775255.1 Candidatus Dadabacteria bacterium RIFCSPHIGHO2_12_FULL_53_21
TGGCCACTATCGGATATTCGATTGCGGGATTCGGCCTCGTATTCGTAGGTCTTACATTCATGCAGGAATCGATGAGTGAGCTGCACGGTTTTATTTCGTTTGATAATTTACCCGCCGATACGCTATCAGGCCGATTGCTGTTAGTCGCCCTGGGTATCCTCTTTACAGTCGTAACACAATCGTCTAGCGCGGGCGTCGCGGCAGCCTTGACCGCATTATACGCGGACCTGATCAATTTCAATCAGGCCGCCGCCCTAATAATCGGAATGGATTTGGGCACGACTTCTACAGCGGCTATAGCGACGATCGGCGGTTCGGTGGGAGTGAAAAGAACGGGTTTTTCCCATGTTATCTTCAACCTTTTAACAGCTATATTGGCGCTCGTATTAATAAATCCATACACATGGGTTTGGAATTTTTTCTCACCGGGCGAGATGATCAAAAACGCGGAAATTGCGCTCGTTGGATTTCACACATGCTTCAATACCCTGGGCGTAATCCTGATACTGCCTTTCACGAGCCAATTCGCCGGATTTATGGAAAGGTTGATCCCGGAAAAAGCCTCTGTTTATACGCGAAAACTGGATGTTGTACTATTGGAAGATACGGACCTCGCGCTGAACGCCGTACAATCCGCCATAAGCACCATATCCATCGCGCTGTTCTCGCATGTGAATGCGATACTCGGCGATACGGAAAGGGGCGCGAGGGCCGATCTCAACGAGCTCCAGTCCGCGCTCAATGACACTCATGCCTACGTCGATCGTATAAAACCCAAATCGTCAGAGGGAGCGGAATGGGAGCGGTTATTAAATATGTTTCATGCGTTGGACCACTTGCAGCGGCTTCATGAAAGGTGTGAAGAGGACGAGGAGCGCGCTATTACCGCGAGAGACACCGAGGAGCTTACAGAAGAATGCAGCCTCCTTATAAATAGCATAAGAAGTATCGTTGACGACGTCGAAGGCAATAACTGGCTCAAGGCCTCTGAGAAAGCGAATGATACCGCCGCAAAAATACACGTCAAAGTCAGACCTTACAGAAGGAACGTGATAGCAGGCATCGCAAACGGCACTTACGACGTATACGCCGGGACCGGCAAGCTCGAAGCGATCAGATGGTTAAGACGGGTCAGCAAGCATATCGCAAGGATAACGGAACACGTTCAATTGTCCGTATTGGCCAGAGGTAAATAATCTAAACAAAACAGACGGTTATGGAGTGAATGGCCCCAACCCCGTATGGGCGGCTGTCAGAAATTTCCTTTGTTAGCGTAACCCATTGCAAACCTTATCTTTTACAGTTGTATGAGCTCTATTCCTGATGCCTTTCTCACCGGCCTCTCGCGATCTATTGACACTAAAAACTAACGGCATTATAATCGGGATTGCAGAAAGGATAGAAGGTCGATTGGCGAAAAAAGCGGGCGTGAAAAACCTGCAACGCGCGTCGGGGAGGCCGGCGGGCGCAGCCGATTCCGTTGAATTTAAGTTCTATCGCAAAGTCTGGGCCGATTATTGTTAATCGAACCGGCGGGGAATGTGCGGCTCTTCCCCCTGCCCGCACTAATAAATCATATGCGTAAGTCGGACATCACGAGAAGGGAGTTCTTAATATTGAGCGGCGCCGTTACCGCAGCGGCGCTCGTTACGGTCAGGTGTGACGGCGGTGCGGAGACCGGCGAAGCGACGACAGTTTACAAATTATCCCTCAGGGGACGGAGGGGGTCGAACGCCGCGAAGATTCATAATGCCAACTTTCTATTTGCGACTATAGAAGCAGCCGACGCCAACAGGGCCCATCCCGGGGACAACTCGCGTATAGTCCCCGTCATTATCAGCAGGGTGAGATTCAACCAGCTTTTTAATAATGGCAATACGGCAATAGCCGACCTCAGAGTCTAAATTTATCCCCGCCGAAATCCCGATCGTGGCTTCTGCCCCGAACCGTCAGTTATTCTTTTTAACGTAGCGATACACATCAATGCTGTAACCGTCATTTTCTACTGTGATGATGTTTGTCAGGTCGTACGTTTTGGCTAATTTGTCTCTTTCCTTAGCATTAATGTTGTTCCTATCATAATTTGGATAGGAAATATAATAAAATTCTTCCGGAGCAATTTCGTTAGAGGTAATTTGATCCGAATAATAGAATAAAAGAGATCTAAGTCTGTCTCCGATTATAGCTCGTTTTCCTTCTTTGATGTCAAAAGCGCCGAAATCAGGCAGCCAGGTCGCTCCGGGCGCTATAATGAACACCCTGGCCCACCCGACTTTGTTGATAATCTTTTCCGTTATGTAATGAAACTGTGTAAATTCGAAGTTGTATACGAGATGGTCCCTTCCGTAACCGTGGACCGGGGTGTCATAACTGGCCATATGAAGTAGTTCGTGCGAACCGAATTTAAACGTGCCCATCGCTTTTTTCGATAACGGGTCGACAGTTCTGAAGGAAGATACGGTTAATAATACGAGCATCATGATCAGGGCAATAGTAATAATCGACTGTTTCCTCAGTACATTCAGAAGCGACCCGCCAAACAATACTATCAATATAGGAAGAGCGGGCAGCATGTATCGGGGGTTATTTACAAAGGGGAGGCGAGTGAGAAAATAGATAATCATTATAAACAACAGGTAAAAATAGCTCCCCTCGTATTTGCTGTTGAAGCTTGTCCCGATTATGTCTTTATACTTGAGCGACTTTAAATAATCCGCGCTAATAATAAGAACGTTAATTAACACGATTGCGGTAATTAGCCAGTTGAAGTTGATGACAAATAGAGATATGAGCTGAGCCAACATCACCTTATCCAGCAAATAAAATCGAAGCATCTTCATGATACCTTCTGTCCAGGAACCCCCGATTTGAGTATGGGGGACGAGAACCATATAAATGGCGAAGAGCATGATCGGTATGATCAATACGCCTACCTTCCTGACGAACTTGATTTTCTCTTTGAGCAATGAAGGGTTGTTTAATATCATGAGAGGAATAAATAGAAATACACTGACGCCGTAAAGCATGAATCCGGATTCCTTGGTGAACACTATCAGAACCCCGGCAGCTGCGGCATAATAGAACCGGTTCTTAAATAAAGATAGGAGAACCATTACCAGCAAGATCGGGAGCGTGAAATCGAGGCAAGGCTGTATCACATGAACCAGGAAGACGGGATTTAGCCCGAAACAGAACGTGAGCAAGGTGAGATTCGCAGGGGATAGGCGGCTCCCGAAGAGGCATCTCAGGAGCGATCTGAAACTTATCAATCCCGCGATCCCGAACAGTAAATTCATGGCATATATCAGCTGAAAGTTGCCCAAATCTATCCTTTGCAGGATGCTGTATATAAGCGTATGCAGGAAAGCGCTGTGCCTTTCACAATCAACCGAACCCTCTAAAGCCGACCGCATATAACAGCGGGAGAATTGCCATCCGTCCCAGATGGGGATATAGGAAAAATACAATAACGGGATCCCTGCAAAAACGATCAGCAGCAGCCAGAAGAGCTTATCCGTGCCCCGAATGTACTTTAGCAGTCCGGGGTATAGAGTTTTTATTTCTTGATTCATAACGCCAGCTAATCTTTCGGGAAATATTCCTTGTAATCATTTCTCTCGCGCAAACCGAGAGAGCGGAGAAGAAATATATATACCCTTGCAAGCCTTTTGCCTTTATCCGTCAAAATAATGATTTCATTTAAATCATCGATAATATTTTCTTTCCTGCATTCGTCTATTCGTTTCTCGATAAAGCCTGCAGGGTCAAAAAGACGAAAGAGTTCCTCCCGGCGGCATTCGGCCCCGGCCTTGCCGGAAAGGAATACCAACAGCTGGCATGCTAGTGACCGGTCTGCGGTAGCAGGACCTAAAAACGTATAGAGGCCGCAGGCAAAAATTGCGGCTATCCCGCTCCCCGCAGCCGACACAGCGTATGATTCAGGGCTGGAAAACAGGCCGGAAATAAGAACATAGCTCAGCAAAGTAACCGATAATACGCTCAGAAAAATCGTGAGTGTCGAAGAGTAGAGGATGTTGCTCTTCGCAAAAATTCTTAGGACTATGACGTGCAGAAGAAAGAAAAATAATATTTGAAACAGAAATAGGGAGATAAACAAAACAAGGTCGTTTAGAAGCACAATGTAACCTCCTTGTGATTGGCCGGTCGTCAATCTACTCGTATATACAGGTCCGGATACCTGTCCGAAACCTTGTACTTATTCTTAATCCTGATGTCATGGAAGCTGTGGATCCCGGTATTCGAGATGACTTTGGGCCGCTGAGAGCCAATCAGCTTGTAAATGTTATACCGGTAATCCGAAATCTGCTGATAGGAACCGAGACAATTCGGGAAACTCACGCAGAACCAGAAATAATCAATATCGTCACGGAATACGTTGAATAATACGTTTCCGTCGTAAACCTTTTCCCCTTCTTCCGTTATTGAAAGCACGTATTCAATTTTATCGAGCTGAGCCCTTTGCTTATTATTATTCATATTGAAGAAACCGTCATTGTGCATGTACGCGAGAGGCATTGATATCGCTCCCAGGAGGACGATGAGCCTGCTCAACCGGCTGCTGAAAGTCGAATGAACGGCATAACCGGCTACTATTGCGGCTGGAGGGACCACGAGCACAAAATACTGCCACCAGAGGTTCTTAAACAATATTATCGGCAGGACTATCAGACAGAGCGACAGTACCGCGAATCTCCACTCCTTCCCCGACCTGAGGAGCGCTATAACCCCGACGAAGTAGAGAACGCAGGTAATGCTATTCTCTTTAAAGAGTGGAATAATACTTTCGGACTTGCTGAACAGCTGCGGCAAGTAATAATTCACGAGCCAGTTCATCTCGTAGTACCTTTCGAACGACCCGCCGATCACGAGATATATGTAATACGGCAACAAGGACGCAATAAACGCCGCCCCATACAACATCGCATCCCTCAACGGTACTCGTTTTTTACATATATCATAAAGAAGAATGCCGACTATAGGGGCAATCAATACGACGGCCTTTTGCAGAAAAAGAAACGAGACGGCCAGAAATACCGCACTCGCTATCAGGCTCCTCAATGACTTTTTATCGTAATAGGCAAAGAGAAAGTAGACGGCCAGGAGCCCGGTCAGCGCCTGGGGGACATCCGGCCTTATCTCGATCGATTTCTCGAAGAACGCAGTAAAAACGGAGGTCAATATGAGACTCAGGAGTCCTACTTCCGGATTCTTAAAAACTCTGAGGGCCAATAAATATGTCACAGCCAGAATACACGCCGTGAGGAGCAGCATGACGTAACGGCCGGCGAATAACGTATCGGCGGTACTTCCGTAAGTATTTATGACGGGCGTAATCATGTAATCGAAGAACGGGTGGTGGTGCTGGAAGAAGTCGACGTAGATTTCCTGACCCTGGGCTATTTTCCAGGCCGTATGCACGTGCTCGAGCTCATCCCTGTCAAAATCCCGGCTCTCTGAATAGAAAAATATAGAGACAAGTATCCCCGCAAACAGTGCCCACAGCAGAACCGGCCAGATCGTGTCACCGAATTTATTTTTCATACGCGTTTCAGATACGGCCATATTTCAATCTCTGGCGCCAGGAATCAGCATGATAATAATGCAAAACCTGTGTCCGGCTCAAGTGCTGAGCTCGACGAGACCGGTCTCTGTGATTAATGCCGATTCCTGATATTCGTAATCCGTATTAATCGCCCACAGGTTATTCCCCGCGCCGTTAACGATGTTCTCGGCAGCCAGAATGCCCATCAATATGCTATGGTCCTGATTGTTGTACTTAAACGACCCGTACCGGCCGATGACCGTCAATCCCTGTATTCCGCCGAGGTACTCCTCTATGGGCTTTAGATGCTTCCTATACCCTGCCCTGTATACCGGATAGCACTTATTTATACGGTAAACATACCCGTCCGTAACTGCCTCCGAGCGCACAAGCCCCGCGTCCGCCAACTCTTTCCTGCCGAGCTCAATCAGCCTGTTATCCTCCCGCGACCAGAACTCATCGGCTTCATCGCACCAGTACTCGAGAGCCAGTATCGAGCTCTTTTCCCCGCCGTACAGGCGCGGTGACCAGTTTCTGAAATTAGTGATCCTCCCCACCCTCAGCTGCGGCGAGTGGATATAGATCCAGTTGTCGGGGAACAAATTTTCGCTCTGCACATTTAGATAGACGAGAATAGTGTTCCGGAACCTCAAAGACTGTGCGGCGGCAATCACGTCCGCGCTAACCCCCTCCAGACCGAGAACGAGCAGTGTGAGCGGCATTGTGGATACGATGTGGTCGTAAGTCACGGCCTTTCCGTCCATAAGCTCTATCCCTTTAACTTCGCAGTCTATTTTGATGACCCTTTTCACCGGGGACTTCAGATATATATTGCCGCCCCTCTCCGAAACGTAAGAAGCCATGCGCTCATAAACCATCCCCGTGCCGTCGACAGGATAGGCGAACCTGTCGACCAGCGTCTTATGCCTGCCCATCTTATCTGTCGAGAACACGGCTTTTAGGGCCTCATATAAAGAAAACTTCTTAATCCTCTGGACCGCGAAGTCTGCGTCGAGCTCGCTGCACGGGATACCCCACAGCTTCTCGCTGTAGGTTTTGAAAAATATCTCGTATAACCTCCTCCCGAACCTCCTGACGACCCAGCTCTCGAAGGTCTCTTCACCTGCCCCGGCTGTTTCAGGGATAAATTTTTCTCTGAGGTAGCTGAGCATCGAGCGCGCAGTCTCTACAGCGCCCAGCTTTCCGACGACGTCGATAGGTTTTAGGGGGTATTGATAGAGCTTGTTTTTATAAAGAATTCTTGTCAGCCGGTCGACCATCGAATAATCCCGCCCGACGACCTCGAGCCACAATTTATTGACGCGGGGGTCTTTGCTGAAAAAACGGTGAGGGCCGAGATCGACCGTCTGGTTCCATAATGAAAACGACCTCGCGAGCCCCCCTACGGCGCCGCCCGCTTCGTATAAATCAGTTTTTACGCCCGCCTTTGTGAGCTGATACGCGCACGCGAGGCCGGCGGGACCCGCACCGATGACTGCGATCTTCATATGTCAGCACTCTCATTGGTTTCCGGAAATTTCAAAATACCGGCATCAACAAAGATAATAAGAGTTATTTAAAAAATTGGAAGCGAGTCGAAAAAATCGTTCTCTCTTAAAATGACGGGGTGCGGAGCAAATAATCCTCTCAAAGCCGAGTCACAGGATCGTAATCCCAAAAAGATCCGGCAGCCGGTGAGAGTATGAGATACGAATTCTGTAATTATAATTCCCCCTATTCTATATTATGAAGAGTAAAGATATTATATCAATCAAGGGGGCATAAATATCGTAAACTTGATCGAATGAATTTCCGAGGCAGCTCTACATTAACAAAACAATTATCCAGTATTCAAAACCGTTGCTACGCCCAGCGAGAGTCGTTATTCAAAATTGCAATCGGGCTGATGTCATTCCTCGCAGCAACTAGATTGGCGTATCAGTTCTGGCGTCTTCTGATAGACCGGAACCCGAACGGGGCAATCGATCTCAGAATCGTGCATGAATTGGTCTACTTATGGTTCAAAGGAGAAGCGCTTAAGGAGATTATCCTTCTTCCCGCAACGTATGCTCTGCTATGGCCGTTTACCGGGTGGTTATCCTTTGAATCATCGAGATGGCTGTGGGCGGTTATTTATATCGCCTCTCTCGCATGGCTCTCGTACATAGTTATAAGCGAGACCGGTATAGTGAAGAAAAGAGAAATCATTTTTGCCGTTCTTTTTATTCCGGCGATCTATCCGACCGGAATTACGATCGGCAACGGCCAGTTAATTCTCTTTCTCCTTCCGAGTATCCTGACCGCCGTGCTGATGGAAAGGGGCCGTGACAGCGGCATAGTCAAGAACATTTTCATCTCCGCACTATTCCTTTTCTCCTTACTCAAAATCCCTGTGACGGCGCCTTTTTTTTTAATACCCCTTATAACTCAACGAGCGTTTCGCCCTTTAGTTATTGCGGCTTGCGGTTATATCATCCTGACTTATGTAGCAATGTCATACCGCGATGCAGGTATTATTGAGACATTTAAAATCTGGTTAAAAGATAGTTCGACCTTGGCAACAACAGGGGGATACGCGAACGTTCACATCTGGCTCGGCAGTCTCGGCTTCAAACAATTGATATTGCCTTGCTCATTTATTCTGATCTCGGCATTCTGCATCTGGCTCTACGCGTTCCAAAAAATAGACATCTGGATTCAACTCGGCGTCGCGGCTATCGTCGCCCGCCTCTGGACATACCACAGATTATACGACGACCTGCTGATCCTCGTTCCCATGATAACGATTTTCAGAATATCGAGAAGCAGTCAACTCTCCCGTAACGAGAGCCTGGCGGCCGATCTCCTGCTTGTGATATCCTGGCTGGGTCTGCTTTCTCCCGGGTTCTTTCTCCAGCTCCCCTTCCCTATCGGCACACTGTTCAGGACAGGACAGACGGTTATCTGGATATCCTTGCTCGCTTTCCTTCTTTACTATTCTAACAAGGCGGGACAAGCCGGGCCCGCTTGATTACAAATCTACGAGTCAGACAATAATCCGGCATTGTATGGATTTAATTTGTATGGATTTAATTTGAGAGGTGTTTTATATCCCCAAGGAGGCTGCCGGCCGGATGGCCGGCAGCCGTTTACCTAGATTAGTTTTCGCTTCATAACCCCGTCGGACATACGGGGGCGGTACAGAACACCGGGGGCGGCGGATTTGAATCTTGGCACGAACCCGCTATGTTCTGTCCCACCGGGCTGAATTTTACGTTCCAGTCGGAATTATCCGGGAAGCAGCACGGGGCCGGAGGAGGCAATGGCTCTGCCGGGGGATCTGTCGGCAGCTTGAAAGAAAATCCGACACAGCCGCCCTCGGGGCAATCGACAGCCCTGACTGCCCAGCTGCAAACCGTGTTCTTATTGTCGCCGAGTGTTTTCGTACACTCGGTGTATAGTTCGGGGTTGCTGGTCTTTAGTTGATCCGAGCATCCGCACGTACCTGATGCAGCCGATCCGGTCCACGTACAGAAGCTCTCCGGTTGACACCTGTCCTTCTTGGCGTTATCGAACTTCGTTTTGAAATCGGCCAGATCCACCGTTACTTCCACAATTCCTGTCGCAGGGTCGTCTTTATACCATTTTCTGACCCATTTACTAGGCCAGTCCATAGATTTAACGTCAAGCGGGCGGCTCTTTTTAAGAGGGGAGCTTATTCCGTTTACGTCCGTCGCAGGGTCGAACCCGTTCCCGACGGGTATGAGATACGTCTGCTTCGTAGTGTCCTTGGCGAATATGAGGAGTACATAATACGTCTCACTACCCTTAAAGACATTAAAAGTGGGCTTTTGGCCTCCCGCAAGCTGCAGTCCTGCCAGTTGATTCGCTTGCGAAACGGTCGTATCGATGTAATAAACTCCGTGGTTTGCCGTCAGGTTGCTCCGCTGGAAGAAGTTCATCCCCATCATGCGGATTTGCGCGCCCGATTTGTTGCTTGCTTCATTTTGGGTAAGAAATTGGCGGTAAAGCGGGACTCCGTAACAGAATGAGCTCCCGCAATCGCCGCCCCAGAACGCGCCTTCCAGATTGCACGAGTTGTCCTTGGGCGGCATTTTAGCGCAGTTGTCATCTATTGCGCAGATTTTGCCGTCTATGCGGCAGTGTCCCCCGCAGTCCCCTTTCTCGACACAGCCCGGATACACCACGGTCGTAACGTAGTCGTAAGGACTGGTTCTGGCCGTATTCTCCGACTGGCACTCGAGTGTTTCCGTGGGGGCGTTAAAGAACGGGTCCTCGTTTACAGATATCGTGTTCTTGAGTCCCGTAAGCGAGCCGTCGTCGTCGTTGAGTATGGTCTGCCTGTCGATAGCCGAGAAATTACCGAACGATCCCCCGACACCTTCGGGATTGTTAAGCGCGAAGGTGCAGTAGTTCGTCTTGACGCGGTCGTCGTCGCTCTGAAACGCGAACTTGCCGCCCGGTACGAACAACGGCTCTATTACGAAGTGGCGTATATCGACGCTGTTAGCGAAGTAGAGGTTCGCCGAGTGGAACGCGGGGGGATAGTAAAACCCGTTCGGCTGTTTCCAGGCGATTGCCGCGTTCGGCAGATAACACTGATTCTTCTTTTTATCATAGGGCATGAGAGGAACCCCTCCATACATCGACTTACTCGATGAACAGCTCCCCTGTCCGACTGTGCAATCGTCTATGACCGACTTTTTGATATCTAAAAAGGCGTTTGAGTCTTCAAAGCTGGGGCCGTCGTATATATTGAACATCCTCTGATTGTTCGCGAAATTTGAGAGCGGTATGCTTATCCCCTCTTCCCTTAGGAAACAGTAATTACCGACGGGATGGCCGTTGGTAAGGAGAGCGCATGTGAGGGGCGAATTCTTATTGACGGGGCCTGCGGCCGACGCCAGGGCGTTATTGGGCTGCGTTTGGCCGATAAAGACGTTCTGTCTCGCAAGCTGCCACTGTCCGGGGAAGAAATTTGATTCCGTATAGTCGCCGCCTGTCACGAATGTCAGGCCCGCGTTTTGCACGTCCGAGATCACGCTGTTAATAACAAGATACCACCGCGGGCGTAGCCATATAGCCGAAAAGTTAGTCTCGGCCCAGTTAAACGCGGTTGTAAACTGATTGATCACTGCGACAATGCAATTCTTTCGGTCTCCCGGGGTGCAGACGGGTTCATTACTGCAGTCCGTCTTGTCGCACTTCGTCGGATTATGCCCGCCGGAAACCTTGGGATAATATTTCTCCGCCTCCCCCCGGTTAGGCGCTGGTGAAAGGTTCCCTGCCGTTATCGGCTGGAAAACCGGAAATGTGGAGTCCAGGGGACCGCCGACGCCGTTACAACTGCTGATGTCCTGAATGGAATTAAATGCGTTCATCGCCGACGTGCAGTAATTCCCCTTAAAGTTCTTGAGCGGCGTAATGCCCGCCCTGCCTAAATTACTCTGCTGTGAGGCGTATTTTTCCCACTTCTGGTCCTGCGACATGCCGCTTATAGCCCCCGGCACCCACCAGTAGCATATTCCGCATGCGTTCGCACCCGCCGCCATGTTGTACTCGATATCGTTCCAGCCGTTCATTATCCAGAACACAGCCGGCTGTGCGTAATCGGAATGGTAGGGGACATCCGTGGTAACTTCCTTGTTTGCCGTATACGCCAGGATTCCCGGCACCTTGCGCGGGTTCTGTGGGTTGTCGATTGCCGCCCGGGCGAAGATACCTATGTTCGAATATAGCTTATTGTCTGTCTCCGTGCCGTCCTCGAGGTAATAACCGTGCCCTATCGACTTCCAGCCCACGTTCCTCGCGAGGGTCACGTTCTGCGTGCCGTGGAATGTAAACCACCTGGTCATGGATTCGTTTACGGAGCTGTCTTTCACGAAGGTAGTGGCCGGCGCCAGACGCAGAAGGTGCAGATGGACGGGATAACGCCCCTTGCGCCCGCCCTGGCCGAGCTGGTAGAACTCGACGCCCTGTACCTGCACCAGCTTGATCCCCTGTCTGAACATCGTCTGACCGCCGTAATAACCCGTTGGGAAGCAGTCGAATTTACACGTCCTGCCCGCTTCAGTCGTCGGAATGCTGTCCCCCGCCGATACTATACGTATGCTCCGTGT
>MFCJ01000025.1:11694-13089 GCA_001775255.1 Candidatus Dadabacteria bacterium RIFCSPHIGHO2_12_FULL_53_21
GGCCGCGCGCGTCTCCACGAGCGCCTTCCCGTTGTCCACCCCTCCGTTGGCCAGCTTTACATTCAGCTGGAGTCTCGCGAGATCACCGCTGTTAAAATTGAAATTATTATCAGGGTATAGGTCGCCGTTATGCACCCACTTGAGACCGCACGTGTCCGCGTTCAGCGAATTCTTTTTGCAACCATCAGGAGGCTTGTTCGTTTTCGGGTCTATTATAGATACACTCAGTTTCCTAGGACCTTGCTTCTCTATGATTTGAAGCTCCTCGGAATGCCCGGGCAGATAGTCAGTTGTGGTGATAACTATTCTGTCGCCCTCCGCCCAATCGACGTCGCGGTCAAGAAATATCAGGGTTTTCGTTGCGTCTTTATCGTTCCTTAATCTCACCCAGCTCGTCCCCGAATCCCAATTATCCACTTTGTCCTTATACGTTGCCCCCTTGTTGCCGTATAGTTTCAGCGTCCCGTTGTAAGAAACCGCGAATACCTTCCTGCCGAAGAAACCCGTCTCGTTTAAAGCATTATCATGCTCCGTATACTGGTAGAAACGATCCGATACTCCACCCGGGAGTGAAACTGAAGATGCTCCCTTCGAATCCCATGCGGTCTTATCTATACCACATGGAGGGGCCGAGGAGGTACTCTGAGGACTCTTGCACGTGATACCCGTCTTGTCGCTATCCATTCCGTACAGGTGTATAGTGAGGACCCCTTTATTGGCCCCGAAAGGTGTTTGCTCATTGCCTGCCAATATTGTCCCGTCACTCTCGACCAGTATCGATTTGGCCCAGAAATGCGTCTCTCCGCCGGTGTCCGCAAAATTTAGTACGCCGTTTTTTATAATGTTTACGTTCTGATATAGGAATACACCCGCCGGCACATCACATCTGGCCGATATCAGAAGGTCCTTGGTGCCGTCTCCGGGCGTGAGCCTGCCGACCTGGCATGTATCTGTCTCGGCATTCAGATCGACCCCCGGGTCGCTTACATCCCCTGTATCCGTTTCATCGCGCTCCGCGTTTGTGATGAATGTCCCGGTCCTGTTCGCACCGGTGAAATTAGCCCCCATCGTATCCGCGCCTTCCATGTTGGCGGCGGTCAGGTCGGCGTCCGTAAGGTCGGAGTTTATAAGCACCGCACCGCTGAGGTCGGCCCCCGCAAGCGCCGCTCCCGAAAGGTTTGCACCCGTGAGGTCCGCGTTCCTGAGCTCGGCCCCGTTAAGATTCGCCCCGCTCAGGTTTGCGTTAGCCAGTATCGCGTCGTTCAGCTTCGCCCCCTCAAGGTCCACACCGCTGAGATCGGCGTTGTATAGGTTTGCACCGCTCAGGTCGCACCCCACGCACTTATCCGTGTCGAGGAACGTCGATATATTATTCAATGTCTCGTCGGACGCCGT
>MFCJ01000026.1:0-9114 GCA_001775255.1 Candidatus Dadabacteria bacterium RIFCSPHIGHO2_12_FULL_53_21
ATGTCACGAATGTATCGTGCTTATCTTCGTGTCGAGCTTGCGGAGCGCCTTCTCGACCTCGCCGAAGTTGCAATTGACCACCCAGAAATAGTAGAGCTTCCTGTCCTCGGGCGCCGCGCTGAAAGAGAGCACCTTCTCCGAATTAGTTTGGATGACCTGGAGCACGTCGAAGAGGCCGATGCCGTCAGGCATCTGGACCTCGAGCCTCTGCGGTTTTTCATGGAACCCGAGCATCTTCAGGAACGCGTCGAGAAGGTCGGTGACCGTTAGTATGCCGACAAGCTCTCCTTTGTTCGAGACCACGGGCAGCGCGTTGAACTTACCGCTCCTTATGATCTCGGCCGCGCCCTCGACGGATGTGTAATCGAGAATGGTGACCAGGTCCCTCGCCATTATTTCGCCGACCCTGGCGTCGCCGCCTTTGGACAGGGAAGCCCTCAAGTCCCTGTCGGTCACAATGCCCACGAGCTTGCCGTCCTCCACGACCGGGCACTGCCTGAAATTCAGGTTCTTCATGAGTTCGAGGGTCTCATCAACCCTCCTGTCGGGGGTTACCGTTATAGGGTTTTGTGTCATGAAATCCTTTACGAGCATCGCTCACCTCCGCGTTAAATATATCGGATAGTTCCGGCGTACGGAATAACCTGTATTATCATACAGAAATATTGTGAAAGCGCGAATATAATTAACACGGATCTCACACTCCGCGTTATCCGCGCGTATCCTTGACAATAGCGCGCCCCTTCGGTTTTCTTTAATCATCGCCATGCCCACAACAGGAACCGTATATCTAATAGGGGCCGGACCCGGGGACCCCGGACTAATGACAATCAGGGGAATGGAAATCCTCGGGAAATCGGACGTCGTCGTTTACGACTACCTCGTCAATCCGAGGCTCCTCTCACACGCCCGCGGGGGCGCGGAGATAATATACGTCGGCAAGAAGGCGGGCGCCGGGGAGCTGTCCCAGGCGGAGATAAACAGGCTCCTGACCGGCCGGGCGAGGAAAGGGAAGACCGTGGCGCGGCTCAAGGGCGGCGACCCTTTCATATTCGGGAGGGGCGGCGAGGAAGCTGAGGCGCTCTCGAAAAAGGGGATACCGTTCGAGATAGTACCGGGCGTAACGTCCGCGTCGGCAGTGCCCGCCTATGCCGGGATACCGCTCACGCACAGGGATATCACGTCCTCGTTCGCCGTGGTCACGGGGCACGAAGACCCGTCCAAGGAGGAATCCAATATCCCCTGGGACGTGCTTTCGGATATAGGCACAGTGGTATTCCTCATGGGCGTGAGGAACATCGGAAAAAATATGCGGATGCTCATGAAGCACGGGAGGTCCCCGGACACGCCCGCGGCGGTCATCACGTGGGGCACGTACCCTTCGCAGGCGACCGTGACCGGGACCGTCGGCACGATAGCCGGGATCGTGAAGAAGAGAAAGGACATCACCTCCCCCGCGGTCGTCGTGACGGGAGAAGTGATAAATCTGAGAGAGGTGATTAACTGGTACGAGCAGAAGCCCCTGTTCGGAAAGAGGGTCCTCGTGACGAGGGCGAGGGGGCAGGCGGAATCTTTCGCCGGGCTCCTCGGGGAAATGGGGGCCGACGTGATAGAGTTCCCCGTCATAGAGATATTCCCTCCCGCGAGCTATGAGGCTATAGACAAAGCTGCCGCTCGTGTGAGGGATTACGACTGGATAGTGTTCACGAGCGTGAACGGCGTGACGAAGTTTTTCGAGAGGCTCCTAGTGTCAGGAAAGGACGTGAGGGAGCTCTACGGCATCAGAATCGCCGCCATAGGCGAAGTCACGGCGAAAGAGATCGAAAATAAGGGCATACGCGTCGAACTCGTCCCCGGCGAATACAGGGCGGAAGGCCTCATCGAAAAATTCGAGAGAGAAAATATAAAAGGGAAGCGGATACTGATACCGAGGGCGAAGGAAGCGCGGGACGTCCTGCCCGCCGCGCTAAGGGAAATGGGCGCAGTCGTCGACGTCGTTACCGCATACGAGACGAGGAAGCCCGGAAAGGGCGCATCGGCGAAGATAAAAAGAATGCTCGACAAGAATATGATAGACGCGGTCACGTTCACGAGCTCTTCGACGGTGAGGAACTTCATCTCCTTATTCCCCGGATTCAAGCAAGCGCGCGGAAAGCCCGTTATCGCATGCATAGGGCCCATTACCGGGAAGACCCTCCGTGACGCGGGGTACAAGGCTCAAATAACGTCGGGGGAATATACCGTCGAAAAGCTCGCGCGGGAGATCGCCGGGTACTTCGGAAAGAGTAAAGCGAAGAAGAAATAATAGACCGTGAGCGATTGAACGGCTCACGGACCCCCGGCTGATGTAGATACATCCCTCACCCAGGACGGACGATGCCCAGATTTCCGGTCGATGAAAAAAATATAGACGGCGCAAAAGCGACTCTCACCGGCTCCGACTACAGGCACATAGTGAAGGTGCTGCGGATGAAGGAAGGAGACCCGATCACCCTCTTCGACGGCCGCGCCCTCGAGTACGAGGGGAGGATATCGCTTGTCGGGAGCAGGGAGATTCTGGTCGATATCGTTTCCTCGAGGAAGGTCGAGACCGATTCCCCGCTGCGCATAACGCTTCTTCAGGGGCTCCCCAAAGGGGAAAAGATGGATTTCATCGTGGAGAAGGCCACAGAGATCGGCGTACATACAATAGTGCCCGTAGTTACGGAGAGGTCCCAGTTCAGGACGGCTGATAAAAGGAATAGATGGGAGAGGATAGCGCTCGAAGCTTCCAAACAGTGCGGCAGGACCATACCACCCGTCATAGAAAATACTTTAAATTACGATGAAGCAATAAAATGTAGTAAACAATATGAGTTAGCCATAACACTGCATGTTGGCAGTCAAGTTTCCTTGAAAGATTTTCTAAATAACCCTTTACAACATCCCAAGAATATTATAGTATTGATTGGACCGGAAGGTGGATTTTCAGAAAACGAAGTCCTCCTTGCTTGTGAAATGGGTTTCACCTCCCTGGGTCTGGGTCCCAGGACTCTTAGAACGGAAACGGCAGGACTCGCGTTTCTGTCTATAATCCAGTTTCATCATGGAGACTTGTGATCAAAATCGCAGTCTCCGTGTAACTTCAATAAGCTCCGCCTTCTTGTTTTCCCTGAGTTTTCTATAACCGGCTTCGTCTATTCCCCCCGCCTCGAACCTGTCGTCGAGAGCGGCGATCTCCTTTATGAGCGCGCTCCTCCTCCGCATCAGGTCTTCTCTATTTACTGTCGTTCTCTCCGGTACCGAGCCCGGGCGTCCTCCCTTCGCGAGCGAGGAATACAGAATCCCCCCTCCTACCGCGAGGACTAGAAACGCGATACCGGCCCACTTGATGTAATCCTTCCATCTGGCGGGGTTGACGAATTTTATAGCGATCTTATGACCCGGAGTGAGACCCTCGCCCGACCACTTTATGAAATCCTCGTTCTCTATCTTCACCACGTCCCCCCCGGCGAGCCCTTCGACAGTGACTTGCTCGTTCGATTTAGAGACGAGGAGGAGGAAATTTCCAGTAGGATATTCTATTGTCTTCTCTATAGTGCCCCCTCCCGAGCCGAGAGGAACCGTATATGCAAATACAACCCTTTTGGGGCCGGGCATGACGCTCTCTGTGTCCGAGAAACCGGCCTCCGTCCTGACTATGCTTTCGGGGCTGACCCCGTGAATGAAATTCAGATTCGCCGCGTCCGAAGGTACGCTGAACCTGAGCGTCTCCTTTTTGCCGCCGGCGACGTCGACGCTCCCCACGTACATCCTGTCGCCCTTGTTCTCGAAGGACGAGAGGTCGGCGATCGATAGACCGTCCTCTACGGCCTGTACTATCATCTGTCCTTCCGATATGGATATATTCGCGCCGTTGTCGGTAGGCTCGTAAACGGGCAGATCGAGGGTCTTCGTGTCCTCGTCCGGATAAAAGACCATCTTGTCAGTCGAGTACTCGGCGCCGTTATATTCGACCGTAACCATGTAGCTCCTGTCCCACGGGAGAGACGCGAACGCGAATGCGCCGTCTTTCGACGTATCCGATTCGGCCGTGCCGGTCTCCTTATCCCCCATGAAAGAAGTGAGCGTTATTTTAACGCCCGATACGGCCCGGTCGTTCGTCTTGTCGAGCACCTTGCCCGTTATGGTCCCGCCTTTGCCCGAGTCGGGCCCGGCCTTGACCGCCAGGAGGTAATCGGCGATCGCCTGTGCGGCCATGGGGTGTATATCCATGGGCGGCATAGGGGGATACCCTTCGTTAACGGGCATCTTCCCGGTCGCCTGATATACGGCCTGGGGGTTCTCTATCCACTTTATCAGTTCTTCGCGCGCGTATCTTTCCCCGACGCCCTTGAGGTCCGGCCCCACGAACCTCCCCCTCCCGATCGTGTGACACCTCACGCAGCGGTTTTCTATAAACAGTTCTTTCCCCATCGTGTCCATGTCGTGCGGGTTCTTTTGGGCATATGACGCGTACGTACCCGCAATCAACAATTGAGTTATAAAAGAAACGAGCAGTATTAATACGCTATAACGGCCTTGCATTTTGGATCTCCGTCTGATTGAGTTTCGCGCCGCATTTAGAGCAGTAGAGGTCGTCCTGAGCGCAGCCGCTTCCGCACTTCGTGCAGAACCGCTCGGGGCCGTCGTTCCAGGAAACCTCCCTCGCGCGCAATATCTCCTTCTCGAACTCTTCGTCGTCGTAGGACGACACGAACTTGCCCCTTTCGGCGCGTATCTCCCTCTCTATGTCCTCGGAGCCGCCGTCCGCCGATGCCCCGGCGCCGAGAGAGTCGATCTCTTTAAGGAGCCCGGCGGCCTCCATCCTGTACTTCCCGTGGAGCTCCTCGTAATCCTCGCGCGTCAGCTTCCCGAGCCCGTAATCGAACTCTATGTCCTTTATCGCCGTCAGGAGAGAGTCTTTTCTGGACCCGAGCTCTTTCGTTTTCTCCGCGCGGGGGTCGGGGAAATATTCGTCGCCCCCCGCCGTTTTGCTTTTGAAAAAAAACGGCATGGATATGAAGAGAGCGGCAAGTAAAGCGATAGCTAAAGCCAGTATGGTTTCCAAATGTGTCCCTTAATATGATTCGCGCTGAAAACAGCGGCTCGGAATTATTACACCTTGGCGGTCCTGTCCCTGTCGTGAAGAGTGTACCTGACGAAAACCTCTTCCCTCTCTTTCCGTCCGCCGGGCCACATGGTTACGATAGCCCCTATCAGAAGCACCACTCCGCCCGACCATATCCAGCTCACCATCGGGTTCACCATGACCCGTATCGTCGCCGTTCCGTCTTCACCGTAGCTCATCAGTATCACGTACAGGTCGTCGGTGAACGTGGACCTTAGTGCGACTTCCGTCTCCTGGTTAATCTCGCGGTTGCCCTCGTATTTATAGATGTTCTTTTCCGGTGATACCGGCCCTATGGGCTTCCCGTTCTTATACCCTTCGAGTTTGGCCACGGTCGCGTTTTTAGCGTCTGTCGTGTACTGCTCGATGCCCTGAAACGTAAGCGTATAGCCGCCCAGCTCGAGCGACTGGCCTTTGGTGAGGGTCGCCTGCTTCTCCGTCACGAATACGGAGGAGGACGTGATGCCTATCACTATCACTACGACGCCTATATGTACTATGTACCCGCCGTACCTCCTCTTGTTCCGGGACACGAGGCGCACGAATGCGAGCGCGGGGTTCTCGCCCCTTCCGCTCCTCACTGCGACTCCGCGGAAGAACTCCGTGAATACGGTCGCCGTGACGAATGCGCAGAAGGCGTACGAAAGGATCGCGTAAACCTCCCTCACCCCGAGCGCAATGAGCACGCCGGCCGTAACCGCCCCGGTAATGACCGGGACCAGGAAATTCTTCATCAGATTTTCCCTGGACGCTTTCCTCCACGAGATAAGCGGGCCCACGCCCATGAGGAAAATAAGGACGAGCGCTATGGGGACGTTCACACGGTTAAAATATGGAGAGCCGACGAGGATCTTATTCCCCGTGAGCGCCTCCGACATTATCGGGAATACTGTACCGAGGAAAACGGCGAACGCGGCTCCCAGGAAAAGCAGGTTATTGAATATGAACGCGCTTTCCCTGGAAAGTATCGAGTCGAACCTGTTCTCCGATTCGAGGTCCCTTATCCTGTAGAGGAACATAGCGAACGAAAAAAGCAGTATGAATGCAATGAAGCCTAAAAAGAGCGGGCCTATGTCGCTCTGCGCGAATGAATGGACAGACGATATGACGCCCGACCGGGTTATGAATGTTCCGAACACAGCGAGGAAGAAGGTGAGTATGATGAGGGCCATGTTCCATTTTTTGAGCATGCCCTTCTTCTCCTGGATCATGACCGAGTGGACGAATGCCGTCGCTGCGAGCCACGGCATGAACGCCGCGTTCTCGACCGGGTCCCACGCCCAGTATCCGCCCCATCCGAGCTCGAGGTAGGCCCAGCGCGCCCCCAGCAAGAGCCCCACGCTCAGGAAGGTCCACGCGAAGAGCGTCCATTTACGGGAGTACTTTATCCATTCGTCCCCCAGCTGCCCGCTGAGCAAAGCGCCCATGCCGAAGGCGAAAGGCACGCTCACGCCGACGTAGCCAAGGTAAAGGGTCACCGGGTGTATGGCCATGTATGCGTTCTGGAGTATGGGGTTTAACCCCCTCCCCTCCACAGCGGCAACCGGGAGCGCCTGGAACGGGTTCTCGACGAAGCATATAAGGTATGTGAAAAAGACCGTTATGGCGGCGAGCACCGCGACGACGTAAGGCATGAGGAGCCTCGACCTCGTACGCGTATCGAGGACGACGAGCGCCGAGTATACCGAGAGTATGAGCGCCCAGAGGAGTAAAGAGCCCGCCTGCCCCGCCCAGAGGGACGTTATCCGGTATATCACCGGGAGGTCCGTGCTCGTGTTGAGCGCAACGTATTTGAGGCTGAAATCGAGGTTGACGAGCGAGTGAATGAGTGCGCCCGTCGCGATTATTAGAAGGAAACAGACGGCGAGCATGCCGTTACGCGCGCTCTTTACGAAATCGCCTTTCCCCGCCCTCGCGCCGTAAACAGAAGCGCAGACGACGTATATCGATACGGCGAACGCCAGGAATAGTGATATCTTGCCTGTTTCGACCATCAGTAGGTTTTAACCCCTTTGCCCTCAGTCCCGGAATTATATAACGCTTCCGTTGACTCGTACTTGGTCGGGCACTTGGCCAGAAGCACGTCGGCTGCGAAGACGTTGTCGCTCCCGTACTGGCCTTCTACCACCGCTTCCACGTCGTCCTTGAAAATATCGGGCACGATCCCGGAGTAGGCGACGTCTATGTCGCCCCCGCCGTCAGAGAGGCTGAACTCGAGCGAGCCGTCGGGTCCGTGCTTTATCGAACCGGGAACGACCTTGCCCGACACCCTGATCCTCTCGCCGTAAACGGAGGGGACCTTGCTCTTGAGCTCCTTCACGGTCAAATAATAGACCATCGTATCCTTGACCCCGCCGTAAACGAGGTAGCTCACGGCAAGGGCGATAACCGCGATGGCTATTATGAATTTTAATTTTCCCTTCAGCATTCTCTCACCCTTTCAGAGACAAACGCAGCGAAGCTTGCATAATGCGGGGTCTACGACCCCTTCCCGAGCGCCGCAAGCTCGCTCCTGACTCTCCTTTGTTTTCCGAGGAGATAATAAATATATATGATGAGCACAATCCAGACAACCGCGTGCCCCCAGAAGAGGTAATCGAGCCTGAGCGGCTGTGTTAAAAGCACGACGTCGTCTATCCATACCTTTCCCTTCCCGTCGACGACGAGGGCGAGCGAAACGCTCTCGGGTGTGACGCCCTTATCCGAGTAAATCACCGCCTCTACGGGTATCCACCCGGTAGTTCCCGATGGGGGCACCGCGGGGCCGCGGGAGACCAGCTCCTCTCCCCCCGGGTAGCGGACCTTCATTTCGAGATAGGCGATTCCTCTCGAATCCCCCTCGGCCGTAAGGCCTTCCGTCCTGAGCATCGCTTTATAGGCGGCGCGAGCGTGCTCGAACCCGGCGCCTTCCACCGTGTAGAGCGCCACGCTCACCGGGGAACCCGCATCTACGTATAGAGAGCCGTTCCCGTCGCTCGTTACGGCCCTGTCTATGACCGGGGCGTCGAGCGCCTTGAACTCCCCCGGGTCGGACACGGGGAATTTCATTACGCTCGTCTCCTTTTCCGCCGTGTCATAGCACGAGGCGGCTGCGGATAAAAGCGGGATCATCAATATGAAGATAATTCTTCTTTTCACTGCGATGCGAATACGGTGCTCCCTCCTTAAAAAGATACCCGTACCGAGCGTACATTAAAAATATCTTTTAATGGCGGAGGCGGCCGGCGATATTATTTAGCTATCCTAATTTTCATGGATGTAGATGAACGGGTCAACGACTAATTTTAGTAATAGGGGCGGAGAGGCTAGCCCGTCCTCACCCATCTTCGCCGGCGTCCACGTGAGTTTCCTCCTCTGCCTCGGCGTCCTCTTCCTCGGGGACTGGTACCTCTTTCCTGGGGACTTGACATTTTTTCTAATTTGTTATTTCATTGATATCATGCTTATTATGTGTATTACTATCTTCGGGCACGAATATAACGGACAATTTTGCTTTAATAAGGAGTTAGCCAACAACCATGGATGCTAAATTCATAAGCGCGCTTCAAGGAAATATCGCGAGTAGGTCTATTGGTGCCTCGACGGCGAGAGGAATGGGACCGAAGGGGACCGTCGCGGCCGCCCGCAACTATCTGGCGAAACTTCGTCTCTCTCGTATTCACGGCCTATCCGAGAAACAGTTCAAGCATTGGATGAATCGGAAGACTATCGATTTCCAGTCCAAGTTGCCTCGGGGCGGCAGACACTGGGGCTCGGCCCGAAAGTTCCTAAACATCTTCTTGCGCCATGTTGTCTACAACCGGTTCCTATGTGAGGCCTTCAATCTTTACCTCATCGAGCCGTGGTTGGAGGTGCCTTTGGACAGTCACGTAGCCAAAGAGCTTCGGAAGGAGCCTGAAGGTTCGGCTCTTCCCGGGTGGAAGACGGTAGTGGGTTTGGATCGGAACACCAGCGAATTCTATCAG
>MFCJ01000026.1:9183-9419 GCA_001775255.1 Candidatus Dadabacteria bacterium RIFCSPHIGHO2_12_FULL_53_21
TCACTATCATATTTTGCTACAAGCTATTTCCTGCTACGAATTTCTTGTTCCACGATTCTAGCAACCTTTGTATACCATTCTTCTTGTTCGATCTCGCTAAGATTTAAGAGAGGTTTTGTGGGCTGATTTATTGCCTGAAACTGATGGAGATTTTGATGGAGATCAAAAAGACAAGGTTTTAAAATTAATGGCAAAATTCTAGTTCCTCCTTTTTCAGCATTTGCGAGAAGGGGTTG
>MFCJ01000026.1:9492-10399 GCA_001775255.1 Candidatus Dadabacteria bacterium RIFCSPHIGHO2_12_FULL_53_21
TTTTTATCAGCGTGGCTATAACTGATAAACACCTTCGGCATTATTTGTTTTGATTTGGGGTCTATATTAAAATTCATCTTAAAAATATCCGGAGATTTGTAAGCATTTATTATACTCTTTGTAAGTTCTGAAATAATTGTCCTAGATTGATTTTCACTTCTGTCATACAGAATTATTCGACGCTGAGATATTTCAAACGGAATAGGGTTTTCTATATATGATAAAATTATGGCAGGCTTTTTAAGGGCATCCGCGATTCCAATTTTATACAAAGTATTTTCGTTGGGAGGACTAATATCGGCGATTATTAGGTCTGCATCACTAATATCAGAATATAAATTTCTTAATTCGACGTTATGCCCTAATAAATGAGAATAATTTAAGCCAATGTCTACATTTAATTTCTGTGAAGCTTCTTGTGCCGCCCAATTTACTAGTTGAATCAATAAGTTCGTTTTTTCAAAATTCGGTGGCGGTAATACAAGTATCGTTTTCTTGTTATTTTTCACCTTCATGAGTTTTTTTCCTTCTCCCCTTCGCCGGTTTCTCCGTGAGCCGCATCCCCGCTGCCGGCCTCTTCTTCGGGGGTTTCCTCCCTCCGGGGAAGCGTCATGAGCTGTACCACGAAGCCGAATACGCCGAGGCCGAACCATATTATCGCCATCCTGTAGAGCTGGTCCTCGCCGAGGGTGTTGAGGAACTCGGGGTCGAGCGGGTCGAAGTTCTTCGATATAAGGTAAGAGATGCCGGCCACCGCTGCGTATGCCCCGCCGAACGCCGTCGCGAGTATCAGCATGGGCTTCTGCAGTACCGCGGCGAGTATGCCGCCGAGAGCGGCCGCGGCTATTAGCGCGACGGGCATGGGGTCCATGTTCAGGATTCCGAATACGTAGGACGCCGTCATGAA
>MFCJ01000026.1:10442-12379 GCA_001775255.1 Candidatus Dadabacteria bacterium RIFCSPHIGHO2_12_FULL_53_21
GTATACGTGATAAAGGCCCCGGCGAGACCGCCCGCGATACCCGCGGCAATGGAAATAAGCTCGCTGCCCCCGGAAAGCTCGTACCCCAGGCTCCCGAAGATTACCGCCCCGGCTATAAATCCGAGCACACCCAAAATGAACCTCAGTATCCTATAGCCGAAAAAGCACTCGATGAGGCCTATCGCCGCCGCCGCCATGATGTAGTAGTCGTACATTTCACCGTGGAGTTCCATTAACACTTACCCGAACCTAACCGAGCTGGAAACGATCTGCCATGATTAATATTATTTATTGTACAGGATGAGGTATAGCATATTATTAAAGTAAATACTTACCTGTATTCGAGGCCCTGCCCGGACCCGGACGCGAGAAACAGGCGTCTCATCCCTCGCGGGTCTTGAGCACCGCAAGCTCGTCGCCCATGCGCTCGAGGTCTATCCTCTCCAGAAGGAGGAGCACGAACAGGAGGGAGCAGGCCGCGAGGTTAATAAGGAGCGCGTGCATCATTTGAGGGGCTATGCCACCCCCACCCGGGCCGAACACCACAGGGGAGATGCCCCTCATCACCCTCACCGATGCGTAGACGAGCGGGAGGTCTATAAAGGCGATTATACCGAACACCGCCGCGAATTTGGCCTTTTTCGTGTCGCTCCCCGCCGACGATCTAAGCACCAGGTAGACGATGTAGAGTATCCACAATATGAACGTGGTAGTGAGCTGGGGTTCCCAGGTCCACCATGTCCCCCAGACGGGTTTCGCCCATATGCTCCCCGTCAGGATAGTGATCGTCAGGAAGATGACGCCTATCTCGGCCGAGCAGTAGGCCAGGATGTCCCACTTCCTCGTCCCCTTCCAGAGATACATGACGCTAGCGGCGAATACGAGTATGAACGCGACGGTCGCCACCCACACGGTCCCCATGTGTATATAGAAGATCCGCTGTATGTGCCCCATCTTCGGCTCGGTAGGGGCGTAAACGAAGGCCGCGTACAGGGACGCCGCCATCAGGATGAACGTGAGTACCGCGAGTGCTTTTCTCATTTGTGTATCCCCGCTGCAAGCCTGCTCAGGATTCCTCTATGACGTATTCGAACACAACCGCGCACGCGGCAATAAAGATTATATCGAATGCGATGAGGAGTTGTAAAGCGGACGCCCCTTCGGAAAGGGGCTTGCCCTCGAGGACGAGTCCCGATAGCTTCACCGCGCTCACTATGAGCGGGATTATGATCGGGAAGAGGAGTATCGGGAGGAGCACCTCGCGGAGCCTCGTATTGACGGCCATGGCCGAAAAGAGCGTGCCTACCGCGACGAATCCCAGGGAGCCGAGGAATATTACGGGAATAAGCGGCAGAAGGGTGCTCAGAAAATCGAGGTTGAAGAAGAGGACGAACATCGGGACGATGATCATGCCGACTATGAACACGAATATGGCGTTACCTATCATCTTGCCGAAATAAATGAGGCTCCTGTCCGTCGGGGTGAGGAGGAGTCCCAGCACGGCGTTACCCTCTTTTTCGAGCGCGAATGAGCGCGAGAGCCCGAGCACGCCCGCGAACGTGAACGTTATCCAGAGCATCGCCGGGACGGCGAGCTTCACGAGCCCGGTCGAGAAACCGAACGCGAAGCTGAATATGACCGTGACGAGGAGTGAAAAGGTAAGCATCGAGGTAAAGAGCTCCTTCGTCCTCAACTCGGTGATTATGTCCTTTCTGATAATTGCCCAGACCTTGTTCAATACTTTGAATTCCCCTCTCTAATGATTTTTAAACAGTCCGGTTCAGGCATATATACCCGAGCCGGGGCGTCCGAAGGCGGCCAACATCGCCTCAAACCGTATAAAACGTATAAAAAAGGACTCATTAATATATATATGTCTGATAGTTACATCTCATATATAATGTATTGCCATATCCCCGGAACAGGCATTTGCGAAG
>MFCJ01000026.1:12493-13959 GCA_001775255.1 Candidatus Dadabacteria bacterium RIFCSPHIGHO2_12_FULL_53_21
GTCAGGATCAGGCGTTTTCGACCCTGGAGATATAAATCTCCCTGAAGGCCTCCCTGTCGACCCCATCCCTCCGGCTCTCGTATACCATCCTGCCCCCGGCGAGGATACCTACCCGGTCGCTCCGGTCGAGCCCCTCTTCTATGTTGTGCGTGGTCATCAGTATGGTCCTCCGGTCCGATTTAAGCATGGACAGCATCTCGCCGAAGACCCCGGCCCCGTGCTGGTCGAGCCCGGTGTAGGGCTCGTCGAGAAGCAGTATGCCGGGGTCGTGGACTATCGCCCTCGCTACGGCAAGCCTCTGCTTCATCCCCCTGCTGAAGTTCCTGACGAGGTCGTGCATCCGCTTCCCGAGGCCGACGCGGTCTATCACCTCGCCCGCCCTCCTGTCCGCATCGTGCACCCCGTACATGGTCCCGAAAAATTTGATGTTCTCGAAGGCGCTCAGGTTCTCGTATAAAAACGGGTCGTGTGAGACGACGCCTGTCACACCCCTTACGCTGTCGGGGTCTTTTACGGCGTCGTGCCCCGCTATGGTGAGCTTCCCGGAGGAAGGCTTGGCGAGTGTGGAAAGTATTTTTATGAGCGTCGTCTTCCCGGCGCCGTTCGGGCCGAAGAGGGTATAGAACTCGCCCCTTTTAACGCTGAGGTCTATACCGCGGAGCGCTTCAAAGGGGCCGAAAGATTTCGTCAGCCCCTCGGCCTTTATACCGTATGTGTTATCTGTGAGAGAGTCCCGCATGTCAGAGGTGTGAAGAAAACTACATCATAAGCTATAGTCTTGCAATTGTTTCTGCAAAGGCTAATATTCCTGAGAAAAATGGATTCCTATTTATATATCTCTACTTTATTTTTCTTCCATCGCGCCCTGACACCTTCTAATAAGACTATAAATCTAATGACAAGATGTTTCTCAGGATCAAATCTATGATCCGAAGAAGTTAAAAAAGAAGATGCTGACATAGCAACAGAGCTAATAGTACGCTCAATATCGGATGGCAATTCAAATTCTATAAAATCAAAATCTATTATATAAAGGTGTTTTTGAACAAGTGTGATATGAGGTTCAGGAAGGTTGAAATCCACAGCGAGTTTGTTACTAAACTCTTTGAGCATAGGAGCACTATTAATTTGATCCCGTTTATGGCCCAGCAACAAAGCAAGAGTTAATACAGAATTAATTTTCTCTTCTAGCTCTTTTTCAGAAATATATTCAGGGAGTTTACCAGTCTTATGCACAATTTTATTCCGCCATTCGATTGCGGTTCTAATATTATCCAATTCAATTAATCTCATATCTTCTAGAGATAATACAAGATCTAATAGACCTGAAACCTTAGACTTTATTCCAAAACCTGTTGTAAGAAAGTCATTTATCCTCTCTTGTGAAATACTTTTTTCAATTTTAAGATACGCTTTTAAAAATTGTGACAATACGATTTCCAAACAAATAATAGCTTCAACAATGG
>MFCJ01000026.1:14032-17370 GCA_001775255.1 Candidatus Dadabacteria bacterium RIFCSPHIGHO2_12_FULL_53_21
TCCACACTACAGAATCAGAAGAATATTCCACATTCCATGATCTTATTAGGTATTCAGCTTTAGCATCGTTTGGATTTATTTCAACTATAGAATATACAAAACCCCAATTGCGTAATGCGCGTAAAATTCTGTTTATTATTGGTTTTAGAAAATTTAAGATATTAACAAAGTTGATTTCTTTGGTTATGAGTCTTAATATTTCTGGATTATCGGAGTCAATATATTCGATTTCGCATTCAAGTCCATTAATTTTGCGAACTAACCGGATACCCCTTACCGAAGGATCATCAGGTAGTGTAAATGGATTATCACCATTAAACCTAATAAATACTCGAACTCCATCATGAATAAAAGAAGTACTCAAATTCAAGTGCTCTTCATTGTCTCCAAGAAGGTAAATTTTTAACGGAACTTGAAACTTCAGCTTCATACTTTTATTTTAGTTTATATTTAGAACGTTTGGCCACACACTCTTTGACAACCCCCTACAAACCGCTACTTTAAAAGCGCGTCCGTTCCGCCGAGCAGCTTGACCCAATTCTCCATCTCCCTCATCCCCTCGTCCATATCGACCGAGGGCACGTACCCGAGCTCCCGCCTTGCTTTCTCTATTGAATAGCTCCTGCTTCCGGCGAGCGCGGCCACGGCGAACCTCGTGAGCACAGGGGGCTTCTTCGACTTCCCGGCCCTGTATATGAGCTCCAGGAGCGCAGCCATGGCGTAGGCGAGCTTATACGGCACCGAGAAGCCGGGGGACCAGTCCATGCCGGCCGCTTTCAGCTGCTTCCGGAGAAAATCCATGTAGCCTATTTTGACCCCGTCGTTGATGAAGTAGATATTGCCCGGCGCCTTGCCGCTCCCCGCGGCGAGGATCAGCGCGCGGGCGAGGTTCGATACGTGGCAGGGCGTGACGGCCCTCTCGCCGCTCCCCATCGGGTGGAGTATCCCCTTACGGGCGGCGGCCGCTATGCGTGGGAGTATGACCAGGTCCCCGGCGCCCCAGACGTTAGAGGGCCTTATAACCACGGTGCCGAGCCCGCCCTCTTTACAAAAACGAAGGACCAGCCTCTCCGCGTCGGCCTTGGATTCGTTATAGTAATCGTTGTACCTCTCCCTGTAGGGGTAAGTCTCGTCGATGTCGTTCAGGTTGTGGACGCTCCAGAAGTCGGATTTCCATACGACGGTAGAAGAGCTCATGTGGACGAACCTCTTCACGCCCGCTTTCACGGACGCTTCGAGGAGTGTCCTTGTCGCGTCTACGTTAAATCTCCGGAACTCCCGCCTCTCTCCCCAGTCGGAAACGAGCGCCGCGAGGTGGAACACTACGTCTCCCCCCTCGGGCAGCCTCTTCAGGCTCCCCTCGTCCCCGAGGTCTCCATGGCACAGCTCGGCGCCGAGCTCCTTCAGCATCTTGACGTTGCTCGTATCCCTGACGAGGCACTTCACCCGGTGCCCGTTAGCGACGAGCTCTTCGACGAGCCTCCCTCCGATGAACCCCGTCCCCCCCGTGACGACGGCTCTCATTCCTGTGCGTTCCACTTAATGTTAAAGTCCATGATGACTAATATACTTCCAAAGGGAGTAAACAGTCAAAGGAGTTCACAGCGCGGGGATAAACTGACGGTCTCGTGACAGGATTTTTATCGGATCAGATATAAAAAAAGCCGCATCAACGCATCGATTACGATGCCCTAATGCGGCAGGTATGGGGTGTCGGAACTTCGTTTTCGTTATTGCGGGCTTACGAGCCAGTTCTCCATCCAGGCCTTGGTCTTTTCGGCGAGCTCCCTGGACGAGGTCGTGGAAACCCTGCTCTCGTTCAGAAATACCCCCCAATAAGTGATCGGAGTGTGCGCCTTCCCTATATGGAGGTTTTTGTCTGAACCCACGGCTTCGGGCGAACAGTCGCAAGACGGATCGATCGTATACGGGACTATCTTAATGTCCATTTCTTCCTACCTCCTGTTGAATTTTGTAATAAGACATGTAATGTATCTATGCACATTACAAGATTTTATATGCAAGTTACATGCCAATATCTAACCTAATCATCAAGTGTGTGATTTCAAGGGGTTACATACGACGATATTCAGGCTGCTGAAAATTGTGCGGAATAAATTGCCACAAATATCGTCACCCCTGCACTTATAACGTTAAAGTCGGGGCGTAGCAGCCCGGAATTATTGGCAATTCTTACGGTGTTTGACAAGCGCCTACTTATAGTAGAAAATTCTGCTCTTATTCCATGGAGGTAAGCAAATTGCTTCTACCAAAAAAAGCTTTTATAACCAAAGGGGTAGGCAGGCACAAGGAGAAGCTCACGAGCTTCGAAATGGCCCTCAGGGACGCCGGAATAGCCGCGTATAACCTCGTAAAGGTATCGAGCATATTCCCTCCCAACTGCAAGCTCATATCGCGTACGAACGGCCTCAAGTACCTGAGCCCCGGACAGATCGTGCACGTCGTTATGAGCGAGAACGCGACCAACGAGCCCAACAGACTGGTGGCCGCAACCACGGGCATAGCCATACCGAAAGACCCCGACCGCCACGGTTATATATCCGAGCACCACAGCTACGGCCAGAACGACACGATAGCCGGTGAGTACGCCGAAGACCTCGCGGCCTACATGCTCGCGACGACGATTGGGGCGCCTTTTGACCCCGATAAGAGTTATGACGAGCAGAAGGACATCTGGAAGATAAGCGGCCACACCGTAAAGACCATGAACAACACACAGACTGCAGTCGGCGACAAGAGCGGGCTCTGGACCACAGTTATAGCCGCCGTCGTGTTCGCGGCCTACCAATAATCGTTAACCATAGATATCAAGCAAACCCGCGGGCTCCGGCCAAGGGCCCGCCCGTCCGTTCGTTTCCCCTGAATCATAATCCTGGTCTGCGGCAGTTTTCTAAAACAGATCCGGGCCCCGGCTGTCATCCCTCGGATTCCGCGTTCTCGTCCTCTGCGGACGTTATTTCGTGAAGGGACATATCGGCGGCCGGCAGGCTGTTCTGGCTCCTCAATTGCTCGATTCTCCTGAGCGCGGTTTCGACCTTATTGGTCCTCGTGGTAGTCAGACTATCGTACTCCATCTGCACATCTGCGATCCTCTTCCCCAGTTTGTCGAATGATCCGGTATAGCTTTCCCACTGCTTGTTGAACGCGCCGTAGAGTGAAAGGATATCGTTCGTAGTTCTCTGCAGATTAAAGTTGTCGACCGCCTGCCTGATTACGGCAAGGACGGCGTACAGCGTTATCGGGGAGCACAATATCACTTTGGTTTTGAGCGCCTCGTCCATGACGAAACAATCGTTCTCCTGTATGAACGAATAAAT
>MFCJ01000027.1 GCA_001775255.1 Candidatus Dadabacteria bacterium RIFCSPHIGHO2_12_FULL_53_21
TTCGATTCGAGGAAGGAATTTAATCTGTCCCTTAATATACAGGAGGTCTCTCTTAAATTACTGAATCGCTCGTAATCGCTTCCTTCAAGTCGAGAGCAATTGATATCCCGCAACTCCTCTTTAGTTGACGCCGTTTGCTGGGCTTCAGACGGTATTCGCGATTCGATCAAACTGATTAGTTTCCGGGCCTTCTCATGGAACGCCTTGTACCTTATAGGATCCCTGGAGTTTATAAGTGACCTGAGCTGAGGAAATAACGTATAAGATTCCAAAATAATCCTGTCATCATCGAGGCCTACTTTCAACAGATACTGTTTATTGTCTCCAAGACAGGTGAAGCGCGCCGAACTTTCCTGAAAGACAAAATAAAGATTGTCGCATCTGGATTTCGACAGTATTCTGAAGCTGAGCTCGTTATTACATCTATAATGTCCGATCAATATTTCTGTGATATGATATCGGCTGAGGTCATAAATGAAGTAATCGGTATTGTTATTCCGGCAATAAAATACGGGACAGCTTATGATTTCATCTCTCAAGAGAATGGATATATCCTGAACCCTGTTGAGCCTATCCTTATCAGCATTTCCATTTTCTTCGGTTGTAGAAGGCTTCTCGTTGATACCCATACTCTCATACAAATACTCTCCGGGGAAGACGTTGCCATTTGTCGCAAGATCAAAGAAGTGGAGCAGTCGAGATAGAATTGCCGGGTGGAGACCATCGCTTCCCAGTTCCGCTGATTTCCTTAGTAGCTCCTCTATCTCGTGTTTCGATTCTGATAACAGGTTTGAATGGTTCGTATTGAGATCATTTTCTTCAATTCCGTTTAATATTGATCGTAAACACCTTTCTAAAAGCCTTTCCTTCAACCGAAGCTCATAATCATTTATCGGAGGGTCGACGATATTCTGCTCGATCATCTCCAGTCGCCAATGGGCCTTATAATAATGGTGTAACGCTTTTAGGGCCGGGCCGAAACGGTTAGTGAAAGTAATTACATCTTTATCAAATAATGCAAGTGGACTGCCGGATTTCTTACCCTGGAATATATCGCCCAGAATAGCCCATTCCCCTGCGGTATAAACGATGACATGAGTTCCTATTTTATCTTTTCCGAACGGGGGCAGCATATATCTTAACTTTTCCTCGAGATTCTTGAGGAACTCATACTCGTTTTTACTGTCCAGCCCCCTAACTACGATTACGAAGTCGATATCGCTCAGGCCCGGTATTATGTCTCCCCCAGACATGCTCCCTGCAAGATAGACCGAACGTATCTCCGGAGTAATTCGGAAATACAAAGATACGAGTCTCGCGCAGAGGGAGTATGCGGCCTTTCCTGCGAAAACGAGACCTTTCTTGCGGCTAAGTCTGAAGAGCGTTTCTTTTAATCTCATTCTGCTGCGAGAAGCATAAAGTGATTACTCCGAGGCTGGTTGAAGGTCAGTTCTCTATTTGTGATTCCTTGGGCACGGCTGGTGCAGCAATCTTTGTCGATTCAAGGTAGAAGCCTCCATAAAAGAAAAATAGGAACAGGACTATGAAAGGCGAAAGTAGAATATATTCCGGACAACGGTGAAGGTCGTAAGATAGCCGGAGCCATCGGCGGTATCGCTCTATGGTCGAAGACAAGACGGCCATCATGGTCTGCTTATCCGCTACTCCCGGATTATGTGACTGCAGCACTCTGAAGAACCCGCTGCCGTAGTTTATTCTCTGTTTAAGATAGCCGATGAGGCCCTTATCTTCCCAGTGGTCAATATATTTATTCATGAAGAAAAAAACCGGCATGTCATTGGAGGCCATCCTCATCCCGAATTCTCCGTCTTCGCCCGTAAGACGGTCCTCATTAAATTCACCGACTATGCCGAATACCTCCTTCCTGAAGACGGCTCCTCTGGATGGCGGCAGGTCTAAGCTCTTAACGACTTCCATATTGAGGTCCCGATTCTCGAAACGCTGAAGGAGAGACATCTGATAGTAGAGCCTCTGCACGTACCTGAATACGCTCGGACCCGTGGGTCTTATGTTGTGCGTAATGACCCAGGCTTCCGGATGATTATTATAAAATTCCGCGACGTCTGACAAATAAGACTCCGGCAGCGTATAGTCATCGGCAATAAATCCTATGAATTTCCCTCGCGCCTTCCTTAATCCGAAGTTTCTGGTTGAGGCAACGCCTTGATTGTTCTTTTTAAAGTAGGTGACGTCGAGGGATTCAGTAAATTGGTTAATGACGGGGAGATTGTCTATTTCGGACCCGTCATCCACCACTATCACCTCAACCGATAGCTCCCCCTTATTCATAGCCGATATCGAGTCGAGACATCTCCTGAGCGCTTCCCTGCGGTTAAATGTCAGGATCACGAGTGAAATATCGATGGTCGGTTGATCGTTTAACGTTCTCATAGCTTCAGTTTATAGATAAATTCCTCGAGCGCCCTGAAGTTCTTCTCCGTATCCCTTGATAAGTATATTTGGTAACAATCCGTTTCCTTAGCGAAATTTATAGCCGATGCAGTTCTCCTGAGAAAGACAGGGGTCAATGTCATAATTTCTTTTAGCGGGTTGTTAAAAACGAATTCCAACCCCTGGTACAGCCCGAAGCCAATTACGGCAGCTCCTATAAGGCTGACAAAAGCCCTGTATCCGGTAATTTTTTCAATATACGGGTCACCGTTTATAAGCCTGTGAGCGACAAAATAAATCTTTTTCTGCAGCTCTCTTTTCTCGAGCCTGTTATCCCAGTACTCCATATCGATGAAGTGTTTGCTTCCGAACTCCATCCTGTCGATCTCGTAAACGTAATCGCTCGGGATGGATTTGATTTTGTTCTCGTCCAGGGTCCCGATTCGTATGGGAAGGGGCAGCACACGGCCTGAGCTGTTAATGAGCGCCTCGTCATCGGAGATGATTTTAAAATTATCGTTCTCAAGCAAGGCGAATGCCATCGTCGACTTTCCTCCCCCTGCGTTTGCCGAGAATATGACTGCACAATCTCGGAACGAGAAGGTGAGGGCGTGTATCCTTAATATACCCTTCTTATCGCAGTATTGTCCGAATTTGGACATCACGAGGAGGTAGAACGCCTCCAGAAGAAAGTTCGGGTCTGTGCCGTATATCGTGAATTTTTGACCCCCGTTCTCTTCCACGATTACTCCCTTGCCGAAATAATCGATTATTTTTATTCCAATCCCTTTAAACACTATGTTGCGCGGAGTCGAAAAACTCGCCTTAAGACTCGGGAAGCTATCATACGGGGGTTCGGCCGCTTGAATGAAAATCCCTACGGCAGGGAGACCCGAATCCTTAATGAAATATTTGAAGGGTCTCAGCAGTCGTGCGAGAAGCTCCTCTGACCGGCAATGAGTTTGTATGACCAGCCCGTGTATGTCGATGAACATGATTCATTAGAATACATAAAATCACGTATAGTTTGTACGATTAGAGGAATATTTTGGTATCAGGGCGGGCCGCGTTCTGATTATATCATAAGTGCTATTGATTACAATTAATTATTATACCGCTAATTATTACATCGTGAAAATCGTCATGGGCGGTCTTCATCGACAATCGGGTAAAATGCTCGGGCATTCTCTCCGGCCGTCCATTGGAATTCGTTTCCTCCCTTCTCCAACGTCCTGAACGCATGCGGGTTCTGGTTATAAACTTCAAAACAAATTGCCCCCGCTTTAATTAATATCCGGAATATCCTCGTTCGGCCTGATCAATCTTGTGTTGTCATCCAACATATGATAATTTGTTTTCAGGGGAGAGGGACCCTTTAATTCTATAACTTAGAGAGACTTTATGGGAATAACAGTCAAGGGCATGACGGTACCGGCCTTACTGGTCAAGCTGGATGAAAATATGTCCGTGGAAGAGAATATTTCTCAGATAAAAGACAAGCTCTCGAGCGATTTTTTCAAGGGTTCTCTCGCGGTGATCGATTACGAAGGTACGAAAATAACCCAGGAGAACTTGAAGAAGATCGAGGATGCCGTCAGGAACACGAACACCAAATTCGTTGGCTATAAGCCCTCTCTCAAGCTGGAAAAGCCGTCGAAGACAACGGCTCCCGAACCAAATCAGGACATCAAGACACTCAAGCTGATAAACAAGAATATGCGGAGCGGACAGAACGTTGAGCATGAGGGGGATGTACTCGTTATAGGGGACGTAAACCCCGGTTCCTACATCACCGCATCCGGAAATATCATTGTAATGGGCACGTTGAGAGGTATCGTACATGCGGGGGCAGGGGGGGATGACAGCGCGATAGTCATAGCGCTAAAGCTCAGACCCCAGCAGCTGAGGATCGCCAGGAGGATAGTCAGGTCACCGGACGAATCGGACGATCCGGAATACCCGGAGATTGCCTATGTCAAAAACGATCAGATTTTCATTGAAAAAATTCGAAGCTAAGGGGTATGAATATGGCCAAAGTTATAGTTGTAACTTCCGGTAAGGGAGGGGTCGGTAAAACAACCGTGACGGCCAACCTCGGGGCCGCGCTCGCTTCTTTGGGCAATAAGGTGCTCACCATAGACGCGGATATCGGTCTCAGGAACCTTGACATGATTCTCGGTCTCGAAAACAGGATCGTTTATGACATCGTGGACGTCGTCGAGGGCGTGATACCGCCCGAAAAGGCTTTCGTAAAGGATAAGAGGAGCGAATCCCTGTACCTTCTGCCCGCGGCACAGACCAAGAATAAAGAATCTGTAAACGGTGAGCAGCTTTCGGCGATCGTCGAGAGGGTGAAATTTAATTTCGACTTTATATTCATTGACTCGCCTGCCGGTATTGAGGGCGGGTTCAGAACGGCCGCAGCCCCGGCTGAAGAGGCCTTGGTCGTTGTAAACCCGGAGGTTTCCTCCGTCAGGGACGCTGACCGTGTTATCGGGCTCCTCGAGTCGATGGGCAAGGAAAAGCTCAGCCTGATCGTGAACAGGATTAGATCCCATCAGGTAAAGAAGGGAGAGATGCTTTCCGTAGAGGACATCGAAGACGTACTCAGGATAAAGAAGATCGGTGTGATCCCGGATGAGGAAAAGATGATCGACTTCACTAACAAGGGTGAGCCGATCGTGTTATCCAATAACTCGAGCGCCGGTACTGCGCTGATGAATATTGCCAGACGGCTCATGGGGGAGGATATACCGTTTAATGAGCTCACAGAAAAAAAAGGATTTTTCAGCAGATTGATAGGGGGATGATAAATGTCATTATTCGGATTTTTCAGACGGAAGAAATCAGCGAACGTCGCTAAAGAAAGGCTCAGGATGGTGCTTTCTTATGAAAGGAAGGACCTGCCTCCGAATTTTACCGACAAGATTCAGAGCGATTTGATTGACCTGTTCCAGAAGTATCCGCAATTTAACCTGGCCGATATCGAGATTAACGTAAAAGAAGGTAACCAGCGGGACGAGCTCTACATATCGATTCCCTTCGTGGGCCGCGGCCATAATTGAACAGCCAGCCGAAGCCACTTTCTCCCGTTCGCTAAATTATTCTTGAATCGGCGTCGGGATGCTCTTCGACGCGTAAGGCCCTCTGGCAATCACTGCGGAGAAACCAAGCACCCCCGCAGTTCCGGCGATTTTCTGACTCACGACAAAAGCGAGTAGCTGATATTTAATATACGCAGGAGCGTGCGAGCGACTGCCCCGCGGTTACATATATATGAACGCAGAAAGGCTGCATCAATGCCCCCCTGGCCCTGTCCTCTATCGTATTCGCCAGCTCCGCGGCCCTCGATTTCTGGCTCGAAGCTACCTGTACCCACAGGGATACCGGTGACTCCCATTCAACGGTTCTGAACGTTTTGAGCTGCGCGATAATGTGTGTAAAGTGGTCCTGAGACGCAGTTAAGGGAAAATACTGGCTGAGAGCGTGGCTGCTCATCGTGAATACGGAGAAAAACAATGCTGCCGAAAGCGTAATGGATGTAATTAACTTCATCCTTACCTCCTGATTATTGGATTAACACACCTAATTTATACCACTAAAACATGCCTATTGTCCAGTGGTAATATACTGTTATTACTAAAATATAAACCTTTGGTTTAAGTAATCCCGTTACCTCGCTATCCATCCGCCGTCCACGGACAGCATCGTTCCGGTCATGAAACCCACCTTGTCGTCGCATAGAAATAGCACCGAATGAGCTATTTCTTCTGCCGTTCCGAATCGCCCTACGGGGTGAAATGATTTAAAGAGCTTCTCCGCCTCGCCCCTGTCGGGCATCTGGTCGAGAAGTCTGTCTACCATGGGTGTATCTATGGTCCCGGGGCATATCGCGTTTACCCGGATCCCCTTGTCAGCATACTCGAGCGCCATACTGCGGGTGAGCTGTGTCACGGCGCCTTTACTGGCGTTGTACGCGGCCACGCCGGGGACAGCCTTAAGCCCGAGCACCGAGGAGTTGTTCACGATACAACCGTAGCCTTCCTTGATCATATGGGGGAGCGTGTACTTGGACATCAGATAGGTTCCCCTGGCGTTGATATTGAACGTCTTGTCCCATATCTCCGTCTCCGTATCGTGCGTGAATCCCAGATAAAGGACACCCGCGTTATTGAACAGGATATCGATCTTGCCGTATTTTTTCATAGTGTAATCGACCGCTTTCTTGCAGTCCTCTTCTTTGGATACGTCGCTCACCAGGTGGTCGAGGCTGAGCCCCTTTTTTTTGGCTTCTTCTGCCGTTTCCTTGAGCGTTTTCTCCGTTCTTCCGGTAATGATCACCTTTGCGCCTTCCTCCGCAAAAAGGAATGCAGTCGCCTTTCCGAGTCCCAGGCTCCCGCCTGTTATAAGGGTTACTTTGTTTTCGAGCATCACGTTTACATAGTCTCCTTTGTGTTTTTTAATGGATGAGTATAAAGGAATCACTTTTTTTATTCAAGAATCTACAGCATTATGTTATCATCTGGTCTCAGTTCCTATTGTGCTGGCATTGGAAACGCGGTCCCGGAGCCGGTTGCCTGATGATCTCCGGGCCGGGGTCCTAGATACGAAATTACGTCCGGAGGTCTTGCATGAGCAATCAAGCCGAACGCGGGGATACCGTCACTTTGAATTTTGATGGCAGAATAGAGGACGGGTCCACGTTTCACACGTTCGATGAAACCCCCATTACTGTCGAGCTCGGCTCGGGAAGCCTCGTAAAGGGTCTAGAGGAACGAATACTGGGGATGTCCGAAGGTGAGGAGAAGGAGTTCAGGGTTATGCCTGAGAGCGGCTACGGTATTGAAAAACCCGAGCTTATTCACACGGTAGGATCGGATATGTTCGCTAAGACCGATATAACGCCAGACATCGGAATGGTGCTTAAAACCCCTCACGGCAACTGTCACATTACCAGGATTGAGGGAGGTAAAGTCGAGATAAGCTACAACCACCCGCTTGCCGGAAGGACGCTCGATTACAGGGTCAAAGTCCTAAAGGTCGTTAAAAAGTGAATATGCGCAACCTACTGTAATTACTTGTTTATGTCGGCTCATAAATACCGCTTGATAATGATTCTCCCGCTTCATATACTATTAATCGGAGGTATGCGGAATGGATACATTGCTTAGCGTATTCGTGGGAGTGGGCCTGAGCGCCGCGTGCGGCTTCAGGGTATTCTTGCCTCTCCTTGTGATGAGCATCGCGTCGCTTACGGGGCAAATGACGCTATCCCCGGAATTCGAGTGGATCGCGACATATCCGGCCCTTGCCGCTTTCGCTATAGCCACTATTTTCGAGATCGGTGCTTACTACATCCCGTGGGTCGATAACCTCCTCGATACGGTCGCCATACCTGCTGCGACAGTGGCCGGAACTATAGTAATGGCTTCCGCGGTGTCGGAGATGAGTCCCTTCCTTAAATGGGGGCTTGCAATAATCGTGGGCGGCGGGGTTGCGGGCACGGTTCAGGGGTTCACTACCATAACCCGCATCGCTTCAACGGCCGCGACCGGGGGTCTCGGGAACCCGCTTGTCTCAACGGCCGAAGCGGGCGGTTCTCTCGTTATGTCCATACTCGCGATCGCGGTACCCGTACTTGCGGCTATCGGCGCAGCCGCGATTATATTCATTGCATGGAGAAAAATTTACACGTGGTTTGCCCGCAGAAACAGGCTCCAGCCACGTCACGAATGACATTGCCTATACGGGTTTAGAAATGACCTGCAAACAGGGATTGCAGAAGTCTTTCGGCGGCCCTCTCGCCCGAGTTTATACAGTCGGGTATGCCGATGCCGCCGAAGGCGTTTCCGGCGATCTCAAGCCCGTTCAGCTTCTTTATTTCCCTCTGTATCCCCTCGACGAGTTCCCTGTGACCGACGTGATACTGGGGCATTGCCTCGGGGTATCTCTTTATTATCGTAAAGACAGGGTTTGATTTTATACCGAGGAGCGGGCTTAGCTCCTTTTGGACGGTCTCGATTATGCGGGGGTCTTCCATGCGGTATGTATCGGGACTGACGGCCCCGCCGACGAAGGCGCGGAGGACCGTGTAGCCTTCTGGAGCCCTTCCGGCGAATTTCTCGCTGCTGAACGAGCAGGCGATCATGCTGCTTCTTTCGATCATCGGCACGACGAACCCGAAGCCGTCGAGCTCGGTCTCTATCTGCTCCTTCCTGTATGCTAATATCACTACGGCGGTTGATGCGTATTCGATCTTTCTCAGGAGAGCCGCACACTCCCCGGCTGCATTCTCCAGAAGCCCGGCCGTGATATAAGCAGGTGTCGTGATGATAACGCCCGCCGCCCCGAATATTCCTTCCCCGGTCGCTACCTCCCAGCCGTCGTATGCCTCTTTAATTCCCTCTACGGTAACGCCGGTTTTTATGGACCCTCCGGGGATCTTTTTTGAGAGGGCTTCCACGAGTGTCTTCATACCTCTATTGAATGAGACGAAGAGGCTGTACCTGGCGCCGCTATCGGACATAACGCCTTTCTTTCTTTTCCTGTAGCCTTGATACATACCCTTGATAACGCTTCCGTACCTCTCTTCCATCTCGATGAACTGAGGCATCGTAGCCCTCAGGCTGAGCTTTTCGGGGTCGGCCGCATACACGCCGCTTATCATGGGCTGGGCGGCCCGCTCGAGCGCCTCTCTGCCCAGGCGTCTCCTGACAAAGGACGCGAGGCTCTCGTCACCCTGTGGATTCTTCGGTATAACGAGGTCCATCAGCATCCTCATTTTCCCGCGCCAGGAGAAGAGCGGCGTCCTCAGAAACGGCATTATCCGGGCAGGGGCCAGCATGATGAACCCGTCGGGAAGCGGGACCAGCCTCCCGTGAAGGAGCACGAACGTCCGTCTTTTGTCCCGGTTGGTCTCTATAAGCTCGCTTTCGAGGCCGAGCCTGTTCGCGAGGTTAATACCCCAGGGTTTTGACGTTATGAACGAATCGGGGCCTTCCTCTATGGTGAATCCGTCTCTCTCTACCGTAGAGATTACTCCCCCGACCCTGTCCGATTTTTCGAGGAGGAGTATATCCAGGTTCAGGTTCCTGTCGCTCCGGAGCTCGGCAAGCCGGTGCGCAGCGCTCAATCCAGTTATACCGCCCCCTATGACTATCACCCGTTTGGGCATGTGAGTATTTAACCATGCAAAGTTATATAGTAAAAGGGTGACGGTGCCTTACCGATATGTTTAGAGCCGGTTCGGCTGCCGGACAGAGTCCTGCTTCTGACATGCCTCAAGAAGCAAGTTCCCCAAGGAAAAAAGAGGCAAGATTATCTATATCTACTTAGGATTAATAATAATCCCGGGTACCTAGCTGCTTTTCTGCGCCGCGACAATCATAATATATCCTCTCTCAGCAAATACGCAGACGCAGAACCTTTCTCTAAAAGAAAGTTTAGAATGAGTAAGATCTGTTTTTTTACTTTAGGTGTTGTCCTAACTTTATGACGATTTCTCAGAATATATCCTCTTACAAGGTTCTCTAAATAGTAGACAGTGTTCACTTCTAGTTCTTTAGTGGTTAGATCTGGATTATTTTCCAATATACTGCTAATCCAAAATATTCCCTCACTCGCAAAACTTCTCCCAATTTCATTGAGTAGCTTCGAAAGGGAATACAAAACAGCAGGATAATGTCCAATGTCTTCTGCGACCTTGCTGAAAAATGCTTTTTCTCGCTCTTTCAATGAGTGCCATTCTTTCGCATCCTTTTTCCAATACGGCCAGGCCAATAAATAATTATGCACGATTTCTGATGAATACGACCTTAGATTCTTATCGTTACACATTTCTACGATCTTGGAGTAAAAAAGATTCCAAACTATCCAAAATTCTTCATATTGAATCAGTCCGTCCTCGGCAATAACAAATTCACGGAATAAATCTGCCATAATTCTTAAGCTTTTAAAGTTATCAATATCAAGAAATGGCCTCAAGTAAATCTCAATATCTTCTTTCTTCGACGTCAAAACAAAATAAGCGAATTTCTCTAAGAATCGGTGTTCATGTGTATAGTCGACCTCATCGTCACGCTCTAACAATCTTTTTGAAAAAATTGAAGAAATATCACTCACGAAATTTTTGTGATTCTTATCCTGTGTTTTTAGAGGTAGCAACAAGAAGGCCGTCACCAATGTGTCAGAATCCAATTCATTCAAAGTAGGTACCTTATCGTAAGTGATCTTGTTAGAAATAACTTCAGTTATTTCAGCCTCATGCTTTTTTGCAAAGCGCTCTATTATGGAAGAATTTGAAAGTGTATATATGTTATTTTTGTAATTTTCTTTTCTGATCGATTCTCCCAAATCATCGATTTTTGGCTTTAATAGCAAATATCCCAGAAATATAGAATTGGCATCTGGAAAACTATCTCTCCATAAATGATTCAAAACCGCTGATACTGAGTAATCAGATAGGTGTTGGTTCATCCCGATAGGGTTCGAGTCGAACAGAGTAAATAGGAGAACTGTTTTTATATCTCTACAATCTTGAGCAAATGGTTTTAATAAAAGTGGTAGAACATTGACAGCCGTGCTAACACCATCAGCGATCTGGTATTGATAGTCTGTTCTTAAGGGACTAGAAGCGTACTCTAAGATTATATTTTTACAGAACTCTCTCTCTGTTACATCAAGCTTATCAAAATAGTCACGGATTAATACCGCACAAGTATATGCAGGTACCGAACGATAAAATAAAGTAAAGCTTTTATTCCCGCTTTCGTCATTCTGCAATCCCTTGATAACTTCTTTTGTATCAGAAATCACGAGTTTGTAATCATCTTCGT
>MFCJ01000028.1:0-10853 GCA_001775255.1 Candidatus Dadabacteria bacterium RIFCSPHIGHO2_12_FULL_53_21
CGAGCCCTTCATGGAAGCTGAAAAGCTTAAATCAGGCGGCAGCAGGGCCAGGGGGAAATTCGTAATAGCGACCGTCAAGGGGGACGTCCACGATATAGGAAAAAATATCGTCTCCGTGGTACTGGGCTGCAATAATTACGAGGTATTTGATTTAGGCGTGATGGTCCCCTGCGAGAATATTCTGAAAAAGGCGAAGGAAGTGGACGCGAATATCATTGGATTGAGCGGCCTCATCACCCCTTCGCTCGACGAGATGGTCCATAACGCTTCCGAGATGGAGAGGCAGGGGTTCAGGACCCCGCTCCTTATAGGGGGAGCCACCACGAGCAAGGCCCATACGGCGATAAAAATAGCCCCCCACTACAGCGGCGTCGTGAGCCATGTGCTCGACGCCTCCCTCGTCGTAGGGGTATGCAACGACCTGCTCAACCCTGAAAAGCACGGGGCATTCGTAAAGGAGCAGGCAAAGAGGCACGACGAGCTCAGAAGGCTCCACGAGAAATCGAAGCTGAAAACGGGATACCTTACGATAGACCGGGCCAGGGCGAAGGGGTTTGCCGAGGATTGGAAGAAAGCCGGGATCGACGTGCCTGAAAAGCTCGGAGTCCAGGTATTCGACCACATAGACCTCGAATTCGTCATACCTTTCATAGACTGGTCGCCGTTCTTCTGGGTGTGGGAGCTCAAGGGACAATACCCGAAGATACTCGAGCACAAGAAATGGGGCAAGCAGGCGAAGAACTTATTCGACGACGCTCAAAAGATACTGAAACGCATAGTCTCCGAAAAAAGGTTCAGGCCCAAAGCGGTGCTCGCGTTCTGGCCCGCGGCCAGGAAAGGGGACGACGTCGAGGTTTACTCAGACGTGAGCCATAAGCAGGCTATCGCCTCGTTCCACTTCCTCCGCCAGCAAAAGGACAGGGGGGAGAACGAAAAATACCTCTGCCTGGCCGATTTCGTGGCGCCCGCGGATTCGGGGCGGGAGGACTATCTGGGCGGGTTCGTCGTCACGGCGGGCGAGGGCGTCGAGCAATACGCCGATTACTTCAAGGGGAAGAACGACGATTACTCGGCGATCATGGTACAGGCGCTCGGGGACAGGATAGCCGAGGCGATGGCCGAGATGATGCACAAAAAGGCGCGCGAGAACTGGGGTTACGGAAAAAACGAAAACCTCTCATACGAGGATATGAAGAAGGAAAAGTACAGGGGCATCAGGCCCGCGCCCGGTTATCCGGCGTGTCCCGACCACACGGAGAAAGAAACGTTATGGCGCCTGCTCGATGCAGAGAAGAACATAGGCGCAAGACTCACCGAGAACTACGCCATATACCCTCCGAGCTCGGTTGCGGGACTTTATTTCGCCCATCCCGGGGCGAAGTATTTTCACGTCGGAGAGATAGACAGGGACCAGGCGGAGGACTACGCCGGGCGGAAGTACATGACACTTACGGAAGTCGAGAAGTGGCTCAGGCCCAATCTCGGCTACTGAGCTGGAAAGGGTTTAATCGTAAACGGTGGTAATACCCGAAAGTATCTCTATCAATTCGAGAGAGAACCTCGACCTCGGAAGGACAATATCGTAACCGGCATCGAGGGCATCTTTCATGAGCCCTTTCTCGACATGGGGCAGGTAGCCTAAAACCCGTGCTCCCTTGAGATTATCCCGACCCTTCAGTATCCCGATCAATTCAAGGGCATTGATTTTCTTGTTCGCGAGGTCGACGATAATGAGTGAAGGGGTTCCGGAAAGCGCCGCTCCTGCAACCCACTCCGCCCCTTTCATAAATTCTATATCCAGCCCGGCTGACTCGGCGGCTTGCCTGATCTTGGACGCGAAAAAAATATCGTCCAGTATGGCGACTGCGTACACGCGGTTTTTATTATCTGCCATTCTATTACTCACTTTAAAAATAGAGTGTATATTAAATCCCCGTTCACTCAAAACGGTGGAGCTCATGAAAAAAAGGGACAGGATAAAGACGATATTCTTCGACGCGGCCGATACGCTCTTCTACATAAGACGTGGGCTCGGTCACACGTACGCCGAGGTCGCGAGAAAGTACGGCACAGACCCGGACCCTTCCGATATCAAGAAGGCGTTCTCCCGCGCGTTTAAATCGGCCCCGCCGCTCGCCTTCGGGAACGTTTCGGAAGAAGAGAGAAGGAGACTCGAAAGGGAATGGTGGAAGGCTATCGTGGAAAGCGTTTATTCGGAGATAGGCATGTTCGAGGAGTTCGACCCTCACTTCGATGAGCTATTCGAGGTGTTCAGGGGAGAGGCGTGGACGCTCTTTCCCGAAACCGTCGATGTACTGTCGACTCTCAAGAGCAGGGGCTACAGCCTCGGCATTATATCCAACTTCGACTCGAGGGTTTACGACGTCATGAGGGATTTGGGTATCTACGAATACTTCGACCTCGTCGTAATATCGAGCGAAGCGGGTCACGCCAAACCGTCCCACGGAATTTTCTCGATAGCCCTCGAGCGCGCAGGCAGGGAGTCCCACGAGGTGATACACGTGGGGGACGACCTCTGCAACGACTTCCACGGGGCGAGGGCGCTGGGCATCAGGGCGCTCCTCCTCGACAGGGAAGGGGAATATGCCGGGGTCCGGGGTATGGACAGGTTGGAAAACCTCACCGCGATTAAAAGCGTCCTCGGCAAAAAGGCCTGAGCCCGGCGATATATATCTATCGGTGAGTATTCGTCACGCGGAAAAAGAGCGGCGCTCATAAACCGGGACAGCATAGTCCCCGGTCAGCGGGCACACACATTGTGTGTCTTTACTGTTCCTTCCAACTCCTATGCTCAAACCGGCAACAAAATCAATCCCGTTCGCCTTGCGCCTGCTATTTATTTTCCCCCTTAGAAAAAGGGGGATTCAGGGGGATTTAGTTTTCCAGAATCTTGGCAACGGCTTACGCGAAAGATCGCTTCAAAATATTTTAGGCAATGGAGGAATTAAATAATTTTTAGCGTTAGCGAGTTTAACGAATTCCGTGCAGTGCATTCAAAGACCACACTACGTGTGCTTTGCCTTATTGAAAGATCACATGTGATTCTTTACCGCCTCGTTCCTGTTGGAGGCGAAAACTATGAAAGCCATGGACGGCCTTCTGGATGATTCCCTCATGGCGAAGTGTATGCCGTCGAGCACCCAGCCCTCGCCGACCCACCGGTTAATTACCTTCTCCAGCTCCTCGTCAGTGACGACCGCGACCTCGACCACCTTGTAGCTCGTGTATTCCATAGGTTATTTCCGGGACCTGTTCAGAAGCCTCGCCGCTTCCATGGCGTGGTAAGTGATGATGAGATCGGCCCCGGCCCTCTTGATGCTCGTCAGTATCTCCATCATGACCTCCGCTTCGTCTATCCACCCCATGCGCCCCGCGGCCTTGACCATGGAATACTCACCGCTCACGTTGTAAGCCGCAATAGGGTGATCGAACTCCTCCCTCGCGGCCCTGATAACATCGAGATAGGATAGCGCGGGCTTTATCATCACTATATCCGCACCCTCCTCTATATCGAGGGCGATCTCCCTCATCGCCTCCCTGACATTGCGGTGGTCCATCTGGTAGCCCTTCCTGTCCCCGAACTGGGGTGGGGACTCCGCAGCCTCCCTGAAAGGGCCGTAAAAGGAAGAGGCGTACTTCGCGGAGTAGGCCATTATCGGCAGGCTCTCGAAGCCGTTATCGTCGAGCGCGTCCCTTATGACCCCCACGCGTCCGTCCATCATGTCGGACGGAGCGACCATATCGGCCCCGGCTTCCGCGTGAGAGAGGGCCATTTTGGCTAGATATTCTATAGTCTCGTCGTTATCCACGACGCCCTGCTTGATAATGCCGCAGTGCCCGTGGCTCGTGTACTCGCACATGCAGACGTCCGTAATGACTACGAGTCCCTTTGCCTTCTTTTTCAGCTCCCTCACGGCCTTCTGTATAACGCCGTTCGGATCGTAACCCTCAGAGCCCGTCTCGTCCTTCTTTTCGGGTATCCCGAAGAGGAGTATCGAATTGATGCCGAGCTTCCCGGCCTCGACCGCTTCCTTCACGATATTGTCCGCCGATTGCTTGTAGATCCCGGGCATCGAGCTTACTTCCTCTTTCTGACCCTTGCCCGGCGTGACGAACATCGGGTATATGAGTCCCCCCGCCGATATAGAGGTCTCGGCGATCATGTCTCTAAGCCGCTCGTTTTTTCTGAGCCTTCTCGGACGGTAGGCGGGAAAATACATTGCTATTAATATTAATTGCTCTTTAGACGGTAAGTCAATAAACGACTCGTATTTACCTGCATAATTTTTGATGTTTTCGGGGTTTTGTATATTATTAATCCCCGGCAGAACCGCCGCGGTATAAGACAATGGACGACGATAAAGAAAAGAAGAGCCTCGATTTCATAAGGGCGGTCATCGAAGAAGACCTGGAGAGCGGGAAATACGGGGGCAGGGTCTCGACCAGGTTCCCTCCCGAGCCGAACGGCTACCTCCACATAGGGCACGCGAAATCGATATGCCTCAACTTCGGCGCCGCCGGGGAATACGGGGGCACCTGCAACCTCAGGTTCGACGACACGAACCCCGCGAAGGAAGACACCGAATTTGTCGAATCTATAATAAAAGACGTCAGGTGGCTCGGCTTTGACTGGGACGACAGGCTTTACCACGCATCAGACTATTTCCAGCCGTTATACGATTACGCAGTCGAGCTTATAAAGAAGGGCAAGGCGTACGTCGACAGCCTGAGCGCCGACGAGATAAGGGATTACAGGGGCACGCTCAGCGAGCCCGGAAGGGAAAGCCCTTACAGGGACAGACCCGCCCAAGAAAACCTAGACCTCTTCGAGCGTATGAAAAAGGGCGAATTCGAGGAGGGCGCACACGTGCTCCGGGCGAAGATAGACATGTCCTCGGGCAACATCAACATGCGCGACCCGGTCATGTACAGGATACTCCGGGAGCCCCATTACAGGACGGGCGACGCATGGCGCATCTATCCGATGTACGATTACGCCCACTGCATATCGGACTCTATAGAGGGGATAACGCATTCGCTCTGCACGCTCGAGTTCGAGGACCACAGACCCCTATACGACTGGTTCCTGGACGAGCTCGGCATATATCACCCTCAGCAGATCGAATTTTCGCGCCTCAACCTAAACTACACAATCATGAGCAAGAGACGGCTCCTCGAGCTCGTGCAGAAGGGATATGTCAACGGATGGGACGACCCCAGGATGCCCACGATCTCGGGCCTGAGGAGGAGGGGATACACCCCGGCATCGATAAGGAATTTCTGCTCCAGGATTGGCGTCACCAAGCAGGAGAGCGTGATAGACATGTCGCTCCTCGAGCACAGCGTGAGGGACGACCTCAATAAAAAGGCCCTCCGCGTGATGGGGGTGCTCGACCCGCTCAAGGTGGTGATAACGAACTACCCCGAAGGCCTCGCAGAGGAAATGGATGCGGTGAATAACCCCGAGGACGAAGGCATGGGGAAGAGGAAAGTGCCTTTCTCCGGAGAGCTCTACATCGAAAGGGACGATTTTATGGAAGACCCGCCCAAGAAGTTCTACCGCCTCTCGCCGGGCGTCGAAGTAAGGCTCAGGTACGCCTATTTCATTAAATGCACGGACGTCGTAAAGGACGAAAAGGGTGAAATAACTGAGCTCCGCTGTACGTACGACCCGGCTACCAGGGGAGGGGACGCCCCCGACGGCAGAAAGGTCAGGGCGACCATTCACTGGGTATCGGCGAAACACGCCGTCACTGCAGAGGTCAGGCTCTACGACAGGCTCTTTACGGACCCCGAGCCCGGAAGCGGCGGCGGGGACTATAAGGACTATCTCAACCCGCACTCGCTCTCCGTACTTAAGGACTGCAGGCTCGAGCCCGGTCTTGCCGGCGCAGAGCCCGGCGTCAATTATCAGTTCGAGAGACTGGGCTATTTCACGCCCGACTACATCGATTCGAAAAAAGGCTCCCCGGTATTCAACAGGACGGTCACACTCAAAGACACCTGGGCCAGGGAAAAGGGCAAACAGGATTAGGTCTTGTTACTTAGTTCAGCCGACTGCCCGGATTCCCCCCTATACTGATAACCTCCCTTTCCGAGCTTCTTTCCGTCGAGGTATATGTTATCGTCTCCGTCCACCCCGAGCCGCCCCCCGGCTATAAGATTATGGACTGCGTAAGGGAATATACGCCACTCCCCTTTAGAGCGTATGAGCTCATTCACGGCCTCTGCATCCTCTTCTTTATATCCTGCAAGGGATATAGGCTCCGATTGAACGAGGGCCGGGCCGAACCTCTCGCGCTCCCTCTCGAGATAAACAGTGCATTTGATAGAGCCCTCGCCCGCCCGTATGGCCTGAACAGACGCGTCCACGCCCCTTACGAGATAGTCCTTCGTTATATCCCCGGGATAGAGGTTGACCACGCGGTTTCTATATCTCCTTAGAAACATGCCGCCGAGCCTCCGCCTGTAACCCGCGAGCACAATGATATCAGGCGTGCAAACGTCCTCGATCAGGGCGATCATAGCGGCATCGAAATAATCCCTTCCCGCCTCGTCGTCGGGGTCCCTGCCGAGGGAGGAGAAAAAGCGTTTTGAGCTGAGGCCGAGGACCGGGATTCCGAGCCCGGCCGCTATTAAAACCCCCTTGCATCCGGGGACGTTCGTGAAAACCGCTCCGATGGTTGCGTAATGTTTCCCGCCGCTTGCCGCGAGTCTCTTCCCCTCTTCATATATGGCTATGAAGTTCGTCCCCGAGCCCGACAGGAGAACCGCGACCCTCATGGGCTCATCCGAGGGACTATAAATCGGCTCTATCAGAGGGGTATTCATCGGATGTAAAATTCATTTGCAATATCTTCCAAGTCATGGAAAGTATATCTACTTGAATAACATGAGCAACTTCTGGCAGAGGATACTTACGGCCGTGATTGCGGTGCCGATACTGTATGCGATTTTCCGCATAGGGGGCATAATCTACCTTCTTTTCATCATGGCCCTTATACTTTTCGGCCAGATTGAATTCCAGAAGCTCCTGCGGTCGAGGAACTTCCCCGACGAAAAGATATCGGGGATCGCTTTTTCACTCCTTCTCGCCCTCTCCGCGTACATGGGCTATCTCTATTTCATGATGACCTTCACAGGCGCGGTCGTGCTCATACTCGTTTTCGAACTGTGGAAGCTCAGGGAAGGCGGCACGGTACAGAGGGCGGGAGTGACCCTCTTTGGTGTAATATACATCGGCTGGCTCCTGAGCCACGCCATACTCCTGAGAGACATAGGCGATATAGGCACCGTCAGGGAGTTCGCGCTCGGCGTTCAGGGTCTTAAGGACCCCGGTTTCTTCTATATATTCCTTACTGTAGCCTGCACGTTCCTTAACGACACCGGGGCTTATTTCACGGGACTCCGGTTCGGTAAGAGGAAGCTCGCGCCTGCCATCAGCCCCGGAAAGACCGTAGAGGGCACGATCGGCGGGATCATAGCCTGTATCCTGACCGGATTAATAGTGAATTACGGGTTCGGCTCCCCCCTCAATTCCGACTGGACGATATTCTTTTCCATACTCATAGCGGTCACGGCCGTGTTCGGAGACCTGGTGGAATCCGCCATCAAAAGGGGTGCGGGCATCAAGGATACGGGCGACATAGTCCCCGGCCACGGCGGGGTGCTCGACAGGTTCGACAGCCTGATGTTCGTATTCCCTGTATCGTATTATTTCGTCCTCATCTATTACATATCCGGCGGCGCAATACCCGGTTAATCGAGCCTCCGCCAGTTGATATAGGCCTCTCTCGCCAGGGCGTCGGCCTGCTCCCTCCTTATCATTATCCTGAGCCCTATGAGTATAAGCACGTTGAATAGGAGTCCCGCGAGGGCGGCGAACTGTTCCTTGTAGAATATGAATACATAAGTAAGCAGTATGGAGACGAGTACCGACCACTCGAACATCCGGAACGATACCAGCCGCGATTTCCTCAAGTAATAGACCCCCAGAAAAACGAAAACGCCCGACAGGGTCGACGAGAAAATCTGCGCCTTGTCGATGAATGTCAGGTCTCCTAAATTGATCGTAATATTTTCAAGGGCATGGATATTCAAAACTCTGTCCATCCCTAACCCTATAAAGAGGGTAATGACCGCCACGTATCCTAACGTCACAAAGAGCTGCAAGAGGAAGAATACGGTTATTCCGATCCTGAAATAACGGCTGCCCGCGATCCTCTCATAGAACCCCCTGAACGCCCGTTTGGTTCTCGTATATACACCTGGAAACGGGGTAGGGCGGGGGACCGTCGCAATTACAAGCTCCCTCACGGGGGCCGTTAGCGGGTTATCCGGATCGCTCTTCGCCAGATAGCCGAGAACCTTTTTCTTCTCGTCTTCGTCGAGGTCCCTGAGCGCCGCTTCTTCGAGTCCCCTGAGTGCGTTTATCAGATATTCCCTTTTCGTGAAAGACCAGCCTGATTTAATCATTTGCATAGCGATGACTATGAGAATAAATACCATGTACATGATCGCGACCGAGGGCTCGAAAAAATAATCGTTGTCTTTAGTCACGAACTTTCCGACTTCGTCTATGAATGTCCCGAACCCCGCCCCCCCGAGGATCGCCGCCCAAAGCTCGCTCCGCCTCCCGATAAACGCGATCAGCATGACTATGGACACGAGCATCAGGAGCCCGCCCCAGAGCATGTGCGCTATATGCAGGGCCCCGCCGCCTATCTGGGGATAACCCGTCATGTGGAGAAAGAGCCTTATGGTCAGTATGGCAGAGACCGCGCAGACCAGGAAGACTTCTGCGTAAGAGATTGCTTCGAGGTTCCTGACAAATGGGGCATTTCCTTTCATATCCGGTTCTACTGTTTATTCTATGTTAATCTCACTTGTTAATCCACCGTTTTGATGTCATATTAACGGTACTCAAATACCCGCCCACAATTATATGAAAGACCATGACGCCGCGTTTTCCCCGCCCTCGGTCGAGGCATCTAAAGACCCTGACGATACCCTCGTACTGAAAATAAAGGGCCGCCTCGACGTATATTCGACGGGAAAAATCTGGAAAGATTCCTCCTACGAATTAGAGAAATCGGCCCCCCGGAAGCTGATTATAGACGGAGATGGCATAGAGTACTGCGATGCCTCGGGCATAGCGCTTCTTATCGAGCTAAAGCTGATCCAGGAGAAGAAAGGGGGCGGCTTCGAGTTGAGGGGGTTAAGCGAAGACAACGAGAGGCTCTACAGACTCTTTAATTTCGATTTACTCGCGAAACCGGAAGGGACAGGGAAACCCCCTTCGGGCAATATCGTTGAAAGGGTAGGCAAAACATCCTGGGAAATGCTCGAAGAGCTGAGGGTGCATATATATTTCACCGGACGCGTCACAGTCGGGCTTTTTGCTGCCGCCCTTAACCCCTTCAAGATCAGATGGAAGGAGGTGTTCGTCACATGCGAGAAATTCGGAGCCAACTCACTTTTCATCATCGCACTCGTAAACTTTCTGGTAGGCCTCGTAATCGCGTTCCAGTCCGCTATACCCATGCAGCAGTACGGCGCCCAGATATTTGTCGCCGATCTGATCGTCATCGCCTATTTTAAAGAGCTCGGTCCTCTCATGACCGCCTTCGTCGTAAACGGCAGGAGCGGCTCGGCATTCGCCGCCGAGCTCGGCACGATGAAGGTGAACGAGGAGCTCGACGCTCTCGACACCATGGGACTCGACCCCGTTAATTTCCTGGTCGTCCCCAAGGTGATTGCCGCCATTTTTATGCTCCCCCTGCTGACGGTCTTCGGGAACCTCTTCGGCCTCCTCGGGGGACTCGTCGTAATACTATCGATGGGATATACCTTCACGACCTATATAAACCAGATAACGGCTTCAGGGACCTATGTCATGCTGCTCGCAGGACTGTTCAAGACCCTCTTTTTCGCCGTGCTCATTGCAGGCGTCGGCTGCCTGTCGGGGATGAGGGCATCGAGAGGGCCGTCCGCGGTCGGCGACGCGGCGACAACAGCGGTCGTAACGGGGATTATACTTATGATAGTCGTCGACGGTATATTCGGGGTGATATATTACATACTTGGAATCTGACATGAGCGACGGGAAAGAAGCGATAATAGACGTTAAGGATTTTACGGCGAAATACGGGGACGTCGTAATCATCGACGATATTTCGTTCGAAGTTTACAGGGGCGAGATCTTCGTCATACTGGGAGGCTCGGGCTGCGGAAAGAGCACGCTCCTGAAACACATGATAGGCCTCTACAAGCCCGCCCGCGGGAATATAATAATAAAAGGAGAGGACATCACGAAGGCGGAGGGCCGGGACAGGATCGATCTGTTAAAGAAGATAGGGGTCGCATACCAGCTGGGGGCATTATTCGGATCCATGACAGTGCTCGAGAACGTGATGCTTCCCCTCGAGGAATACACGGACTTGAACAGGGACGCAAGGCACCTGATAGGCAGGATGAAGCTCGAGCTCGTCGGTCTCGAAGGCTCGGAAGGGAAGATGCCGTCCGAGCTGAGCGGCGGTATGATAAAGAGGGCGGCCCTCGCGAGGGCCATGGCGCTCGATCCCGAGGTGCTGTTCCTGGACGAGCCCTCTGCGGGTCTCGACCCCATAACCTCGGCGGAGCTCGACCAGCTCATAATCCAGCTCTCGAGGAGCCTCGGCGTGACGTTCGTCGTCGTTACGCATGAGCTCAACAGCATTTACACCATCGCCGACAGGGTCATCATGCTGGACAAGAGCACCAAGAATATAATCGCTGCGGGAAATCCTGAGTATTTGAGGGATAATTCGACGATCCCGGTTGTTCAAAAATTT
>MFCJ01000028.1:10897-17308 GCA_001775255.1 Candidatus Dadabacteria bacterium RIFCSPHIGHO2_12_FULL_53_21
GTGAGGGAAAATAGAATATGAGCCAGAAGCCCAATTTCTTCAAAATAGGATTGTTCGTAGTACTGGCGCTCCTGATACTCGCGGGGGCGATAATATTTTTCGGGGGCGGTAAATTTTTCGAGGAAAAGACCACGATCGAGACCTACTTCGACCAGTCGGTCCAGGGGCTATCGATCGGAGCCTCTCTCGAATTCCAGGGCGTCCAGATCGGGAACGTGAGCTACATCGGCTTTGCCTTCAACGAGTACAAGACCAACCGGCAATACGTCCTGGTAAGGGCGCAGATCTACAGCAACAAGGTGGCAGGTAAGGGCAAGGGACGGCTCTATGAAACTGATAAAGCGAGGGTGGAAGGTTTTAAGGAAATGATAAGTCAAGGACTCAGGCTCCAGCTCGCCTCCCAGGGTATTACAGGGATCGCGTTCTTAAACGCAGTCTATCTCGACCCCGCCCGCTATCCCGCTCTGGAACACGAATGGAAGCCGGAGTACATGTATATCCCTTCCGCGCCGGGGACCATCACGCAAATCACGGAAACAATCGAAGAGCTCTCGGACAGCATAGACAATATCGACTTTAAACAGATATCCGAGGAAATAGAAAAACTGGTCGTTTCGTTGAACAAAACGGTGGAGGATGCAAAGGTCGGAGAGCTGAGCAAGGACTTGAAAGAGCTCATCAAGAGTCTGAACAGCACGGTTACCGAACTCGACACAATCCTGAAGAGCAACGATGCGAAGCAAACGCTCGCCAATGTCACCGCGATTACTTCCGACCTGAGGACCACGCTCAACAGGACGGACCGCCTGTTATCGAGCAGGGAGCACAGCCTGAAATTGACCATGGAGAACATAGAGCGGGTCACGGAGGACGCGAGGGAGCTGATGGATATGCTGAAGAAATACCCCTCGTGGGTCCTCTTCGGAAACCCGCCGCCGCATATAGGAGGGGAGGATAAAGCCGAATGAGATACTCAAGTCATATAAACGTATATCCGCTTATTTTCTTCGCCGTTATCATGTCCGGATGTGCCGGCCTCAGTAAGAGTTATCCCGAAAGGAGCTTCTACATGTTCGAGGTGCCTCCGGTAACCGTAAAATACCCGCGGGTAAAGGGCGCAGTCGTCGAAATCTCGAGGTTCAACGTCTCTCCGGGCAGCGACGGGAAGGAGTTCATATACAGGACAGGTGAAATGAGCTACGAGTCCGACTTCTATAACCAGTTCTTCAGGCCCCCGGGCGCCATGCTGACCGAGGTTGCCGGACGGTGGCTCAACGACGCGGGCCTCTTCCAGGACGTTTTCGGCTCTGTCACGCAGGCAGACGCCAACTACTTCATAGAAGGCAACGTCGTCCGTCTATACGGGGATTTCAGATCCTCTCCTAAAGCCGTGATGGAGATCCAGTTCCTGCTCTTAAAATATACTACGGACAGCAGCTACGACGACAACACGAAGATAATATTGGGGAAGAACTACAGCTCCGAGATACCTATCGCGTCGCCTGCCGCCGGGGACCTTATGCAGGGCTGGAATACCGCGCTCGGTGAAATATTGAACGCCTTTCTCGAAGATCTGAAAAATAACGTCAACTGACCGCACCGCGCCTGATTCAGGGGGGCCGGGGGCACCGGCATATAAGGCCCCCGACCGGAATATGAGAGAAGAATTAACGATTATCGGACAGAGTTGATTTTTTAATGTTAAAAGAAATATAATTATAGGACATTTTAAGCTATCGGGAGACAAGAATGCGCCGCGTCATACTCGCTGTAGTACTCGTTATCGTTCTGGCATTATTCGGACTGCCTTACTGGTTCGGCATCCAGACCGAGAAGGCCTATAACGATATCATAAACAAGTATTCGGAAACGGGCAGCGTATCGATCGTCGAAAAAAGCTACGAGAAGGGCTGGCTGAATTCTAAAGCAAAAACCACTTTCGTTATCAAAAACGGCAATGCCGATCTGATCAAGCTCGAAGAAAGCGATACGATCTTCCACGGACCGTTTCCGCTTCAGGCGGTGCTGAGCGGGCGGGCGGGCCTCACGCCGGTCATGGCTGTTATAGATTCGAAATTGGTCCCGATACCCGTCGGGGAATCGGAGTATTCGGACATCATAAAGAAGATACCGCCTGCGAGTCTTCTTACCAGGCTCTCCCTCGACGGCGGAGGCATAACGGACATCACCATGCCCGGCATAGAAACGGAAGAGGGCGGACAGGGAGAAAAGCTCAAATGGGAGGGGCTGACCGGGGACGTAAGGTTCGGCCCCGAATTTAAAGACGTGGATACCGGATTAAAATCGCCCGGACTGCATATTGCCGGGAAGGACAGCGACGTAACAATAACCGGCCTCGAAGCGGAGTCGAAAATAAAATACGTCGGGCCCGAGAATAAATACCCGGTCGGGGACATCAATTTTACGGTCGGAGGAATCGTCGTCAAATCGAAGGACGAAAACAGCGGCGAGTACGACAATTTCTCTATAACCGGCATCGGGCTTACCGGCACTTCGACCGAGTCCGAAGGCATCCTCGACAGCACTCACAGTCTCGGGTTCAAGGAGCTCGACGCGGGAGGCAGCAAATACGGCCCGGGCGGATACGAGCTCGCGATAAGGAATATAGATATGGCTTCGTGGGTTCAGATCCAGGAGCTTCTCAAAAAGAATCAGAACGCTTCCCAAACGGAGGAGGAGAGGGCTTTATTCATGTCGGAGCTGATGAAGATCGTTCCCGGCCTGATAAAGAAGTCCCCGGAGATAGAGCTCACGAAATTATCCATCAAGACATCCGCGGGGAGCCTCGACGGCCACCTGAAGATCTCGGTCGACGGGTCCAATATGGATAACCCGGAGCTTGCGTCGAACCCTCTCTTTTTAGTTACGGCGATCAAGGCGAACGCGAAGTTATCCGTGACAAAGCCGCTCCTCGAAACGGTTATTACCGACTACAAGCGGGAAGAGATAACGGAAGATTTCAGAAAAGCCGACGACGAGATACCGCCCGATGTGGAAATCGCCGAAATGGCGAAAGAAGAAATGGGCGACGAGATCAAGGGTCTCATGGATCAGGGCATCATCACCGAGTCCGGTGAAAACTACGAGCTAAACGCGAGCTACGAGATGGGTCAGGTAACGCTCAACGGGCAGCCGCTCGATATGCAGTCGCTGATCGGCGATTAGCCTTTAGGGACTCCGAACCTCTTTTCCAGCTCCCTCCACCTGGGAACATCGATTATCTCCTCGAAGTCTTTAAATGAGAGCATGTCCCCGTACCCGGCCGTAGTCCCGTGCTTCCTGAGATATGCGAAGCAGGACTCGATAGCCTTCGTAGCCGAGAACAAAGCCGCGAGAGGGAACACGGCTATCTTGAACCCGAGCCCTCCGAGCTCCCGGGCGGTGAGAATGGGCGTCTTTCCGCCCTCGACCATATTGGCGAAGAGAGGCACTCCCGGAAAAGCGGCTGCGATCTCCTTAAGCTCCTCCACGGACTCGGGCGCTTCTATGAATACCACGTCGGCCCCGGCCTCGTAATACGCCCTGCCCCGCCTTATCGCGTCCCCGAGACCGTTGGGCGCCCTCGAGTCGGTGCGGCCGATTATGACGAGCCCGCTCTCGCCACGGGCCAGGACAGCCGCGCGGATCTTCTCCGCGTGCTCTTCCATCGGAATTACCCTCTTCCCTTCGAAGTGTCCGCATTTTTTTGGCCACACCTGGTCTTCGAGTATTATCCCGGCTGCGCCCGCGGCCACGACGTCCTCCACGGTCCTCATTACGTTTAACGCATTCCCGTATCCGGTATCTATATCGGCGACTACAGGGATGCCTACAGAAGCCGAGATTCGGCTCACACTCGTTATCATCTCTGTTGCAGTGAGGAACCCGTAATCGGGCCTCCCGAGCGAAGCGCCCGATATGCCGAACCCGCTCGTGAACGCGACACTGAACCCGGCCCGCTCCGCGAGCCTCGCGCTTATGCAGTCGTGGACGCCCGGCAGGACCAGAATCCCCGGCCCGGACAGTATTTCCCTCAGTCTCTGACCCTTTGTCATTATCGGTCTCCGAACTATTTTCTTTAGAAACATAGTGGGGTCACAGTAGGGTGTCAAGCGGGTTTGCGTTAGCGGGACGTTTGTGATATTTTGAAGTCAGAATACCCGGCTCGAATGTTTTCCCGGACATCCGAAAGTGAAGAAGAGAGCGGAAAATGCAGCCAAGGAGAAACCCGAAACGCCGGGAAGGCTGCAGGCCGGGCTCAAGAGTAAAGACGTCATACAGCTCATAGAGGCGCTCGAGGGCGTCAAGCTCGATTTCGACCATCTTTATTACTACGAGCACACGGGGCTCATAGTGCCGAGCCTGAGGAGCTCGAAGGGCAGGGGGGTGCCCAAGCTCTACTCGACCGAGGACTTCATAGTCCTCAGGTGGCTCGTATCGCTCCAGAAAAACGGCATAGCCGTCAGCCGGTTCCGCGAAGTCCTTACCTTCCTCAAGGAAAAGATGCCCGAAGTCCTGAGGCAGCCCCAGAACTGGGTGCTCATAACGGACGGAAAGACCGTGCAGTTTTTCGACAGGGTATCGTCGAGGGCGTTCGACGTCCTCAAGGACACGGGGCAGTACCTGTTCTTCTTCCCCATAGGCAAGGTAGCCGACGAGAGCAGGAAGGCGGTAAAGAAGCTCGGGAAGAAAAGCCGCGGCCGCGCGACTGACGCATAGAATCGGGTAAGGCGCCTAATCCCTGCCGTGCCCGCCTGTGTTTCGTTTCCCTTTACTTCCTTCTGCGACCACGTCCGGTATGGATGTGAACCCTATCCTCATGGGGGCCGACTCCAGGGCGCCGTGCATGCCGCCGAAATAGATGCTGTTCGTCCCGTAACGCTCGTTTATCTCGTCGAGGGCGCCCGCCACCCTGTCGAGCTTCCTCTCCCCCTCGAAGAGAGACATAGCGGACTCGCCCGACGGGACGAGATCGGTAAAATTGACCGAGGCCCGGAGCGGCCTCCCTGCTGACGGCCTCTCCTCCCACATTCTGGAAAAGGCGTCGATCATGGTCTGCGTATCGTTCCTTCTCCCGATATTCACGCCCTTCGCCCAGCTCTCGCCGTCCCCCAGGTAGTCTATAGCGATCGCCATTTTGTCGGAAAGGTATCCGAGCCTCCTAAGCCTGAACGCCGCCTTGTGTATGAGCTTGACGAACACGGCCCGCACCCCTTCGTCCGTCCTCCATTCAGGGGGCAGCACATGGGAGTGGCCCACAGACTTCCTCGCGGAAGCGCTCTCGATTATATCCTCACCCCGGAGCACCTGAAGGAACCTCTTGCCCGCGACGCTTCCCCATATGCCGAAGACCCTTTCTTCGGAAAGCGCGCAGAGGCCCTCGACCGTATGCACGCCGCGGCTCTTCAGGCGGGAGTGCATGCTCCTCCCGATGCCGGGCAGGTCGGTCAGGGAAAGCGCATACAGCCTTTGGGGGAGATCTTCCCTGCTTATCACGGTCAGCCCGTCGGGCTTCTGCATGTCGCTCGCGACCTTCGCCAGGAAGCGGTTGGGCGCGATCCCCACAGAGCACCTGAGGTATTCCCCCGCCTGCTCCCTGATCGCCTTTTTCACCGCGCTCCCTATTTCAACGGCGGTTTCCCGGACCGTCTGCCTCCCCGTAAGACGGCAGGACATCTCGTCTATCGAATGCACCGTATCGACCGGCAGCACGGAGTTTACGGCGGAGACTATGCTGCGGTGCATTTCTATGTACTTTTCGGGCCTCGACTCCACTATATGAAGCCCCTTGCAGAGCTTGCGCGCGGCGGCGACCCCCGTCCCCGTGCTTATACCGTATTTTTTCGCCTCGTAGCTCGCTGCTATACAGCAGGTGCTGTCAGCCATAACAGGGACGACGACAGTAGGCCTGCCCCTCAGCTCGGACCTCAACTGCTGCTCGACCGAGGCGAAGTACGAGTTCATATCGACGAATAGCCACCTGAGCGGGGAATCTTCCATCACGTAAAAATGATAACATAAATTCTTCCGCAAATTCCCCCGCAAAAACCCCGGCGGATTCCCTTGATCCACCGGGAGACGGCCCTGTGATAGAATATTCCCCATGGAAAGCCACGACCTCGATTTCCTCTTCATAGGAGCGGGCATACTCGGCTCGGCGGGGGCCTATGCGCTTTCAAAGAAGCTCGGCGAAAGGGGCGTGAAAGCCGCCGTCGGCGTGATCGACATCGACATGGAGGGGGAGCATTCCTCCACGCTCAAAAACGCGGGGGGCGTGAGGGCGACCTGGCGGAACCGGGCGAACATAGAGCTCTGCAAATATTCAATCGACTTCTACGAATCGATCGCGGATGTAATACAGTTCCGGGAGCGCGGCTACTTCTGGATGCACGGCGCGAGGTCGTGGCGGGA
>MFCJ01000028.1:17347-17755 GCA_001775255.1 Candidatus Dadabacteria bacterium RIFCSPHIGHO2_12_FULL_53_21
CCCCGTGGAATTGTATCCGGCGGAAGAGGTGCCTTCGATACTCCCTCTCGTCGACAACATAGAAGGGATAGAAGGGCTCTCGGTCTCTAGAAAAGCGGGACTGGTAGACCATTACTCGCTCAGGGAATTCTACAGGGGCGAGGCGCGGAAGAACGGGGTCAGGTTCTTCGACAGGTGCTATGCCGCCCGGGTTTCGGTCGATAGGGGGAGGGCGAAAGAGGTCACGGCTTACGACATCGCCCGCTTTAATAAAGACCGGGGGACTATGGAAGAGAGGGTGGAAGGGATACTCGTCGACGACACCGTCGATCACGATCTGCCGGGGATAGTTTTCAAGTGCGGAACGCTCATAAATACCGCCGGGGCCTGGGCGCCCCGTATTTCGGCCCTTTACGGGTTCAAAGACGA
>MFCJ01000029.1 GCA_001775255.1 Candidatus Dadabacteria bacterium RIFCSPHIGHO2_12_FULL_53_21
GATCGCCGAGAGCAGGCATAAATCCCTCCCCGAGATACTCAGGCGCCTCGCCCCCGTCATGCGCGACCCTTATATATTAGGAATAACCGGCCCCCCCGGGGCGGGTAAAAGCACAATTACGAACGAGCTCATACGCTCCTACAGGGATATGGATAAAAAGGTAGGCGTGCTCGCGGTCGACCCGTCGAGCCCCTTCACCGGCGGGGCCATACTCGGGGACCGGATACGTATGCACGACCACGCCATGGACGACGGCGTATTCATCAGGAGTATCAGCACCAGGGGTACGCACGGCGGGCTTTCGAGGGCGACCGTCGAGATTACGAAGCTCTACGGGGCCTACGGCATGGATTACGTGATCATAGAGACGGTCGGCGTGGGCCAGACCGAGCTCGACATCGTGGGGGTTGCGGATACGGTCCTCGTGGTGCTCGTCCCCGAGGCCGGGGACTCGGTTCAGACGATGAAGGCGGGCCTCATGGAAATAGCCGATATCTTTATCGTAAACAAAGCCGACAGGGAAGGGGCGGCGCTTATTTCTTCAGAGATCAAACAGGTGTTATCCCTTAAGAGGGCAGGCAGCGGCTGGACCCCGCCCGTCCTCCTCACGAGCGCGCTCAGGGGTGAAGGGATCGAAGGCGTCATCGAAGGCATCGAAAAGCATCGTGCCTTTCAGATAGAGAGCGGAATGCTCGAAAATAAAAAGGAAAAGAGGATCGAGGGAGAATTCTCCGAGATTATCAGGGGGCTCCTTGATGAGAAGATAGCCATCAAGCTCGGGGACAAGGATGTAAAGGAGATTTACGCCCGCGTAAAGAGCGGGGAAATAGACCCCTACGAGGGCGCCCTGCTCGTCATCTCGAAAATTATCTGAGCTCCCTATATTGGATTCCGAATTACCGGTTAACCCGTCTGTTTATAATCCCCGGAAAATTTATTCTTAATATTATCCCCTTTCACGGAATGGTATCCTAATCACCATGATAGAGATTCTGATCCCCGTATCCTTTTTTCTATTTGTTTTTCTTCTTACTTCGGCAGGCGACCGCTATGCGGGAAAGCGCTGGGAAATGGTAGAGAGCCAGATCATAGCCCGCGGTATAAGGAACACCGCGGTCATTCAGGCGATGCTCAATGTCCCGCGCCACGAATTCGTACCGGAGGAATCGAGGGACGAGGCGTATAACGACAACCCGATACCGGTTGGGTTGGGGCAGACTATTTCACAGCCCTATATAGTCGCGCTTATGACGGAGCTCCTGAACCCCGCGCGCGGTAGGAAGATACTCGAGGTGGGCACGGGCTCCGGTTATCAGTCCGCGGTGCTCGCCGAGACAGGGTGCGATCTCTACACGATAGAGATCGTGGAGAACCTCGCCGAGAGGGCGCGGCTGATTCTCGAGAATCTCGGCTATTCCAACATTACCTACAAGATAGGGGACGGATACCAGGGGTGGGAAGAGCACGCCCCGTTTGACGGGATTATAGTGACGGCGGCCCCGGGCCACGTGCCCGCGAGGCTCTTGGACCAGCTCAAGATGAACGGGAAAATGGTAATTCCTGTGGGCGACGAGAGCCAGGAGCTTCAGCTCATAGAAAAGACTGATACCGGAATTACAAAAAAGAGGATAACCGCGGTACGCTTCGTCCCCATGACCGGAGAGTCCGAATCGTGACCGTTACGCCGGGCCGTTTAAGCGAACGAAAGAAATTGCTTATATATCGAGGCTGACGTAATCCCCGAGCTCGATCTGCCTCGAGCTTTCCGTGATGATCCCGGTCGCGCTCTTCTCCTTGACCTCGAGCACCACGATCTTCCCGATGAGAGTGCCGGGGATTATGACGTCTTTATGGGCGTCGGGGTCGTGTGCCTTTCGAGGCTGCGTGTAAATTGAAAATACGTTGCCCGGCACCACGTTATTCGCTTCCCCGGCGTCGATATAAACGATGTCGCCCTTACCGCTGAGCTCTGTATTGTTCTTCGCCTCGACTATGAACCCGTCCACCCTCTGTGTCCCCTTCCTCAGTATCACCTCTTTTACGAACGGCTCCTGGGGCCTTATCTTTGCCCCGCGCGTTATCTCCAGGTATGAAGAGGTGATGACTGCCGTCGACTTCCTTTTGCCGAGTATTTCTATAATTTCGAGCTCACCCTCGATCTGCACCTTGTACCCGATCCTCTGTCCGGTAACGGGATGGAGCACTGGTTTGGACGTGCGGAATATCGTAAACTTGTCGCCTGTGCCCGCGCCGTTTTTAGAGCCTACGTTCGTAAATACGATATCCCCCGTACCGAGGAGTATCTTCGACGGCTCCGACGTGAGTATGGTACCCATGTGCTCCCACTCGCCGGGTGTTATAAACCCCTCCGTCCCCCCTCGTGAGTAATAATAGACGGGCGGCGGCGGTTCGATATCCTCAAACGACACCTTGTGCGATTTGGGCTCGACCTTTACTACCGGGATGTCGGGCTGTTCGGGTTTAAGCGCTATTACGTCCCCCGGGTATATACGGTTCGGGTTGTCTATATAAGGATTAATTTCCCACAGCCTGGGCCAGAACAGGGGGTTGCCGAAGAACCTTCCCGAGATTTTCCAGAGGGAATCCCCCGGCTCCACTACATATATTGTCGTCCCGTCTTTGGGGGGCGGCAGGCTGCCCTGGGCAAGGGCGATTCCGGTCAATAGAAAAATGGCTAAGAGTGTTCTTAAATACATCCCGTCTATCCTCCGTTAAGAGCCGAAATCCGGGTGTCCCGTTCCGGCCCCTAATGCGTTATTTCAATTTTACACCCGTTTGAGATAAAATGAAAGTATTATTATATTCTTTTAGGCTTTCATATAGAGAGCTTATAGACTATACTTAAGAACGCTTGTAAAGTATGGATTAATTCGGTTCATGAGTCGTTCTATGGACAAGAGGATACTTTTAAATATTACGTTCAACGAAACAAGGGCAGCCGTCATGGAAAACGGCGTCGTTGCGGAGCTTTATATAGAAAGACAGTCTGCGCCGCGCATAGTCGGGGATATATTCAAGGGCATTGTAGGGAAGGTAGTGCCAGGAATGCAGGCTGCCTTTATCGATATAGGTCTCGGGAAGTCGGGATTCATTTCCGTCGAGGACGTACATGAGGACTCTCTCTACGAATACTTTCTCGACGGCGGTACAGAATCACAGCAATCGAAAAAACATGACAGGGGACTGATACAGGACATCCTGAGGGAAGGGCAGCATGTTCTTGTCCAGGTGCTGAAGGAGTCTGTCGGTGGAAAAGGAGCGAAGCTGTCCTCCAATATCGGGATACCCGGCAAGTACTCCGTCCTCCTCGGTACGACCGATATAGTCGGGATATCGAGAAAGATAGAGGACCCCGCGGAGAGGGAAAGGCTCGCGGAGATTATACGAGGCATAAAACCCGAGGGTAAAGGGATTATCGCGAGGACGGCGAGCGTGGGGGTCAGCGCGGAGGAGCTGGAGCAGGATGTAAAGGACCTGCTCCGCCTCTGGGAGGACATAAGGAAGAGGAGCGAGGAGCAGAAAGCGCCCAGTCTGCTCTACGAAGAGCCCAGGCTCTATATAAAGGCGGTAAGGGATTTCGTCTCGAGCGAATACAACAGGATCGTTGTCGACTCCGAGCCTGTATATCAGGAGGTTACGGCTTACCTGAGGCGCAATTTCCCGGATGCCTCCGTAAGCGTGGAGCTCTATCAGGACCCGGAGCCCCTCTTCTCGAGGTACGGCGTCGAGAGCGAGATAAGAAAGATATTCAATAAAAAGGTATGGCTTAAATCGGGCGGCCACGTAATAATCGAGGAGGCCGAGGGGCTCACGGTCGTTGACGTGAATACAGGCAGATACCAGAGCGGCAAGAGCCAGGAAGAAACCATATACACGCTTAACCTCGAAGCGGCAACCGAGATAGTGAGGCAGATACGGCTCAGGAACCTGGTAGGCATAGTAGTGGTCGATTTCATAGACATCAAAAACCGTCAGCTGCGGGACCAGATATACGATGCGTTCGTCGAGGCCCTTAAGCAGGACAGGGCGAGGTCGGCAGTCCTCGAGATGTCCCCTTTCGGCGTTATTCAGATGACGCGCCAGCGCGTGAGGGAGAGCTTATTGACCGAGCTCGCGGAGCCCTGTCCCTACTGCGAGGGATCGGGTTATCTCAAATCCAAGGACACCATCAGTTACGAAATTATAAGGGAAATAAAGAGCAGGATCGTAAAGCCTTTCGTAAAGAGAATAGAGGTCCAGGCGAGCGCGAAGGTTATACACAGGCTGAAAGAGTTCGAGCATGAGAACCTGAAACACCTGGAGAAAGAGCACGGCGTCGAGATCGCATATAAACCCGTCGAGGGACGCATAGGCAGGTTCGAGGTCATAGCGGACTGACAGGCGGCATACTTTTGCAGGTTCACGATTATCACAATTCTCAAATACGGCATTATTATTAGGTAAGCGTTAGAATTACGTACGGAACGGGTTCGCTAATGACGAGCGCTCTTAAATACCTGCTTATAATAACCCTGGTCCTTCTCTCGGGCTGCAAGGGGGAAAACGGGGACGGGTCCGTGACGGACCAGCCGGCTCCGGAGCTTACGGAGGAGCCCGTCATGGAGACAGAAGACGTCCCGGAGGAGGAATCGCCGGATACCGGATACTCCGAGCCGTCGGTGCCTTCCCTCGCGGACATCAAAGCCGTGAAAATCCATATGCTGTCGGATGACCCGAGAGAGGGGTTTCGGGCGGAGATAGTGTACAACGGCGTCCCGGACGAGAGTACGTCTTTTATTTACGAGTGGAAGCAGAACGGCAGTGATCTGACGGGGGCCAGCGAAGAAAAGCTCGAATGGCGGGAAGGATTTAAAAAAGGCGACGCGATAACCGTCGCCGTCACCCCGTACAGCGACCTCGGCCGGGGCGTAATGTCGGCTGAGGGGAGTTTCAAAATACCGAATTCGCCCCCTGTCATAACATCGGAGCCGGGCACGTCCTTCGAGGAAGGGAGGTTCAGCTACATCGTAGAGGCCCTCGACCCGGACGGGGATCCCATCGATTTCAGCCTCAAGAATGCCCCCAGGGGTATGACGATCGAGCCCGCAGCGGGTCTCATAATCTGGGAATACGGCGAAAAGGACGCGGGTGATTACAAGGTGATTGTAATAGTCACGGATTCCGAAGGGGCGGAGTCCCGGCAGGAGCTCACTTTATCCATCCACCCGCAGGATTCGGCCGCCGGAGACGCGGAATAGCCCGTCGGTATGTCCCGGGATTTCCGGAGTTTTCCGCAATTCATAAATTTGTTATACAGCTTTATAAAAGACAGGTATATTTTATTTTGTGACTGGTCGTCATAAGTCCCGGTCAAATAATTCAGGTCGGATAGGTACTTATAACGGGTGATGCGATGAGAAGGTCGTTTCAGGCAGGAATGTTCATAGAAAAAAAGATAGAGACGAAGCCCGAGATGGCGGCTTCCCGGTTCCACGAAAATTCGCCCCGCGTGCTCTCGAGCCCGTCCCTCATTACGTTCATGCAGACTACGTGCGCCGACCTCATGGCTCCGTTCCTGGACAGCACCGAGATGGTCGTGAGCGTCAGGATAGAGATGAGCCATTTAGCCTCGACGCCGATCGGGTCTACAATAACCGTGAGGGCCGAAATCGACAGGGTAGAGGGCAACAAGGTTTATTTCAAGATAGATGCCTATGACGAAGTGGAGAAAATCGCCGCAGGTTATAACGATATGTTTATAATCAACGAAGAGAGGTTCGAAAGGGGCATCAAAAGGAAGCTGGAAGCTGATTCGCAAAAGGCACAGTCCATGTAACGGCTCTCTGTCGCTTACATCCGGTTTCGGCGGCTTGTTCTCAAATAATCGCGGCATATATAACCCCCCCCATATCACAAAGACACGAAGGGAGCGTTTATCATGGGTAAAGGCATACTGGAGAATTTATATCACGTGGCGATAGCGGTCAGGAATATCGATGAAGTCGAGAAATTATTCGAGACGGCGCTCGGCCTTAGAGTCGAGCACAGGGAAGTGGTGGAGGATCAGGGGGTGAGGACGTCCATGCTCGTCCCCGAAAAGGGCGGTACTGCGTTAGAGCTCCTGGAGCCCCTGAGCAGTGAGTCCCCGATCTCGAAGTTCCTCGACAAGAGGGGGGAGGGCATTCACCATATCTGTTTTTTAGTGGACGATATTGAAGCCGCTCTCGATAGGCTTAAAAGGGATGGCGTGAAGCTTATAGACGAGACGCCGCGGCCTGGCTCGTATCATTCGAGGGTCGCTTTCATACACCCCAAAGCCATGAACGGGGTATTGATAGAGCTCGCCGAGATCGATAAGGACGCCTGAAGTTCGTCACGGTTGAATACCCGTGGAATTCATCTGAAGAAGAAATAACTCACCAGCGTGATCACTATTCCGCAAGCTATGTCCAGGCAGAGCCCCGCTTTTATCATGCTCCTCTGACGTACCCTCTCGGTCCCGAATACGAGGGCGTTAGGCGGCGTGCCTACCGGCAGCATGAATCCGCAGGAAGCCGCTATCCCGACGCTGAGCGCGATCGCCTCGGGCGAGTCCTGCATTGTCTCCTGACCGAGGACGAGGAATATAGGCACCATTATCGCCGCGGTCGCCGTGTTGCTTGCGAACTCGGAAAGCAGGATCACGAACATCACCGACCCCAGAATGAGCGGGAACGGGCCGTGTATCGAAAGGTGGTCCCTCACCAGATCGGCGAGGAATTTGCTCGCGCCTGTCTCCGACAGGACCGCGCTCAATACGATGCCCCCGCCGAACAGCAGGAGCACGCCCCAGTCCGTGAACCTTTCTATCTCTTTCCATTTTATCGTGCCCGAGACTACCAGCATGAATATCGCCAGTATGGCTACTATGGAGTCGAATTCCTTCTCGATGCCGAGGCGTGAAGATATCGGCCCGCTGAATATCCAGAGTACGACTGTTACGCCGAATATCGCCGCAAGCTTGTATGTGTTTTTATCTATGGCGATCTGCCCGAGCCCGCCGTCCGCGGCGACCCCTCCTTTAGGCAGCTTCGGCCTGAGCACAAGATATAGTACGAGGACCATTATAGGCATCAGTATAAGCACGAAAGGTACGCCCACTGAAAGCCAGTCCCTGAAATCCATCCCGAGGTTGGCGGCCGTGATCGCGTTGGGCGGGCTTCCCACCATAGTCCCGATGCCCCCGATGCTCGCCGCGTATGCGACACCCAGGAGTATGAATTCCTCTGTCGAAGTCGAGCTGTCTTTAATATTGGCGATGAGGCCGAGCGCGACCGGCAGCATTATAGCCGTCGTAGCCGTATTGCTTATCCACATGCTTATCAAGGCGGTCGAGGCGAATAAACCGAGGACAGAGAGAAGGGAGTTCGCTCCCGCGGCCTTCATTATATAACCGGCGATGAGCCGGTCGAGGCCGTGCTTATGGAGGGCCGCGGCGAGGGCGAAGCCCCCGAGAAAGAGAAATATCACAGGGTTCGCGAAGTGGCTCAGCGCGTCTTTAACGTCGAATATTCCCGTAAGTACGGCAAGTATGGGGACGAGGAGTGCGGTTACGGTAATAGGCAGTGCCTCGGTAAACCATAGCACCGCTACGAATATAAGAATCGCCAGGCCTTTCAGTATGCCTTTATCGACGGGCAGCAGAAAATAAACGGCGAGAGAAACTATAGTGCTTATCAGGATGATAAGGTTTTTATTCATCGGCGGATCGGTGTTAAGTGCGGGTGAATCGTGCCTCGGCTGCCTGATAATTTGCCGATCGATGAGACATAGCTAAATGTACTTTAAAGTTAATATTAACGATAGACACTTCCTTTTTTTATTTTTATTCCCTCCTTCTATAAGGGGGAGGGCTTAGGTGGGTGTATCAGATTTCATTTAATGAATCAGTAAAACCCGTTCGTCCTGAGCTTGTCGAAGGACGTACACAATATGTGTATATCTGCTAGTTCTCCGTCACTCCTCAGCTTATGCCAATAAATAACGCCCGAGCCATAAATCCTTATTATAATTTCCCTCTCCCCAGCGTGGGAGAGGGTTTGGGTGAGGGGGTACCTTAAAAATTAGTCAGTGATTTTAAAATTGTCTCGTTGTCCTGAACAGGCAAGCCGAGATTCACTCCAAGCCGTAAAAAAGCTACCCCGCCCTTATTTTCTCCAGGACCCAAAGCCTTTTCCCGGTCCATCTCCCCCAGCCCGGGACCAGGAGCAAATACCTGCCCCTGAA
>MFCJ01000030.1:0-1579 GCA_001775255.1 Candidatus Dadabacteria bacterium RIFCSPHIGHO2_12_FULL_53_21
TGGTTCAGGCATCGATGAGCCGGAATTAAGTAGTTTGCCTGCCTTTGTTTTAATAGTGACCGATTCCTTGCTTGCTCGGAATCGTTTCCCACGAAGGGGAGAGGGAATTACAAACAAATCCTCCCTAACCTATTTTGTATTTAGCGAGATTGAGCCTGAAATGTATTTCCTTCGGTACTTTTTATGGTAGGGCGTCCGAATGCTCACACGCTTGCATTCGTTCTTTTTCTAAGGAGGGGATTAAAAGTATTCTTTCCCCCTTAGAAAAAGGGGAACAGTTCCGAACGTGTGAGGAATTGGTCGGAGTTGATTAAAAGCAAAGAAGTCACATAATCGAAGTGACTTGGTATTTGAAACCAGATTAAGGGGGATTTAATCTTTTGTGATAACGTGACAGATGTCCGGGCGTATACACTCTGCATTAGCCGCTCCTCCAAGGTAGAGCACAGATTCTGCATCCGTCCCTTATGTTATAGTAGTAGCGTTCAAATACCTTTTATAAAACTAAAAAAGCCGCGCGGGCCGATTAACGCACGGGCGGGGCCGTTAATCAAAATATTCCGGAGGTGATTTATGTTCTCAAACATCGTGAACAGGTTTTACGATCCCGCGTTCGCCCAAAGGGTATTCGACTGGCTCGTCACGTCGGGTCTCAGGATACTGATAATAGCCGTCGGGGCATACGTGCTCATAAGGATCGCAAACGGCGCATTCGGCAGGTTCGAGAGGATCGTCGCGGGCCGTAGCGCCGGGTTCGCGAGCCCGGTCGAGACGGAAAAACGCGTCAGGACCCTGACCGCGCTCCTCCGGAGCATCGTGTTCGTGCTCATCATCGGGATAGCGGTGGTCATGGCGCTGAAAGAGCTCGGGATGGACATCGCGCCCATAATTGCGGGGGCGGGCATACTGGGCCTGGCCGTGAGCTTCGGCGCGCAGAACCTCGTCCGCGACATAATAAGCGGGTTCTTCATCATATTCGAGGACCAGGTGAGGGTCGGCGACTCGACCGTCATAAACGGGAAGAGCGGGACCGTCGAGGAGATAAAGTTCCGCACAATCGCGATAAGGGACCTGGACGGTACGCTCCACATATTCCCGAACGGCTCCATCACGCAGCTCTCGAACCAGAGCAGGGACTGGTCGAAGTACATAGTGGACGTGAGGGTCGCCTACGGGGAGAACCTCGACCACGCGATCGAGACGCTGCGGGAGATAGGACAGGGCCTCGCCGGGGACAAGAGGTTCGAGTCTCTCATACTCGAGCCCCTGGAAGTCCTGGGAGTCGACAGCTTCGGGCCCTCGGAAGTCGTCATAAGGTGCCTGTTGAAAACACTCCCCCAGAAGCAGTGGGGCGCGGGGAGGGAGCTCCGGAAGAGGATAGTCAGCGGTTTCATCGACAAGGGGATAGAGATACCGTACCAGAACGTGAGCGTCTTCCCCGGCGGGAGGGGCGGGTCTTTCGGGGTGAGGCTCGAGACCGGGGAGACGGCGGGCGCAGCCGGGGAATGAGGGGGGGCCGCAGGGCGCCCGGATTTGACACTAATATATAACGTCTATTGACATTTTACATAGATTGAGA
>MFCJ01000030.1:1589-19104 GCA_001775255.1 Candidatus Dadabacteria bacterium RIFCSPHIGHO2_12_FULL_53_21
TTATCAAAGATGAAGAAAAGAACGGATCCTAAGAAGGGGAACGGGCACGCCAAATTCGAGAGCCTCAAGCTCGCAGAATGTCTCGACTGCGTATGTTACGAAGTCAGGAAGACGGCGCGTTTCGTCATTAATTACTACGACGACGCGCTCAAGGACGCCGACCTCAAGAGCAACCAGTTCATAGTCCTGGTGGCGGTCGCGCATCTGGAATCGCCTAATTTCACTAAACTCGCAGATTTCGTCGGGATAGACCAGAGCACCCTCGCGCGCAACCTCATTACGGTCGAGAAACAGAAGCTCGTGAGCGTCAAAACCGGAAAGAACCGGAGGGAAAAGCTCATAACCCTTACGAAGAAAGGCGAGCACAAGATCGAGAAGTCCTTCCCGCTCTGGAAAAAGGCGCAGGGACGTCTCGTGGGCGGTATCGGGGCTGAGCGCTGGAGGGATATCCAGAACGAGCTCCAGGACGTCGTGGGCGTAACCAAGAACCTCAGCTGAGCGGACCTCCCACCCTGCCATCCATGCGCGCCGCATTATTCCCGCCGCCGCGCAAATTGGAACTTTTATCTTTAATTCCGGCCGCAGCAGTTAAATTAGCTGGATTAATTTATCCATACTCATCAATAATTCCCACTTTTATACGGCAATTTCCCGTAAAAAAACAGCACCCGTCCGAATTCGCTCCGGCGCCCGCATCCGGATCATTGACAGATCTTAGAAACGGCTCGATACTTGCCATTATACGCCTGAATCAGCGGCAGCATCCGTATGACCGGGAACGCCCCGGTCATTTGCCGGCTGAGAGCGTTTTAAATCCCTTCCCCGCGGTGGGTGTGAGGAGTAAAAGCGGGAACGACGATTCGCGCGGCACAGACTTTTCGCGGAAACCGTGACGAAGCCCGAGTAACCCGAAATTTTTCCCCGGAGACGAGAAATGGACACCGACAACCGTAGGACGAAAACCCCGGGCCCCGGCGTATTAAAGAAAAAGACCCGGAAAAGGCCCGCCGGGGAGAAAGGGCCCTTGACCGCACCCGGTACCGGGCCGCAACCGGCTCGCGTCGGCGGGGACGTGAATAGAGAGAGCCTGGAACACCTGGGCGCTATACTCGAGGAGTCGATGTTCGAGATAATCGTCCTCGACAGCACGACCCTCGGATTCGTACACGCGAACAAAAAAGCGAGAGAGACCCTCGGATACGGCATGAAGGAGCTCTCGGGACTAACCGCATTCGACCTCAGAATGGAATTCCTCGACGACCGTTTCTTTAAAATGATCGAGCCCCTGAGAAAAGGCACCGCGGAGAGGACGAAATACACCTCGCTCCACAGGAGGAAAGGCGGGACTCCTTATCCGGTGGAGGTGCACCTCCAGAACTCGACGTTCAACGAAGCCCCGGTACTGGTGGCTGTAATACTCGACATCACCAAACGTACCCAGGCCGAGGAAGGGCTCAAGGAGACGCTCGACCAGCTCTCGAAGATCAACAGGTACGAGACGGTCATAGGCATCCTTACCCGGACGGTGCACAACTCCATAAACCTCAAAACGGTCATGGAGAACGCGGTCGAGGCGCTCCGCCGGAACATGGAGGCCGCGAAGCACGTGTCGATCTTTCTCGTGGAGGGCGCAGAGGCCGTGCTCCACGCCCACAGGGGCCTGCCCGAATGGTTCGTCTCGAGGGTAGAGAGGATACAGTTCCCGAGGGGCGCCACCTGGAGGGCCATAATACAGGGGAAGACCGCGTACGTGCCCGACACGGAAGGAGACGAGAGCCTGGGACAGGCGGGCGTGGACCTCGGCATAAAGAGCTACGTCTCGATACCGCTTAAAAACGACGGGAGGGTCGTGGGCGTTATAAACATATCCAACGACGTGACGAACTCATTCAGGGCGGACGAGCTCAGGCTCCTCGATATCGTATCGAGGCAGATAGAGATCGCGATAAACAACGCCAGGTTCACGGAATCGCTGATTAATTCGGAGAGGGCGCTGGAGGAGAAAATAAAAACGCTCTCAAAGAAGGAAAGCTATCAGAAAATAGTTTATACGATCGCGGGGAGGGTCCACAGCTCCGTCGATTTCGGCGAAGTCTTGAGCCTCACCATCAACAGCCTCAGGCAGAATATCAAGAACGCGGATTTCACCGCCGTGTACTTCGTCGAGGGGAACGAGGCCGTCCTGAAAGCGGTGCACGGCCACGACGATTATTTTAATAAGAAGGTCGGAAGGATACCGTACCCGAGGGGATTGACGTGGAGGACCATCATCGAGGGCAAGACCCGTTTCGTCCCGGATACCGCGGATGACGACGCGATAGGCCCCGCGGGGAGACAGACGGGCGTGAGGAGCTATATCTCGATGCCGATAAAGTCGGTCGGCAACACTGTCGGGTGCATCACGATAGCGTCCCGGAGCTTAAACGCCTTCGACCGCGACGAGCTAACGCTCCTCGAATCCATAGCGGAGCAGATAGGGATCGCGCTCCTCAACGCCAAATACGTGACGGAGATAGAATCCAACGAGAGGCGGCTCAAGGCGCTCGTCGGCTCGGTAGACGAAATAGTCTTTGAATTCGACGACCAGGGGACGTACCTGGGCGTCTGGACGGAGAACGAAGACCTTCTCGTAAGGCGGAAGGAGGAGCTCCTCGGCAGGCGGATCTCGGACTTTTTCGACGAGGGTTTCTCGAATTCCGTGACGGATGCCATTAAACGCGTCCTCAGGAACCGGAAATCGGAAATCGTGGAATTCAACACTACACTCAGGGGCAGGGAGAGGTGCTTCAGGGCGCGCATCAACCCGATCCTCGCCTCGGGCAGCGAGCCCAGTACCGTGTCCATGCTCGCGAGGGACGTCACCGAGAGCAAGGCCCTCGAAACGCAGCTCCTCCGGTCGCAGAGGCTCGAGAGCGTGGGGAAGCTCGCGGGCGGCATCGCGCACGACCTGAACAACATCCTCCAGCCCATATTGATGTCGATACAGCTCCTCAATACCAGGATTACTGACGAAAAGAGCCGGAACTGGCTGGAGATACTCGACCGGAGCGCCCAGAGGGGGGCCGACCTCATAAGGCAGATACTCTCCTTCGCGAGGGGGCTCGAAATCAAGAAGCAGCCCTTCGACATCAAGTACCTCGTCAAGGACGTGCAGAAGATAATCGACGAGACCTTCCCGAAGCTCATAAGCCTCCATACGGAAATCGAGGACGACGTTCCGCCGGTCTTCGGGGACTACACGCAGCTGAACCAGGTACTCATGAACCTCTGCGTGAACGCACGGGACGCCATGGCCGAAGGAGGCGACCTCGTAATCTCGGTCAAAAGCATTAAGGCAGGCGACGAAGGGAGCCCGGCCTTCCTGAAGCCCGAATACCGTCAATACACGGTTATCGGGGTTTCCGACACCGGAACGGGCATCCCGCCCGAGGTCATGAACAATATATTCGACCCGTTCTTCACGACCAAGGAATCCGACAAGGGCACGGGCCTCGGGCTATCCATCGTCTACGGCATAGTCAAGGACCACGACGGCTTCATAAACGTCGAGAGCCGGGTCGGAAAGGGGACGACGTTCACCGTATACCTGCCTGTAATAGATTCGCCCGCCGCCGACCGGAAGGCGGACGAGCTTTATCCGAACGCGCCCGCCGGGAACAGGGAGCTGATACTGATAGTCGATGACGAGAGCACGATAACGGACATGACGAAGACGATACTGGAGGAATACGACTACAAGGTGCTGGTCGCCCATAACGGCGAGGAAGCGACGAAGATATTCCTTACGCATAAGGACGAAATTTACGCCGTGATCGTTGACATGATGATGCCCGTCATGGGCGGGAAGACGACGATACGCATCCTGAAAAAAGAGAGGCCTTCCCTCAAGATAATCGCCATGAGCGGATACCAGAGGGAGCACGAGCTCGTCGACCTGAAAGAATCCGAGGTGGACGCGTTTCTTCCGAAACCCTTCAACGCCGAGACGCTGCTCCAGACGCTCAGCAACGTGATTCATTGAAGCCTTTGAGCTACGCGGCAATCCCGTTTTTTCCTTTTAATTCCTTCCCCCGAGGCGGGGGGAAGGCCAAGGATGGGGGTCTATCTATATGCTTCCCTTCTGTGGCGAAAGGAGTGCAGGACGACATCGCGGCCGGAAACATCATATCTGAATCTCCAATCACCTTTACGAAGCCTGAACTGCCCGTCTCCCGGCTTAACGTCCTTTAGTTGTTTTATATCGTGTGAGCGTGTTACGTTTTGAGGATCGGTCTCGATAATCTCTACCGTCTGCTCAAGATAATTCTTAATCTCGGGATTTTTCCTGACCAGCTTTCTGAATTCCCTCTCGAATGCCGGGGTAGTGAGTACTCGATAAGTGCCTGGCATAAAATTCGGTTCGCGATTCTAACCTTTTATCTCTCTTAGAAAATCGCGCGCGGGGCGGGCTTTACCTTTTCTATACTCATCATAGCTTTTTCGTATCTGTTTTTTTATGCCAATATCCCTGGTGTCCAGGTAGTCCTCGAACTCGTCGATGTCCATGATTCCCGCGACTGGTATCCCATCCTTTTCCAGAATGAAATAATCCTTGTCAATTCTGACTTTCCTTATAACCTCTCCCAGATGCCGGCGCGCGTCGGTTAGGGGAAGGCGTTTTACGATGCGCTTTTTATCTACAGCCAATGGATTCTCCTTTACACCCCGATTGAACAATATTGATTAACGTTGTTCAATTCTAGGTTAATATGCATCTGATAATTGTCAATGAACTTTTTGCATCACACATCTTCCCGCCATTCCCGGAAAAGTTTCCGCCACTCCGCCATGTCCGCCGGTTATATACCCCCACGAAGGCGGCGGAATGGCGGAAAAAGAAAAATCCTCCCTAACCTATTTGGACTTCAGCAGCATTCAGCCGGAAGTTAATCTACTTCGGAGCTCTTTAGTTAGGGCGTCCGGATTCTCGCTTGTTCGAATCCGTTACTTGCTCGCATTCGTTCTTTTTCTAAGGAGGGAATTAATGAAAAAGACGAGATCCTGAAACTAGTTCAGGATGACAAAAATAAAAACGAGATTGCCGCGCTCCGTTTCACTGCGCTCGCAATGACGGAGAAAAGGCAAGTCGTCAGTTCCCTAAATCAAAGAGCGCGAGGTACTGCGCTGATCTTTTCTCTATGGCGCTTCCGGTCTCCTTCATGTCCTCACCCGTGACGCCGCTTGCCGGTTTCATGTCCCCGTCCACCTCGAGCACCAGGCGGCCGTTCTTAAAAACGTATCCGGAGAAAGGGCCCTTATAAAAATTAATCTGCCCGCCGAGATAATATACCGCCGTCTCCCACTTCATCCTCCCGGCGTCGTCGGGCTCGGTGAACGTGAGCCTCACGGGCTTTCCGTCCTCCGTCCACAATACGAGCTTCCTTTTTTCCCAGCCCTTCTTCTCCGGCCCGAGCGTCTTTTCCGTTTTCTTATATTGAGCCGCGTTCCCGTCCACATATTTCATGTACTCGGAGGCGTTGTCGATATAGAGCTTGTCCATCGTGGCGCGCCATTGCCTGAGCGCGGCGCTCGACGCGGGGTCGTCCCTCTCGTAACTCCCGCTCAGGTAATCATCGGCCTTTATCACGAGCGTTTTATCGGTGAGGTTCTCGACCGTGTATTTCACGAGGGCCGGGTCGGGATACCTGTCGGTGTTCGTCGACAGGATTAATTCATTCCCTTCGACTTTCCAGGTGAGCCCGTTCATCGACGCGATGCCCACCAGCTCTAGCGACCCGCCTTCATGGAGATAGAACCCTTCCTTACCGCCCTGCCCTCCCGCTTCTCCTCCTCCTCCAATGGGCCTCAGCCAGAGGCCCTGAACCGAGGACGCGGTTACGGCGCTTCCCTCGGCCGCATGCGCCGGGAATGGAGATGCCGATATGCCGAGAATGAGCACCAGTATTACATTAAACCGAGACCCTAATTTCATTGCATTAACCCCCCGCGTAAAATATTCACTGCACGGGACAATAATAATGAACATTGACCGGATAATCCATACTTATAACGAGACGAAAGACCCTCTATTAAAATCACTAATGCCGTACTATAATTAGTCATTATTGTTCATATATCTCGACGGAGGATAATGGAATGAACGCAACGCCTGTACAAAGCGGTTACGACACCTCGCCCATGAGCGTAAAGGACTGGGTCATTACGATGATTCTCCTCGCCATACCGGTCGTAGGAATCGTAATGCTTATAATCTGGATAGTGAGCAGCACGGGGAACATCAACAGGAGGAACTACTGCCTGGCATCTCTCGTGATCGCGGCCATAGCCATCGTGCTCGTAATAATTTTCGCGGTCTTCTTCGGGGGCATGGCTGCCTTGATGTCGACCCAGCAGGGCGCGTAGATAATACGGGCGCGGTCCCAGGCGGATCGATACAGGAATTTACGGCTATAATACAGAGTACCTAACGAGACGGCCATTGGTACGGCGGCATCCCCGGCAACGAGGATTCCGCCGGCCGGAGGTCGTGTAACAGGAATGATGTGTCCGCAGGGCGGAAGAATTCCGGTAGAATCGTAGAATCACACACTGTGTGTGCCGCTCAGAGGTCGAGGAAAAGTCCCTTAGCTTCTTGGGAAGTGAGTTTCGATACGGACGTCACCTTGTCGCTGAAGAGGGATAACGTCTGCCAGGACTCCCCGCCCCCGAGGTCGATCAGAACGGAATAAACCTTGAACCCGAGCCTCGCGCGCTCGCGCCTGAAGTTGTCGAGCCACGCGTCCCCCACGCCCGCCTCCCCGTCGGTAATGAATACGATGTCCCCGCGCCTGAATTTTGAGCCCTTCAGTATTTCGAGCGCCCTGTCGAGCGGCTCCTCGAAATTCGTTCCCCCGCCGGGGAAGTAGCCCGCGAGCTCGAATATATCCTTCTCCTTCATCCCCCACCCGCCCCTGCCCTCTCCGGGGCTCGATTCGAACACCCGCACGGGCGCGCCGCCCGACGAGAAGACGATGACGCTGAATTTCCGCCTCTCCCTCCTGGCGATGTCGAGAAGCGTGAGGCATACGCCCTTCGACCAGAGCTCCTTCTTACCCTCCATCGACGAGCTCCCGTCGAGGCATATGACCATGGGCCCCCTGCCCTTCTCGTCCCTGAGCGAGTACTGGAGGAGCTTCCCTTCGAGGAGCCTCTTCTTAAAATCCGCGCGGAGCTTTACGTTAGCGAGCGCAGCAAGCTCGGAGGGGATGAGCCTCCCTATGTCGCTCCCCATGGCGACGTCATACACCTCGCTCCCCCTCCGGGCCCAGGACTTCCTCCTCCCCCGGAGCATTTCCTCCTTGAGGCTCCCGACAATGCGGGAGAGCCGCCTCAGCTTCTCGTTCGAATAGAGCCTCGCGGCCAGGTCGAGCTTTTCCCCGGCCGACCTTTCGCCCGGCATCCCCATAGAGGTGCTCCAGGACGAGAGCTCCTCGTCCGCGTTATCCATGCTGCCGGAGGTCTCCTTCATGGATGACCTGACGAGGCCCTTTATCCTGACCTCCATGTTTTCGTGCCCTTTTTTGAGGTCGTCCGTTATTTTCCTGAGGGCCTTCTCCTCTCTATCCAGCTCGAATTTTTTTTCACGCCTGACCTTCTCGAAAACATTTTCCCTCTCCCCTTCCTGTTCCCTCTCCCCTTCTTTTCCCCTCTCCCCTTCTTCGCCCGCGATCTCCTCTATCGTATCGCTCTCGTCGGAAAGCTCTTCCGCGTCACTCTCCGCCCTGTCGGTCTCCCATTCCCTCATCAGGGCCTTTTCGCCGGGGCCGTCCCCGGACCTTAGCCACTCGAGTATCATCTCCCCCATCTGCATGGCGGCGAGAGTGGACCTGAACGGGTCGAGCACGGTGTCCTCGCGGAGTGAGGCGTAATCCGGGTCGCGCCCGATCCCGAGCAGAAACCTCCGCGGCAGGAGGGAGCCCCTCCTTACGCCCTCTTCGGGGAGGAACACCACGTTATGCTTGTAGAAGGCCGCGAAGAGGTCGAGCATGAGCGCCCGGAACCCCGGAAGGAGGGACGAGCCCCTCCTGATGAGCTCCCCGAGCCCCTGAGACTCCGATTCGAGGTCCCCGAAGAGCCCCCTGTCGTAGGAGTCCGTTTCTATGTTCTGTCCCGATAGTCCCCGTTTCATACAGGATTAAAGCTAACACGCGCTCCCCGGTGTATCAATTTCGGAAAGCCGTGTTAAAATAAAAAACCCTCCCGTGACAGGCGTATTAGTTTAGAGGTATGAACCTGAATACAAGCGAATACAAGGCCGTATTGACCGTGGCCCTCATTATGGCTACGAGGCTGCTAGGCATATTCCTGATACTGCCTGTCTTCAGCGTCTACGCGGAGAAATATCCCGGCTCGGACCTCGCCATGGCGGGCCTGGCGTTCGGAATATACGCGCTCGCGCAGAGCATTCTCCAGCTCCCGTTCGGGTGGGCGAGCGACAAGATCGGCAGAAAGCCCGTGCTCGTGGCGGGAATACTCCTGTTTACGGCCGGAAGCGTTTACTGCGGCATGGCCGATACGATAAACGAGCTCATCATAGCGCGCATAATCCAGGGTACAGGCGCCGTGAGCTCGGTCGCCCTCGCGTCGTTAGGCGACGTAACGCGGCCCGGCGTGCGGGCGCAGTCGTTCACGATAGTCGGCGTGTCCATAGGCGTCGCGTTCCTCATGGCAATAGTGATAGGGCCTTATCTCGCGGCCCGGATAGGGTTCTCGAGCCTCTTCTACATACTCGCGGGGCTGGGCGCGCTCTCGCTCCTGATCACTGTCTTCTTCTTCCCGGCCATAGAAACAGGAAAGGAGGCCCCGGCCGCTGAAAAAGCGGGCTTGATGCGTATCGCGCTAATGCCCGGCCTGAGGAAACTCTTCGTATCGTCCCTCGTGGTATCGCTCCTCGTGAACCTGTTCGTATTCGTGTTCCCGCTCTCGTGGAAAGCCCTCGGGGTGAGCGACGCCGGGCTATGGAAGGTATATCTCATAACCCTCATACCGACCGTCCTGTTCGTTTTCCCGTACATAAAGCGGGCGGAAAGGAGAGGGGGCCTCACGACCGCGGCGAAGGCCGCGTGGGCATGCATCGCGCTCGCTTTCCTCGTCTATCCCGCGGGCGCGGGGTACTCGCTCGTGCTCTACGGGGCGGGCATGGCGTATTTCGCCGGACACACTATCATGCAGTCGCTCCTGCCGGCGTTCCTCACGCAGGCCGTGGGACAGGAGAAAAGGGGCTCGGCCGCGGGGATATACAACCTGCTCTCCTTCTTCGGCTCGGCCCTGGGGGGGATGATGTCGGGATACCTCTACCAGCTAAACCCCGCACTCCCGCTCATAGCCGGGTTCATAATTATCATACTCTGGGGACTCTTCGGGCTGCCGACGCCGCCCGGGGACGGACGCAGCATTTAGGTATGCCGATCATGCCCGGTAATCGTATTAAATGCGTTTAACTTACATTAAATATGTGTTATTATTGCCGTGAAGAATAGAAGAATATTGGAGACCGGGTTTGCCCAGGGGCTGCGGACGCAGTGTTTTTAGCCCGCAGGCGGGATATAGAAACAGCCGTCCGGTTGGATTTTAGCTTTCTCATTCATTTTATGCTTACCCTGATACCGATATAGAAATTATTAAAGATAAAGGAGGATGGAGATGTTGAATAACGTAAAGTTAATTCTGTTTGCAATCCCATTATTACTTATTTCCGTGACCGCATCACAGGCGGTGGTTAGCTTAGTCGATTCCGATTCCAGCGGGCTTAGACAGGATATCGATAGCAATATAACCAGCGGGCTAATAGCGACGGGTTCGGGACTTCCGGGGGATTTCGAGGTAATTATGTGCAGTACGTTTTCGGACGGGAGTAATTCATTCCTCGATCCGTCACCCGGGGACTGGTCGACGCTCGACTCGGGGGAGTGCGGAGGCGATGGCCAATGCATTCTCGGCATATTCGGAAGATTCGACGAATCCTCAGGCTCCACCGATATTTCCTGCAATTGGACTGACCCCGCAAATGTATTCGCCGCAGGGTCTTTCAGGTACAGGGGAGTGGACGCAGACAACCCCGTGATAGATACAGCATGCAATAACGGCGGCCCCGATAGTATAGTAACTGCCCCGTCGGTTATAACAGAGCCGGGCTCCGCAGTGATCATAGTTTTTACATTCGCCGTAGATACGACTCCAAACCCGCCTGTCCTGACCGATCAAATCACTGAAGGGGGGTTCAGCGCAGCAGGAATTTCTCAGCAAACAGGGGAATTTATTGTCACAGGAGGCCTGAGCTCTGTTTTTCCACAAGGCGGGCCTACAGGGGATTTAAACCTTGGCGGATCCGGTACTTTAGACTGGAGGGTGTGCACTATAGCGCTCAGGATGGAGCCGACCGAGATACCGGCGCTGTCAGAATGGGGGTTAGGCATATTCGTAGCACTTACGGGCATTGCGGCCGCATGGGCTTTAAGAAGGCGGTCGGTAAGGCCTGATTATAAACCGTAGCGGTTTGGGAGAGACCGCAAAATAAAGCTGACTATGAATATTCAAATCTACTAATATCCATTAGTAATATTGTTAAAGGAGGATAATGATGCCTAGACATATCAAAACCGTTACAATTGCTGTTTTCCTTATGCTAATTTCCGCGGTCTCTTCCAAAGCCGTGATTGCAGTACAGAACGTATTTGCAAACGCAAATAGCAACCCGACTCCGTTCACACAATCGATCGTCGGCACCCCTACGGGAAGCAAGAGCGACTTCGAAATTATTACGTGCGGAACAGTTTCGCGCGGCGGAAACTCGTTTCTCGCCCCTGGGCCCGACATATTCGACCCGCTTGACCTGGGGAGCTGCGGCAACGGCTCCGGATGCATACAGGGAATCTGGTCCAGGTTTGTCGATACGCCGGGCGCATCTGAAAATTTCTGTAACTGGACGGACCAGGTGAACGTATTCGGCGCGGGAAGCATAAGGTGGAGCGGCGTCGACCGCGAGAACCCGGTCACCGCGATAGCGTGCAATACAGGGGAAAGCGAATTTGCGACGGCGCCTTCGGTCGATGCCGAAGAGGGCTCTTATGTCGTGAGGATATATACGCTCGCTCCCGTTCTAGACTTGCTAGTCGGCGGGGCATCATTTATAAGCGGGGAATTTACCGCGATCGCCGTTTTTCAGGGCCAGGAGTTAGTCGTACACGGCAGGACCGATCCCGCAGAGGGGGCCGGACCCACGGGCACGGCCGATTATTCAATCGAGCGGTTCTCAAGCTGGAGGGCGTGCACTATAGCGCTCAGGCCCGAGGCACGCAATATCCCGACGCTCTCCGAATGGGGATTAGGCATATTCGTAGCGCTATTCGGCATCGCCGCTGTTTGGGCGTTAAGAAGGCGGTCGATAAGAGCGTGATACAAAAATTCATCGAGAAATAACCGGGCTTTGCCCAGGATCTCACTGCCTGGGTAAAGCCCTCTCTCCCTCACGAAAAGAATTAAACTCCACTTTTATTTCATATTGTTAGCGAAAGAAATCGCGGCTGGAAGCCGCTCCTACATTTGGGGAAAATCCACCCTAGCCTATTTGGACTTTAGAAACATTCATCCGGAATTACATTTCCTTCGGTGCTCATTAAGTTAGGGTGTCCGAATGTATTTGAATTTTGGTGGCTATTCCATGGAGTATCAACAGATTAGAAATCAGCACGAATCGACCTATTTCTCGCACGCTCGAAGCAGTTCCCCCTCAAGGGGGAGGGAATTAAATGGATAACAACGAGATTGCCGCGGCACTTTCAGTGCCTCGCAATGACAACCATATTTCGCGGCTGGAAGCCGCTCCTACAGGGGGGTTATAATAAACCAGATTCTGAAACGAGTTCAGAATGACATAATTTTTCTTTGGTTTGTACCGATTATATACACAATGACTATCCGGCTTGCAGTCAACCCGCTGAGTATCAAACCCCGCCTTTGGTCCTTATCAGCTCGAGCACCGTGCGGACTTCGTAAAGGTTGTTTACGATGACGGCTTCGATTTCCGTAAGCACCTGGGAGTAGCTCTGCCTCGCCCTCCCGCCGACTATTACGGGTATGCCCGGCAGGTAACGCCTGAGCTTCCGAAGCTCGCGGGCGGCTAAAGGGTCGCTCTCCGGATATATGAGGCTCAGTATGAGCGCCCTCGACCCGTTATACGTAACCGCGCCGGCAATCTCTTCAGACGGCAGGCTCGGCCCGAGATACGTCACGTTCCACCCTTCGCTCGCGGCCGTTACGGCAGCAGTAAGGGCCCCTATCTCGTGGACCTGGTCGGAAGGGGTGGTGACCACGACGTGGGGCGCGCCGGGGAACGTCTTCTGGGAGGCGAGGAGGCTGCCGAGAAACGTCCTTACGCCCTGCGTGGCCAGGTGCTCGTGCGATATCCTCAACTCCCCCTTCCGCCAGAGCTCCCCTATCCTCTCCATGACGGGTATGACGACGCGCTCGAGGAGGGCATTCCTGCCCGCCTCGGTCTCGGCTGACATGAGGGTCTCCTCGAGGGATTTTCTGTCCATTCTCTCTACGGCCGAGAGTATCTCGTCCACGTAGACGTTGTAGTCCCTGACAATCGTGAGGTCCCCTGCAGTCCGCAGCTCGGGCGCTTTTCTCGGCGGCATGTCTATGACGTTCATCCTGTCTACTATATCCTGGAGCTCCTCTTTCGAATACCCGGCGATCCGGCTTATTTGATGACCCGCGTCGGTGGCCTTGTGGAGAAGGGCGAGCCTCTCTATGTCGCTCTCACGGTAGAACCTCCTGTTATTCGAGTCCCTGCCCGGGGCGACCACACCGTAGCGCCTCTCCCAGGCCCTTATCGCGTGGGGGGTGAGCCCGGTCATCCTGGAGGCGATCTTCATGGAAAATTTCTTCTGTGAATCATCACGGCTGCCTTGCATGGCTGTAATGTTATACACTTGTCTAAGATATGTCAAGCTTGCATCGAACATTTAAGGGTATGCTTTCAGTTTCTTTGATAGATTACTTAAATGTGACCTGTAACCTGCTCTCTATTTGCAGGAATCTCTCACTTAACAGCTCAATACCGGCACCTTTTAGATTTCCCAGGTGATAATAACACTTAAATGCATACTTGACATATATTAGACATGAAGCTAATATATTAGACATCTATTAGACAACTGGAAGGGTTCAGATTCATGCAGCAAAAATTCAATTATTTCGGGGCCGGATGAATCCCGGCCCTTGTATTTCTAGTCTAAAGGAATATATATGGGATATAGAGAGAAGCAGGGGGTTAGATAAAAATGATGGATAACGATTACGACAGGAACTATTTTTCCTCCGGGGATTATTCGGACGAGGATTTCTTCGTTCCGGGCGGCAGGCGTGAAGGCGTCTACGGTACGTTCGGGGATTCGGAAGGAATACAGGCAGTTCCCCCGGTGAAAAAGAAGCGCAAGGAAAAGGATAAAAAATGGACAAAGTACGAGGAGGAAAGGGTTCTGCAGGTCTATTTCAGGGACCTGCTCACCGAGCCTCTGCTCACGCCCGGCGACGAGAAGGAGCTCGGGGCCAAGATAAAGGAATGCGAAAGGAAGGCGAGGAAGATCCAGAAGGACCTCGAGCTGTTGTCCGGCCGGAACCTCAAGAAATCGCCCGGAATAGACAAGAACAGGCTCGACGCGACGAGGAAGGTCTTCTCCGAGAAGGCGCAGGAGCTGAAATCGAAGTTTATAAGGTCCAACCTCAGGCTCGTCGTGAGCATAGCGAAGAGGCACCTCGGCAGGGGGCTTCCCCTGACCGACCTCGTACAGGAGGGGAACCTCGGCCTGATGAGGGCCGTCGAGAAATTCGACCACAGGAAGGGTTTCAAGTTCTCGACTTACGCCGCATGGTGGATTCAGCAGGCGCTTACGAGGGCAATCGCCGAAAAGACCAGGACTATAAAGGTCCCGGTTTACGTCCTCGAGCAGTCGGGAAAGGTGTTCAGGGCGAAATACGCCCTCGATGAGGAGCTGGGGAGAAAACCCTACCCCGAGGAGATCGCCGAAAAAGCGGGGCTTTCGAAGGAGATAGTCCAGGCGGTGCTGGACGGCACGGACAGCGTGCTCTCGCTCGACAACCCGGTGGCCGACGACAACGAAAGGACGTACGTCGACATGATGCCGGACTCGAGGGAGGGTCAGGAAGCGGCCGTATCGGACATAAGGGTAAGGACACTGATCGACGAGTCCCTTTCGTCCCTCACCCCGAAGGAAGAAGAGATAGTCAGGATGAGGTTCGGGCTCGGCGAGGACAAGATATACACGCTCGACGAGATAGGGAATAAGTTCGGGGTCACGCGCGAAAGGATAAGGCAGATCGAAAAGGCGGCCCTCGAAAAGATATCGAAGTCCGGCATCGGCGAAACGCTGAAGGGATACCTGTAAGGGGTTTCTGACAGGGTTTGTCTCTCATTATCCTTAGTCTTATCATCATTTATGGATAACACTAAATGACGAGATCCTGAATATTTTGGTTTCTTCAAAGAATTACCGTGGAATAATGGCATTGTTGCATTCTGCCTATGGCGTCCGGTTCTTGCGCACGTTCAGAACCGTAGTTCAGGATGACAACAAACAATAAAACTAGATTGCCTCGCTCCGTTGCACTCCGCTCGCAATGACAGCAATATACTTTCCGCCATCCGCCAACCTTTCCATACATATACCCAGTGAAGTATGTCGGATAGACGGAATGCGTCAGGCAGAGATGATCACTGAAAATCCCCCTTATTCCCCCTTTTCCAAAGGGGGAAAATGCCTTTAATTCCCTCCTTAGAAAAAGAACGAATGCGAATATATGAGCATTTGGATGCCCTATCATAATGAGCACCGAAGAAAATTAGTCCCCGGCTGAATGTTGCTAAAGTCCAAATAGGCTAGGGAGGATTTTCCCAATCCTTTAGCAATCCCAGCAATGTGACAAATGTCCGGGATGTATACTCCGTGCGACTGTCACTTTGTCACTTATGCTTCGGGAGGACGATTTCTTGTTCGCGGCCAGCCTGTCAGGTACTTGATACGGAAATGCGGCTCCTGCAGGACGCGCCTCATTAACACACTCCAAAAATCCTATACACTGAATATTTAAGTAGAATCACCCCGAGTTAAAGAGTAGAATTGAAACTGTCCATACCGCGCCGCCGGGCATATGTATAAGCAAGTGAACGAGGCCCCCGCTGAGGGGGCGCGCGTCATTTGCCCGGCATATATTTCGGGAGGGATGGGAAAAGGCGGATGATACACGGCAGAACTATCTTCTGGTTCAAGAGGGACCTCAGAACCGACGACAATACCGGGCTCTTAAACGCAGTCAGGGACAGCGGGGAAGTCCTGCCCCTTTACGTGCTCGAGGAATCCATACTCGGGAAATACACGGACGGGGGCAAGCGGCTCGGGTTTTTCATAGACGCCCTCTTGAACCTCGAAGCCGAGCTCAGGGCGCTTGGCTCATACCTACTCGTGCTGAGGGGGAAGGCGGAGGAGATAATCCCGGCGCTCGTTAATTCCCATAAGATCGAGGCCGTATACACGAACAGGGCTTACGGGTTCTCGGGCGTAAAGCGCGACCTCGGGGTCGAGCACCAGTGCAGGCTGCTGGGGGTAGCGTTCAGGAAATACGACGACACGTTCCTCGTCCCCCCTCACGAGATAGACCAGAGGAAGGTGTTCACCCCGTTTTACAACATATGGCAGGGCAGGAAGAAGAACGCCCCGCTCGACGCGCCCCCGAGGATCAGCTCCCCTCACCTCCAGGCAAGCCCCGTGGAAACCATGACGCGGGACCTCGCGAGGGCCGAGAACAGGTACTGGCCCGCCGGTTTCCCCGTGACGAGGCTCCGGGATTTCAATTTCAGCGACTACGGCATGACGAGGGACTTCCCGTATCTGGACGGCACGTCCAGGCTCTCGCCCTATCTCAGGTTCGGGCTCGTGTCGGTGAGGAGGGTCTACGAGGCGGCGGTTTCGGCTTCGCCCGAGCCCGGCCCGTACATACCCGAGCTTGCGTGGAGGGAGTTCTGGTACCACATCATGCACTACTTCCCGGAGACGAGGGGCCTCGAGTTCCAGGAGAAGAGGCGGAATATCAAATGGATAAACAGCGAGAATTGGTACGACGCCTGGCGCGAGGGCCGGACGGGATACCCGATCGTCGACGCAGGCATGAGGCAATTGAAAGAAGAGGGATGGATGCACAACAGGCTCAGGATGATAACGGCGTCCTTCCTGACGAAGGACCTCATCACGGACTGGAGGTGGGGGGACAGGCACTTCTCCGAGCACCTGGTGGATTACGACGAGACCGTGGACATAGGGAACTGGCAGTGGTCGGCCTCCTGCGGCGCGGACCCCCAGCCGTTCCGCATATTCAACCCGACGCTCCAGTCGCAGAACTACGACCCGGAGTGCCTGTACATAAAAAAATATATACCCGAGCTTCAGGCGGTCGAGCCCGAGAAGATACACAACCCGCTTACTTACAAGCTCCCCTATCACAGGCCCATCGTGAACCACTACGAGATGAGGAACCTGGCGCACGAGGCATATTCCGGGGGACGCATAGACGACGGGTACATTTCCCAGATAAAGAAGGACACGGGGCTCCCCTGACACCCCTCCCCGCCCGGCCGTTCGCGGGCCCTATGGATTTCCCCTACTATTTGCTAAACTAAGAAAGGGAGCGAAATGGCGTTATCCGTATTAATGGCTTACGAACCCCTCGAAAAGACGGGGGATAAATACGATTACTGGCGGAGCTACATATCCTTTTACGAGCAGTTCAAGGACGGCCCCGCCACACCCAATACCGCCTGGTACGGGAGCGAATACGACGCGTTCAGGGAGTCCCTGTCGAAGGAGCTGGGCATTGAAAAGCACCTGATAGAGGAATGCTTTTTCATGAAGGACGAGGACGGCAAATACTACGTCACCCCGGTCGGCTCAAGCGCAAACCCGAATATATTCAGCGCCGAGAACTTCATACCCCTCGAATGGTTCCTCATGTACGAGGGTCCCGAGAAGAAGTATTTCTTCACGCACACCGGGTTCGGCGCTATCGAACACGACGCTATCTACTATAAAACGAGGGTCGGAAACGCGATCGGGAGGCTCGGCTCTGCCGTGAGCGGCATTGATAAGTTCCTCGCCTCGCCCGGGGCCGCGGACAGGCCGGCTCTGGCCGGCAAATTGAGCGACCTCAAATCCGGCGCGGGGAACCTTACGCACTGGCTCTCGGGCTTCGACCCGGAGAGCTTCGTGCTCTTGAATTACGGGGAGATGTGCTCCCGGATAGAACCGGATCAGATGAAGAACGAGGACTCGGTATCGGAGCTGTGGAGCGTGCTCACGCTCGCCCGCGAAGGCAGCCCGGACGACGCGGAGAAGGTGCTCGCGATGCTCCTCTCCAAGTGGGATTCAATAAACCGTACGCTCGAGCCTGCCGAAGAGAAGCG
>MFCJ01000030.1:19110-19215 GCA_001775255.1 Candidatus Dadabacteria bacterium RIFCSPHIGHO2_12_FULL_53_21
CACGCTGCAGTAGAAAACCCGAAAGCGGATTGTGACATTGATATAAGGAAAAATCCTCCCTAACCTATTTGGACTTAAGCAACATTCAGACAGAGGTTAATTTCC
>MFCJ01000030.1:19245-19804 GCA_001775255.1 Candidatus Dadabacteria bacterium RIFCSPHIGHO2_12_FULL_53_21
TTTTTTTGGTTTCAATAGGACGTCCCAAGAACATTAGGGTTCCAGCATTCAACCAGGGGCGTCCGGATTCTCGCTTGTTCGAATCCGTTACTTGCTCGCATTCGTTCTTTACGAAAGGAGGGAATTAAAGTCAGAAAAGAAAAATCCTCCCTTGCCATTCTTTTTTGATCGTGAAACGAGTTCAGGATGACAGTATTCACCCTCACCCTACCCCTCTTTTGGGTTATGTAGCATTGAGCCGGGAGCCGATAAGCCTCGATGCTTTGTAGGAGAAGGCGACCAGTTACGCGCTTGCTTGCAACTGTTCCCTCAAGGGAGAGGGAAATATCGGTGACGTCCTTCGACAAGCTCAGGACGAACGGGATTAAAAATTAGACCCTGAATCAAGTTCAGGGTGACGGTAGAGGGGAGAACTTGGTACGCAAGTAATGAGCAAGAGAGCCCCAGTGCTCTAGAAGCTGGTAAGCCTTTGACTGTCTCACCCGAGCGGAGCGTTCCGTGCGATTCCCCGAGTGTTACGGTAAAATTAATCTGGGAGAAATAATCACCCGGCATCAAG
>MFCJ01000031.1 GCA_001775255.1 Candidatus Dadabacteria bacterium RIFCSPHIGHO2_12_FULL_53_21
AAATGTGCCATTACACGTGCATGTAATGGACTGAAGTCATTGCATATTAGCCTGCTTGTGACCGTTTGTGACGAATTAATTTGGCAAATAACGTCATGGGCGACAATAATTGGTTCAAATTAAGGCTCAATCTAGTTGCCCGACCCTTATGCAGGCTTTATCGGAACTGCCCCGGTATCTTTTAATCTAATCTAATGTTTCCTGCTGATTACGAATTCCCCGGCGCCGGGGGCGGGGATACCCGTAACAAGTCGGCCGGCAGATGTTATACTTTTTCCGAAGGTAGGTTAATATTGATACTTTATTCCGGAGGTAAAAATTAAATGATAAAAAGCTCGAATCCCGCTTTGGGAGAAAAGACGTTCGAGAGGCTCGCGTCAGGCTACACAGGCACCGGGCTAATGACGATAAACGGCACGATAAACAAGACGCTCGTGCTCCTCGTCCTCGTCACCGTACCTGCCCTCTGGGTATGGGATATGTTCTCGAAATCCGGGATGCAGGCGGTCACAGTCTGGATGTACGGCGGGCTGATAGGCGGGCTCGTTTTCGCCGTGATCACGATATTCAAAAAGACATGGGCCCCTTACACCGCCCCTGTGTACGCTATACTCGAAGGGCTCGTCATTGGCGGCATATCCGCATACGCGGAATCCCAGTTTAAGGGGATAGTGTTTCAGGCAGTAGCGTTAACTTTCGGCACCCTCCTTTCACTGCTCGTCGCCTACAGGTCGGGCGTGATAAAGGTGACCGAGAAGTTCAGGCTCGGGGTCGTGGCCGCTACAGGGGCGATATTCCTCGTTTATATCGTGTCTATGGTGCTCGGGTTTTTCGGCGTGAGCGTACCGCTCATATACTCGGGCGGCACTATAGGGATACTGTTCAGCCTTTTCGTCGTGGTGATAGCCGCGCTCAACCTCGTACTCGATTTCGATTTCATCGAGCAGGGGGCGCAGCAGGGCGCGCCCAGGTACATGGAATGGTACGGGGCGTTCGGGCTCATGGTCACGCTGATATGGCTTTATATCGAATTCCTGAGGCTCCTCACGAAGCTGAGACAGTAGTGAAGCGCTGTCTCGCGGCAGTACAGGGATTAACTTTACGAAAATAATTTATTGCGGAGGAATAATTTGAATACCAAGTTTAATTACGCGGCGGCTCTGATTGTCGTTGCAGTCATCGCAGTCTCCATACTCGCTGCCCCTCTACGTCCTGCCGTCGCGCAGTCAGGCGCGGGCACGCCCGAGGCCCTCGGAAACAAAGTGCTCGAAGCCATAAAGGCCCAGAACAAGGACGAGCTGAAATCCCTGATCCATCCCGAGGTCATCTCCTATCTCAAGGACAAGAACCCGGGGGAGCTTGACAAGGTTATCGGCAACCTGCTGAGCCTGAAGATCCCGCCGACATCGGAATTCGTCGTACAGCCGATGGAAGAGGTATCCGAATACGATAAAGCCACGCAGACGCTCACGTTCAGGGAGAACACGCTCTATTTCCCCATCCCGCCTACTGACCTGCTCGTGCTCGTGACAGAGGCCGAGATTCCGAAGAAAGACGAGAAGGGAGTAGAGACCAAGGTGAAAGCCAAGGTCGGCGTAATGGTCAACACAATCACTCAATATAACAAGGGCTGGTATATAGTGCTTCCCGTGAAAAAGGCCGCCGATAAAGAGGAAGAGAAACCGGAGTAAGACGCCCGGCGGCACACGACTCAAGGCCCTCGATAGAAGGCATCCGTGAGCGATAAAAATATCGGACACCCGCTTATAATCTTCGACGGGGTATGCAATTACTGCTGCGGGGTGGTCAACTCCATCATCGGGAGAGACCCCGGCGGCGTATTCAGGTTCGCGCCGTTCCAGTCGGAAGCGGCCGGGAGAATACTCGGGCAATACAACTACCCCTCCGACAGCCTCGATTCGTTCGTATTGATAGACGGAGGGAAGCTCTATACCAAATCCGAAGCCGGGCTCAGGGTGCAGAAGCTCCTGGGCGGAATACACAAGCTGCTCTACGCGTTTATCGCGGTGCCCGCGCCCGTCAGGGACGCCGTCTACGATTACATAGCCCGGAACAGGTACAAATGGTACGGTAAAAAAGAGGAGTGCATGATACCCTCCCCGGATATAAAGAACAGGTTCCTCGAATGAGCGCCGTGTATCGTATATAATTTATTCCTGTAATAACACCATAGATATGGACCCCGAAACGATGCAGGACGGCCTCCTCTACAAGTTAGCCGCGCTCGACAGCGAGTTCGAGCAGATACACAGGCTCAACTACGAGACGTTCGTCGAGGAGATACCCCAGCACGGGGAGAACCCTGAAAGGAGGCTCGTCGATAAATTCCACGGCGAGAATACCTATATCGTCTGCCTCGACGGGGAAGAGCTCGCCGGCATGCTCGCAGTCAGGGATAAGCGCCCCTTCTCCCTCGATCAGAAGCTTCCCGGCCTCGATTCATACCTCCCCCGGTCTCGCTCGCTGTGCGAGCTGAGACTCCTCTGCGTGAAGAAGGAGCGCCGCTACCGCAAGGTGCTGCTGGGCCTCTTCACAAAACTCGCCGCTTACTGTGAGGAGAAAAAATACGACCTCGCTATCATTTCGGCAAACGTGGCTCAGGGGAAGCTCTACAGGAACCTCGGGTTCATACCGTTCGGCCCCGAGGTCGGAAGCGATGGGGCGAGGTATCAGCCGATGTACCTGACTCCCGAATCCTATTACGGGATGAAGGAGCGGACGAAGCTCCTTTCGAGAATGGACGGTGAGGCATCCGTCTCCCAAAAACACATGAACCTGCTGCCGGGGCCCGTCGACGTCAGCGCGGATACGGAAAGGGCCATGGCCGGCACCCCCGTGTCCCACAGGACGGAGGAGTTCAACGAGGACCTCGCCCGCGTGAAGCAGATCCTCTCTTCCATTACGGGGGCGAAACACACTGCGGTACTGATGGGTTCGGGCACGCTCGCGAACGACGCGGTTGCCGCTCAGCTCTCTCTCACGGAAGGGAATGGCCTCATTCTCTCGAACGGGGAGTTCGGGGAGCGCCTCATAGACCACGCGCGCAGGTGGGGACTCTCGTTCTGTACGATAGAAAAGCAATGGGGAGGGCGCTTCAGCCGCGAAGAGACCGAAAAAGCGCTCGATAAAAATCCCGGAGCGTCATGGCTGTGGGCGGTACATTCGGAGACCTCGACAGGTGTATTGAACGACGCGGGCATGCTCGGAGAGATATGCGCTGACCGGGGCATTGACCTCTGCCTCGACTGCATAAGCTCCCTCGGCACCGTGCCGCTCGACCTCGCGCGCGTTTACATGGCGACAGGGGTGAGCGGGAAGGGTCTCAGGTCTTATCCGGGGCTCTCGTTCGTTTTCTACAACCACGAGATCGCGTCCCGGCCGGACAAGCTGCCCCGCTACCTCGACCTCGGCTTATACGCGGAATCAGCGGGCACTCCGTTTACGCTCTCATCCAACCTCCTCAGCGCGCTCAAGGCGTCGATCTCGAATTTCTCCGCGGAAGAAAGATACGCGGAGCTTCGCAAGCGCTCGGACTGGCTCAGGGAAAAGCTTTCGGACGCCGGGTACGACATAGTCGCCGAAAAGGGACAAGAGTCGCCCGCCGTCATAACCATCCCGCTTCCCGAGAGGCTCGTCTCCCGGGTTCTCGGAATGAAGCTCGAACGTTCGGGCTATTACATTAACTGGAGGAGCGTCTACCTCCTCGAGAGAAACTGCGTTCAAATAGCGCTAATGGGGGAATGCCGGGAGGACAGTTTATCACCCCTGATAGGTTTGCTGCGCGATGAGATGAAGTCCCGGCACCGGGCATAGGGCTTTCCCCGCGCTCTTTGACGAATCCACGCTAAAGTTTTATTATGTGCATATTTATAAATTCACGGAGGAGGAACCAATATGGCCATTTTGATCGATCGTATGATCAGGGCTTCCAAGCTCGACGTTAGTCTTTATGAAGAAGTAGAGGCCGACAAGGGGTCGATGGGACAGGCGGTTACTATCGTCGTGCTGTCGAGCATCGCGGCCGGTATAGGCTCTTTAGGGGTATTCGGTATAGAGGGGTTGATCTTCACCACCATAGGAGCTCTAGTCGGATGGCTGATATGGGCGTTCCTGACTTTCATCATAGGCACGAAGCTGCTGCCGGAGCCCGGGACGAAAACCGATATGGGGGAGATGCTCCGGACAATAGGCTTTTCGAGCTCGCCGGGTGTGCTCCGCATACTCGGTATTATTCCGGTCGCCGGCGGCATTATAACATTCGCGGTAGGTATATGGATGCTCGTAGCCATGATAATCGCGGTGAGGCAGGCGCTCGACTATAAGAGCACGTGGCGCGCCGTGGGCGTATGCTTAATCGGCTTTGTAGTATATTTCGTGATCATGTATTTCATCCTTACGATAATCGGCGTAAATCCGGCTGCACAGCCTGGCGTATGATGCGGTGTTCTATTCGAGGTACGGGGCTTAAGCCGGGCTCGTCGCGTCAAGGGAAAAATTTGAAAGGGTAGTGGAATCGCCTGATTCTTTTGAATTTCGGTCAACGAGCTGTTAACTTACTCCGCAAAATAAAATCGAGAGGTGTATGGCATAAGTGTTCATTAAAAGAGTCATAAGGGCTCTCAAGCTCGACCCGGAGCTGTACGAAGAGGTCGAGGCCGACAAGGGGTCGATGGGGCAGGCGATGCTGGTGGTCGTTATGGTAAGTGTCGCGGCGGGTATAGGCTCGATCGGGATTTTGGGGATAGAGGGGGTTATCGTCGGGACGATATTGGACCTGATCGGGTGGTTTATCTGGGCTTTACTGGCTTATGTCATCGGCACGAAGCTCCTGCCCGAGCCTCAGACGAAATCGGACTTGGGAGAGCTGCTCAGGGTAATAGGATTCGCGAGGTCGCCCGGAATTTTCCTTATTCTCTTATTAATACCGGTAGTGAGTAAGTTTATCGCCATCGTTCTAACGATCTGGATGTTCGTGGCGATGGTAATAGCCGTAAGGCAGGCGCTCGACTACAAAAGCACATGGCGCGCTGCGGGCGTGTGTATATTAGGCGCCGTCATATATTTTATTATTAACATTGTAGTAAATTCGTTCCTGGTGAATCAGGGCGCCGTATAGCCGGCGCGGTTCGCAGGGGTAGAGTCCGGTCAAGTGATGTTTTATCCGGACAGCCGACAGTTAACTAATTTTGACTTATCGATTTGTTAGATTTATGTTGTAATTCCTATATTTCCTGTTTCCGAGGTGAACCGCATCCGTGTTTATTAAAAGAGTCATAAGGGCGCTCACGCTCGACCCGGAGCTTTACGAAGAAGTAGAGCACGATAAGAGCGCGATGTGGCAGGCGGTGATAGTGGTCTTCCTCGTGAGCCTCTCGAGGGGCATCTACAGCTACCAGACGGGAGACTACAAAGGCCTCATACTGGGGACTATCACCAGTTTCATCCTCTGGATACTGCTCGCCTTCCTGATCTACCTTATCGGCACGAAGCTCTTCCCGGAGTCCGATACCAGGAGCGACCAGTGGGAGATCATGCGCGTGCTCGGGTTTGCGAGCGCGCCGGGTATCTTCAGGGTCTTCGCGGTCGTGCCTCACCTTACGGCGGTCGTGCTTGTGATCGTGTGGGTGTGGACGCTCGTCGCGATGATAATCGGCGTGAGGCAGGCGCTCGATTTCAAGAACACCTGGAACGCCATCTGGGTGTGCGTCGTGGGGCTCATCATGTACTGGCTCGTGTATATAATCTTCTATTTCGCCTACGGGCTGCCGAAGCCCGCATGGTCGTAAGTGGGGCTTGTCATTCAGAAGCATAGTCGAGAAATCTATCTTTTGTTTTATTTATCTATCATGCTGAACACTGAATCAAGTTCAGGGCAGGCTTATTTCAGCTTCTCGTATTTTTTATTCTTGTCATTCCCGAGTGTCTTAATCGGGAATCCAGAATTAATCTTTTCTGTTTATGCAATAAATAAAATCCTCCCTCCCCCTCCTTTACGAAAGGAGGGAATTACAGATAAAAGACTGGATTCCCGCTTTTAGCATTTGTTTAATCGACTTACCAAAGACAAATAACAGTCTTCAGTCTAAGGTTGGGTGTCCAATTGCTTACTCGTTCGCAATTGTTGCGGGAATGACAAAATTTTCCCCCTTTGTAAAGGGGGATTCAGGGGGATTTAAAAACGAGGTCCTGAAACAAGTTCAGGACGACAGACAGTGATTGCTTCCCAAGCCCCCGCTCAGCCCCGCGCTTTGGCTGCGCGTTTGGATTCGTCCTTGAGTATCTTGTAGTCGATGCTGTCGACGAGCGCCTTCCAGCTGGCCTCGACTATGTTCTGGGAGACCCCGACGGTGCTCCAGTCGCTCTCGCCGTCGCCCGACTCGATGAGCACCCTCACGACCGCGTCGGTCCCGTGCTGTCTCGAAAGCACCCTCACCCTGTAGTCCTTAAGTGTGACTTCTTTGAGACCCGGATAGAATTTCTCGAGCGCCTTCCTCAAGCCCTGGTCTAGCGCGTGCACGGGGCCGTTCCCTATCGCGGCCATGTGCTCGGTGACTCCGTCCACCTGGACTATGAGCGTCGCCTCGGTGACGGACTCCTCGTCCTCGGTCCTCTTCTCCGTTATCGTGCGCACGCTTTTGAGCTCGAACGCCTTTCTGTATTCCCCGAGGGCCTTTCTCACCAGGAGCTCGAACGATGCGTCGGCCCCTTCGAACTCGTACCCCTCGTTCTCGAGCTTCTTGAGCTCGTTAAGGATGGCGTTGACGCGCTTGTCCTGCGGGTCGAGCTCAATGCCTAACTCCTTCGCCTTGTATAAGATGTTGCTCCGCCCCGAGAGGTCGGAAATGAGGACGCGCCTCCTGTTCCCGACTATGTCCGGGTTGATATGCTCGTAGGTCTCCGATTTCTTCATCACCGCGCTTACGTGGAGCCCGCCCTTGTGGGCGAAGGCGCTCTCTCCGACAAACGGCCTATGCTTGAGCGGGGGCAGGTTGGTGAGCTCGTGTATGAAGTGCGATACGTCGTAGAGCCTTCTGAGGCCGTCCTCGTCGATGCAGTCTATGCCCAGCTTGAGTTTGAGATTAGGCACGATCGAGCAGAGGTTCGCGTTCCCGCACCTCTCCCCGTAGCCGTTCATCGTCCCCTGTACCTGCTTCACGCCTTCCCTGACCGCGTAGAGCGTGTTCGCGACGCCCACTTCGCCGTCGTTGTGTGCGTGTATGCCGAGGTGGGGGTTGTCGAGCTTGAGGTTCACGTCCCTCACCGTCGCCTCTATCTCCCAGGGGAGCGTGCCCCCGTTCGTGTCGCAGAGGACGAGCACGTCGGCACCTGCGTCCTTTGCCGCTTTTATAGCCTCAATTGCGTACTTGGGGTTGTGCTTGTATCCGTCGAAGAAGTGCTCGGCGTCGAAGAATACCTCGTCCACGTATTTTTTCAGGTACGTAATGGAATCGTGGATTATTTCGAGGTTTTCCTTGAGAGGAATCCTCAAGGCTTCCTTAACGTGGAAGTCCCAGCTCTTGCCGACGATCGTTACCGCAGGTGTCTCCGCCTTGAGCAGCGCCTGGACGCTTCCGTCCTCATCGCAGGTCTTTCCCGAGCGTCTGGTGCTGCCGAACGCCGCGACCTTCGATTTTCTCAGTCGTAATTTCTTGGCCTCCTCGAAGAACCCCTCGTCCCTTTCGTTAGAGCCCGGCCATCCGCCTTCTATGTAATGGACTCCGAGCTCGTCGAGCTTCTGGGCAATTCTCAACTTGTCGTGGATGGAGAAGGATATGCTTTCCCCCTGGGTCCCGTCGCGGAGCGTTACGTCGTATATCTTTACCGAATCCCGGCTCATTTCGTTTCCCCCAGCTCGAACGCGTCGTGGAGGGCCCTTACAGCGAGCTCCGTGTATTTCTCCTCGACGACGCAGGAAATCTTTATTTCGGACGTGCTTATCATCAGAATATTTATCCCCTCTTTCGCGAGCGTCGAAAACATGCGGCTCGCAACTCCAGAGTGGGTTTTCATGCCGACGCCGACTAGCGAAACCTTGGCTATCTTGTCGTCGGAGATGATATTCTTCGCCCCGAGCTGCTTTGCAACCTTTTCAGTTAGTATAATCGATTTTTTAAAATCTGTCCTCGGCACGGTGAACGTCAT
>MFCJ01000032.1:0-1595 GCA_001775255.1 Candidatus Dadabacteria bacterium RIFCSPHIGHO2_12_FULL_53_21
CTTGACGGTCGCTATTACGAATTTCCCCCTGGCCCTGCTGCCGCCTGATTTAAGCTTTTCAGCTTCCATGAAGGGCTCGAGCCAGGCGACCGCCTTTTTCATGACGCGTGCGCTTTTTACCACTTGCGGGAGGAACATCTTCCCCTCGCCGAAGAGCCCTCCAACCACTTTCATACCGTCCATGAGAGGGCCTTCGATTACGTCGAGCGGTTTCGCATACTTGAGGCGTGCCTCTTCCGTGTCTTTCTCTATGTAAGCGTCTATGCCCTTGACGAGTGCATGCGAGAGCCGTTCCTCGACGCTCCCTGCCCTCCATGTTTCGGCTTCTTTCTCCTTGATCTCGCCCGTGCCTTTAATCTTCTCGGCGTATTCTATGAGAACTTCGGTGGCTTCGGGTTTTCTGTTGAGGAGCACGTCTTCTACCTTCTGCAGGAGCTCCTTGTCTATTTCCTCGTACACCTCGAGCATCCCGGCGTTCACTATAGCCATGTCGAGGCCAGCATTGATCGCATGATAGAGGAAAGCGCTGTGCATCGCCTCCCTGACGAGGTTGTTGCCGCGGAACGAAAACGAAATGTTGCTTATGCCGCCGCTTGTTTTCGCGTGGGGGCACGTTTCTTTGATCTCTTTCAATGCCTCTATAAAATCGAGCGCGTAGTTGTTGTGCTCCTCTATCCCCGTTGCGACGGTGAGGACGTTGGGGTCGAATATTATGTCGTTCGGGTCCATGCCCACTTTTTCGGTGAGCAGCTTGTAAGCCCTTCCGCATATCCTGACCTTATCGTCTTTGGTCGCCGCCTGTCCTTGCTCGTCAAACGCCATCACCACGGCCGCCGCCCCGTAGCGCATTACCTTCCTCGCCTGCTCTATGAATTTTTCCTCGCCTTCTTTAAGGCTTATGGAGTTGACTATGCACTTGCCCTGGATGCACTTGAGACCCGCCTCTATCACGGAAAACTTCGAGCTGTCTATCATTACCGGCACGCGCGATATGTCGGGCTCGGACGCGATGAGGTTCATGAAACGCGTCATGCACGCCTCGCCGTCGAGGAGCGCCTCGTCGAAATTGACGTCGATGACGTTCGCTCCGTTCTCGACCTGCTGCTTCGCTACGGCGAGCGCCCCTTCGAAATCGTCTTCCTTAATGAGCTTCGCGAACCTGGGGGAGCCGGTCACGTTGGTCCTCTCCCCGACCATTATGAAAGGCGCGGCTTCGCCTATATTGAGCGCTTCGAGACCGCTCAGCCGTGTCGCGGGAGCTATTTCGGGTATTTGGCGGGGAGGGTACTTTCCCACTTTATCAGCAATCGCCCTAATGTGCTCGGGCGTCGTGCCGCAGCACCCGCCCACGATGTTGAGGAACCCGCTCCCGGCGAATTCTTCGAGATAGGATGAGGTATCGGACGGGGTCTGGTCGTACCCGGTCTCGCTCAGCGGATTGGGGAGACCCGCGTTCGGGTAGCAGCTGACGAAGCAGTCCGCTATCCTCGAGAGCTCTTCGATGTAGGGACGCATCTCCGCCGCCCCGAGTGCGCAGTTTATACCCACGCTCACGGGCTTCGCGTGCCTGACGGAATTCCAGAAGGCTTCTATGG
>MFCJ01000032.1:1628-1797 GCA_001775255.1 Candidatus Dadabacteria bacterium RIFCSPHIGHO2_12_FULL_53_21
TGATGGTAACGGAAAGCATCAGGGGGAGGCGGACCGGGTGCTCGTCCAGGAACCTGTATATTCCATAAATCGCGGCCTTCAAGTTGAGCGTGTCGAACGTCGTCTCGGCGAGTATGATGTCTACGCCCCCGGCGGCGAGTCCCTGGAGCTGTTCGTAGTAGGCCTCGAC
>MFCJ01000032.1:1807-30327 GCA_001775255.1 Candidatus Dadabacteria bacterium RIFCSPHIGHO2_12_FULL_53_21
AATGTGACGCCCCTTACAGCCGGGTCGCTGACGTCGGGGGAGATGGACGCGGATTTGGTCGTTGGGCCGAGCGCTCCGGCGACGAAACACTTACGGCCGGGGTGCCCGGACATGAATTCGTCCGCTGTTTTTCTGGCGAGGCCCGCCGCAGTCTTGTTCAATTCAAAAACGATCCCTTCGAGCTTGTAGTCCGACTGGGATATGCGGTTCGCGTTGAACGTATTGGTCTCGATTATATCCGCGCCGGCTTCGAGATAGCTCCGGTGTATGCCGGATATGATATCCGGCCTCGTCAGGCAGAGGAGATCGTTATTACCCTTTAGGTCATGCGGGTGGTCTTTGAATACGTCCCCGCGGAAGTCATTTTCCCCAAGCTTGTGGCGCTGTATCATCGTGCCCATAGCGCCGTCTATAAAGAGTATACGCTCGGCGAGCAGTGATCTCAGGGCTTTAAGCTGTTCTGATTCTTTTATAATCATAAGGCTTTATTATACCAAAACGGATTTTCCAGGGTAGTTTCAAGGCGCAGCCGGCCTTCATTTCCACTCGTCCCTCAGTTTCCTCAGCTCTACGAAATAAGAGGCCTTCGAGTCTCCGAGGGCCGGGTTTCTTTTTCTTAGTTCTTTTGTTATCTCCGGGGAATCGTAGCGGAGAAATGGGTTGTATTTCTTTTCCTCCCCCATTGTCGCCGGGGCGGGCCCATTTCCTTTCTTTCCGATCTTTCCGAGTTTCCGGATATCGTCGAGCTTTTTTTTGGCTTCTTTATTGCCCGGCTCAAGGTCAAGGGCGAACCTCAGGTTGGGTTCCGAATAGTCGTGCCCCGGGAATATACTGAGACCGTCGGGGAGCGTACGTATCCTGGTCTCAATGGTATTGAATAGCTCGTCCGCGTCGCCCCTGTTTTTCAGGTTGCCGGTGCCTGCCAGATAGAGCGTGTCCCCCGAGAATACGTTTTCCCCCATGACAAGTATCATGTGCTCCGGGCAGTGTCCGGGGGTATGTATCGCGTTCAGGTTCAATTTCCCCACTCCGATCGTATCCCCGTCGTTTACGGCCCTCGACCTCGGGGAAACGAGGTCTCTGCCCAGGGGGTGGACTAGTATCTCGGACATCGTCACCTTGAGTATCGGGTCGTTCCCTTTTATATGGTCGGGGTGGCAGTGCGTGTTGATTATGTATTTCACGCTGAGACCCTTGTCCCTGATTACGTTGAGTATTGGGATAGGATCGTACGGGTCTATGACAGCGCACTCGGAGGTCTCCGTGCACCAGACAATATAGTTATAATTGCTGTCGCTTTCAGGTGCCCTTATCCTGGCGATTCCGTATCCGGTTCCGGAGAATTCATCCATATTTTCTTCTACCTCTGTGATTTATCCGCCCCCTCTGTGATTTATCCGCCCACTTCTGTAATTAATCTGTCCCCCTTACCGTCGGGGACGAGGTATCTATTATGCCATATTAATATTAATAATAATTTAACGGGTAGGGTAAAATATAACCACGTGAACTATTAAGTCTAAATTCTCGAACAAACATAAATGACTAAAGGGGACTGATATTGAGACCGGAAAGAATGCCTTTGATTGCGGCGGTTTTGTTATTCGCCCTGGCTGCGGGCTGCAATAAAGAGCCCAAATACGTACCGGGGATGAGCGTGCAGGGGTTCAGGGCCTCGATTTCGAAGATCCTGTTCTCCCCCATAGCCTTCGACGGGGCGACGGTTGCCGTGGAGGGTATAGCCGCAACGGTGACAGAGGTTAATCCCGACCGGGAAGACGCCGAGACGACCTTCAGGCTCGTCGACTTAAACGGTAATTTTATCAATGTCGAGATGCCGGGCTCCTGGGAAATCGCTGACGACGACTATCTTATCGTGGGCGGTATCTACAGGAAAAACGGCAATATACTCGAGGCGGGCCAGTTCGAAAAGATTGTACTCGAAGGGGACGATAAAGACCAGGATAAGGAAATTCAAAAGCGGGACAACTGGTAACGCCCGCGGTATGCGAAGTTCCGGCTTTGACAATATTCGGGTTAGTGGGTAACTTCTTTGATTTATTCAATATATCTGCGGGAGATTTTATGAGTTTCGTCAAGGGACTAAAGTGCAAGGAGTGCGGCGAGGAATACCCAAAGGAGCCCCTTCACGTCTGCGAGACATGCTTCGGACCGCTCGAGGCTTCGTACGATTACGACGGGATAAAGAAGGTCCTTACGAGGGAAGTTATAGAGGGCAGGGACAGGAGCATCTGGAGGTATAAGGAGCTCCTGCCTATAGACGAGGAGCCTACGGTCGGTCTGAAAGTGGGTTTTACCCCGCTGATTAAGGCGGAAAACCTTGGCCGCGCGCTCGGCGTAAAGGAGATATACGTAAAAAACGACGCCGTGTGCTATCCAACCCTGTCGTTTAAGGACAGGGTCGTCTCTGTTGCCCTTTCGAAGGCGAAGGAATTCGGATTCAAGACGGCGGCATGCGCTTCCACCGGGAATTTGGCAAACGCCGTGGCGTCCCTGACGGTTTCGGGGAACCTCGAAAGCTACATATTCATACCGTATGACCTGGAACAGGCGAAGATAATCGGAACGACCGTCTACGGCGCGAACCTTATCGGCGTCAAGGGTACTTATGACGACGTCAACAGGCTCTGCAGCGAGGTTGCCGGGAAGTTCGGCTGGGCTTTCGTGAACATCAATATGAGGCCCTATTATGCGGAAGGCTCCAAATCGTTCGCATACGAAATCCTGGAGCAGCTGGGCTGGCGGACACCCAGGCACATCGTGGTCCCCATGGCGAGCGGCTCACTACTGACGAAGGTTTGGAAGGCTATAAAGGAGTTCGAGATGCTTGGGCTCGTGGAGTCAAACGGTACGAAGATCTACGGGGCTCAGGCGACGGGCTGCTCCCCGATAACAACGGCGCTCAAGAACGACTGGGAAATATTCAAGCCCGTAAAGCCAAACACCATAGCCAAATCCCTCGCGATCGGCACGCCGGCCGACGGGTTTTACGCGATGTGTGTCATGAGGGAGAGCGGAGGCTGGGGGGAAGACGTTACGGACGAAGAAATAATCGACGGTATTAAGCTCCTGGCGGAGACCGAGGGCATATTCACGGAAACCGCGGGAGGGGTGACGATGGCCGTTACGAAAAAGCTTATCGCTCAGGGAGTGATCCCGAAAAACGAGTCCATAGTGGTATCGATAACCGGTAACGGGCTCAAGACACAGGAGGCCATAGCCGACAGAGTGGCTCAGCCCCTGATAATAGACGCAAGACTCGAAGAATTTGAAGAGCTGTATTTGAAACTAAAGGAACAAGAAGATAAAGGAGGTATGAAAGATGCCCTCTGTTCGCATTCCCACACCGCTTAGGAAACTGACTTCTGATAAGGACGAGGTTAACATAAGCGCCGCAACTATCGCCCAGCTCATAGATGAGATGGAAAACCGGTTTCCCGGTATTAAAAGCAGGCTGTGCGATGAATCAGGCAACGTAAGGAGATTCATCAACCTCTACGTCAACAATGAGGACATTAGGTTTTTAAACGGGAAGGAAACCGCCCTTAACGAAGGGGACATCGTTTCGATTATCCCTGCCATCGCCGGCGGCTGTTAGCGAATTATTATTGAAGCCGGCGCTGATGCGTTCTCCGGTGATCACTTATTGAATATATCCTGAACCCTGGACACGAACCTCTTGACCATCGGTACGTTTTCCACTTGGCTCGCCCTGGCGAACTCTTCGAGCAGAAGCTGCTGCTTCTTGTTAAGCCTTACGGGTACCTCCACCTGTAGCTGAATATAGAGGTCGCCCTGTCCCCTGCCTTCAAGCCTCGGCACGCCCTTCCCCTTGAGCCTGAAAGTCTGGCCCGACTGCGTCCCGGCCGGTATCTTGATCGTGCTCTTCCCCTTGTGTGTGGGTATCTCGATCTCTGCCCCTAGGGCTGCCTGAACGAACTCGATCGGGACTGTGCAGTAAAGGTCCTGCTCCTCTCTCCTGAAAAGCGGATGCTCCTCCACGTGGATCTCGATGTAGAGGTCTCCGCCGGGCCCGTTCAGATGGCCGCTGTCGCCTTCTCCGCGCATCCTGAGCCTCACCCCGTCGGAGATACCGGCGGGTACCTTTACCTTGACCAGATGCTCCGCCAGCACATGCCCTTCCCCCCTGCACTTCGCACAGGCCTTCGTGATCCTCTTTCCCGTCCCCCCGCAGGTAGGGCACACCCTCTTTATGGCGAAAAGACCCTGGGAGTATCTGAGCTCGCCCCTTCCCCCGCAGCTCGTGCAGATGACCTCACCGCCTCTCGCTGCCCCGCTCCCGCTGCAGTCGCGGCATGTCTCGCGCCTCGGAATTTTGAGCTCTTTCTCGCACCCGTCGATAGATTCATCGAACGTGAGGTCGAGAGAGTATTTAAGGTCCCTGCCCCTCCGGGCCTTTTCGGCGCCACCGGCGTTGAATACCTCTTCGAACAGGTTCCCGAATATGTCGCCGAACCCGGATTCGAAGTCGACGTCGGTGAATATACCCTCGGCCGAGATGTGGCCGAAGCTGTCGTAACGCGCCCTCTTATTGGAGTCGCTCAGCACCTGGTAGGCTTCGTTTATTTTTTTGAATTTCTCTTCTGCTTCGGGGTTGCCGGGGTTTCTGTCGGGATGGAATTCGAACGCGAGTCTCTTGTATGATCTCTTAATTTCCTCGCCGCTCGAGTCACGTTCGATCTGAAGAATCTCATAATAGTCGATACTTTCCATTAATAAAGAATCCGTACGGGGGGTGTTATTCCTTGCCGCCTTGCGCTTCGGTGCCTTTTTCCTGTTTGGAGTATATCACCTCGGCGAATTTATATGACGCCTCTTTAAGCTCTTCGAACATGTCTTTTATGTATACGTAATCGACGCCCGTGAGCGCCACTTTCATCTTTTCGACGGACTGCTCGATCTTTGACCTGAGTTCGTCGTCCACCTTGTCGCCGTAGGAATCGAGCGTCCTCCTGACCGAATACAGGAGACCCTCCGCTTCGTTCTTGAGGAGCGCGGTGTCTTTCCGCCTCTTATCGGTGTCGGTGAATTGTTTGCTCTCGGAAATAATCGACTGTATATCGTCGTCTGAGAGACCGCCGGATGTCACGACCTGAATGGCCTGTTTCTTTCCTGTTCCCAGGTCTTTTGCGGAGACGTGCAGTATGCCGTCCACATCGACTTCGAACGAGACCTCTATCTGCGGTATCCCCCTCGGCGCGGGGGGTATGCCGATGAGGTTGAAGTTGGCAAGCGATATGTTGCCGTCCACGAGCTCCCTCTCCCCCTGCAGCACATGGATGCCGACGAACTCCTGGTTGTCGAAGGCCGTCGTGAATGTCCTGCTCCGCTTGGTAGGGATAGTCGTGTTTCTTTCTATGATTTTCGTGAACAGGCCGCCCCTCGTCTCGACCCCGAGTGAGAGCGGCACTACGTCCAGCAGCAGGACCTCTTCGACCTTCCCTTCGAGCACCCCTCCCTGTATCGAGGCGCCTATCGCGACGACTTCTTCGGGGTTTATACGCGTCTGGGGCTCTTTCTTGAATATCTCCCTGACTTTTTCCTGAATTTTGGGCATCCTCGTCATTCCGCCGACGAGGACCACTTCATCGATCTCGGAGGGGTCGAGCTTCGCGTCCTGGAGCGCCTGCCTGCACGGTATTTCCACCCTGTCTACCAGTTCCTGGACCAGGTGAACGAACTCATCCCTCGTTATCTTGTAATTCAGGTGTTTGGGGCCCGTCTGGTCGACTGCTATGAACGGGAGGTTTATCGTCGTTTCATGGATGGACGAGAGCTCGTGCTTGGCCTTTTCGCACGTCTCCCTGATCCTCTGAAGCGCCATCTTGTCGTCCCTGAGGTCGATCTCGTGCTGTTTCTTAAAGTCCTCGAGCACGAGCTCGATCAGCATCTGGTCGAAATCGTCCCCACCCAGGAACGTGTCGCCGCTCGTGGATTTCACCTCGAATACCCCGTTCGCGATTTCGAGTATCGTTATATCGAACGTCCCTCCGCCGAGGTCGAAAACCGCGATCCTCTTGTTCTCTATCCTGTCGAACCCGTAGGCGAGCGCCGCGGCCGTGGGCTCGTTAATTATGCGCCTTACGTTGAGACCGGCTATGCGGCCTGCGTCCTTCGTCGCCTGCCTCTGGAGGTCGTTGAAATGGGCGGGCACAGTGATTACAGCGTCCGTTACCTCGTACCCGAGATATTCCTCTGCGACCTGTTTCATTTTTAAAAGGACTATGGACGATATTTCCTGGGGGCTGTAGGTTCTGGCGTTTGTCTCTAACCAGGCGTCGCCCGATTCATTGGGGACGATGTCGTAGGGCGCGAAACCTTTGGCCTTTTGGACCTCGGGCGAGTCGAACCGCCTGCCTATGAGGCGCTTCACCCCGAATATGGTAGTCGTGGGGTTCACCACGGCCTGCCGCTTGGCGACGGCGCCTGCGAAGCGGCAGTTGTCTTCAGTGAAGGCGACTACCGACGGGGTAACCCTGCTCCCCTCTTCGTTGGGTATCACGACCGGGCTTCCGCCCTCTATAATCGCAACGCATGAGTTTGTGGTTCCAAGGTCAATCCCTACTATCGCCATGTTCTTCTTCCGTTGATCATATTATTCATCCCCGCCTGTCAGATCGAATACGTCTCCCGAGGCCGTGCCGCCCTGGCTCTGATCGGTCTCGCCCGCGCCGCTCGGCCCTTTGGATACGACTACGAGCGCGGGTCTAAGGAGCCTGTCTTTCAGCGTGTATCCCCTGAGCATTTCGGATATTATCAGGCCGGGCGTGAAGTCGGGGGATTCGACCCGCTCGATCGCCTGATGGAGCCTGGGGTCGAATTCCTCACCCGGGGATGTGTCTACGAACTGCACCCCGAATTTTTCAAGGCAGCTCAGGAATTGCTTATGCACAAGCTTGACCCCTTCGATGAGCGGCTTCGGGTCTTCATCGGCATTCGCGTGATCGAGGGCGCGCTCGAGGTTGTCTATAACGTTGAGAAGAGCCTTGATGAGCTCTTCGTTCCCGTAAGCGACGACGTCCGCCTTCTCTTTTGCGAGTCTCTTCTTATAGTTTTCAAAATCAGCCGCAAGCCTTATGTACTTCTGATACAGGTCCTGGTAATCCTTGCCGCCGTTTCTCGGGCGCTCATTAGCTTCAGGCTCGCTTTCCGTCTCTTCTTCCTCTTCTTCAGAAAAACTGTCCCCGTTTTCTCTCAATTCGAGATCTCCTTCGTTGTCGTCGTTATCGTTCGGATTCATACTTACCTCCTGGTTTCAACCGGCCTGTATGCGGGCATGATCGACATATAATTATAGCGCTTATCTCAGGCGGCCGCGTTACCTTTGTATAGATGTTGTGCGGTAGAGGGCAGTAGCCCCAAATCCTTATGCAAAATATAATAATCCCTCGATAATTTGTCAACGCAGACAGGCCAAAGATTTATCAGCCGCGTGCCTCCGCGCCGCGCTCACGGCATATCATGTTATAAGCTATGCCTTCGAGGAGCCCGGCGTCGCTCACGACCATCCTGTCCGATGAAAACCTCTCCATAGTTGTGAGCACTATCGCTATCCCGGAAACGATCAGGTCCTCTCTCCCCTTTTCGAGGCCCGGGACCTTCGTCCTCTCGGATTTGGGTACGCTCAGGATAGTTTGCAGGGTGCTTTCGATCATTCCCCTCGTAAGGATGAAATTGTTTACGAGTGCGGGGTCGTACTTCGCCAACCTGAGCTCTATCGCCGCAAGCGTCGTGGGGGTCCCCGCTGTTCCTATCAGGGTGATGTTATCGCCTCCTGCCTCGGGGAAGGGCGAAAGGCCGGTCGAGACCGTCTCTTCGACGTGCCTGCTTAGAGAGGCGATGTCGGAATCCGTGTCGGTTTCGCCCCCCAGGTACTTTTCCGTGAGGCGCACCACTCCGAGCCCCGTGCTGGTTATGTTTCTTATCTCCCCGTCCTTTACGTATACATACTCGGTGCTCCCGCCGCCTATGTCGAATATCAGGCAGCCGGGCGTGTCGAACCTGACGGAATTAAGCACTCCCTCGACCGTAAGCCTCGCCTCTTCGTCGCCCGATATGACGTCCACGGGAATACCCGTCTCAGCCTCGACCTTCTTCACGAAATCCCGCCCGTTCAGGGACTCCCTGACCGCGCTCGTGGCGACGGCCCTGAGCTTACTGACTTCGTACTCCTTCAACTTGAGCGAGAAGCCCGAGAGGACTTTTAGTGACCTGTCTATCGCGTTCGGTTTAATAAGCATCTTTTCGGGGGTGAGCCCTTCCCCGAGGCGTGTGATCTCGCGGCTGATGTAGAGTTTTTTTATGGAGTTTCCGCTATCTGCCTCGGAAACCAGGAGCCTGAATGTGTTTGTCCCTATGTCTATCGATGCTATTCGCACTCGCCGTCCCCCGGGTAATGGATACACCGCCTTGCATAACGCCCTATCCGCGAAAAGTGATGGGCATACGCCGGCACTCTATAGATATACCAGATTTATAAAGGAATGAAAGGGTAAAGCCGAGCAAACTTAAAGAACTTGTATAGAAAAATCAGACCCTTGCGAGTCTACTTTACAAGCCCGGCGTGATGCTGTCTAACCCATGAATATGTCTATCAGTGCTCATGGGCGGTTTTAGGAGCGCCCGCCTCATCTATTATTTTAGATACGAGATGGTCGGGGACCTCGTCGTAATGGGAAAAATCCATGCTGAACGTGCCCCTGCCGCTCGTGATCGATCTCAGCTCGGGCGCGTATGTGAGGACCTCGGACATCGGAATGAGCGCCTTCACCACGTGGGTGCCGTTCAAGGGGTCCACCCCCGAGACCTTGCCCCTTCTCGAATTCACGTCCCCGATCACATCCCCCATGCATTCGTCCGGGATCATTATTTCTATCTTCATAACGGGTTCGAGTATCACGGGCTTCGCATCTTCCATCGCCTTCCTGAAACCCATGGAGCCCGCTATCTGAAAGGCTATGTCCGAAGAGTCGACAGTATGGTATTTACCGTCGTAGAGGGTGACCTTCATGTCCACTACCGGGTAGCCCGCGGCGACGCCCCTTTTCATCGCCTCCACGACCCCCTTTTCCACGGAGGGTATGAAGTTCTTGGGAATCGCTCCGCCCACTATGTTGTTTACGAATTCGAAACCCCTTCCCCTGGGGAGCGCTTCTACCTCGAGCCACGCGTCGCCGTACTGACCCCGCCCGCCCGTCTGCTTTATGTATTTGCCTTCGGCCTTGGCTTTTCCCTTCACGGTTTCTTTGTACGGCACCCTCGGCTTCTTGAGCTCGACGTGTACCCCGTACGTGTCCCTCAATTTATTGACAATCACCTCGACGTGGGACTGTCCGGTGCCCGAAATGAGGAACTCCTTCGTTTCCTCGTCGAGCCTGTAATGTATGGTCGGGTCTTCTTCCACGATCCTGGCGAGCGACGGGTTCAGCTTATCCTCGTCGTTTCTGGATTTGGGCTCTATGGCGTAGGAGAGCACGGCCGGAGGGAGCTCTACGGGCTCTATCGTCATCTGATGCGCCTCGTCGGTCAGCGTGTCCCCCGTGGACGCGTCCTTTAGCTTGTTGACCGCCACTATATCGCCCGAGACGGCGGGGGTGAAGGGGAATTCCTTCTTGCCTATGAGCCTGTGGAGGTGCCCGAGTTTCTCCCTGATCTTTTTGCTGGAATTGTAGACGGACGTGTCTCCGTTGAGCGTGCCCGAGAATACCCTGAATATAGAAATCTTTCCGGCGTAGGGGTCGGAAACTGTTTTAAATATATATGCCGATAACGGCTCCGCCGGGTCGGGCTTTCTTTCTGCTTTTTCGCCCGCCGGGTTTAAGCCTTCGACCGTCTTCCTCTCGGCCGGGGACGGCAGATACTTGGCTATGGCGTCACTCAGCACGTTTATTCCTATCATGTGGGTCGCGGAGCCTATGAGGACGGGGAATATCTTTGCTTCGAGTATCCCCTCGTGGAGCATCCTGATAATCCGGCCCTCGTCTATCGCCTCCCCTTCGAGATATTTCTCGAGGAGCTCGTCGTCGAGCTCGGCGACAGACTCTATTATTTTTTCCCTCTGCGAGCCGGCCGCTTCCTCCATCTCTGCGGGTATGGGTATCTCCTCGAAGCCCGCGCCCCCCCCGTACCTATAGGCTTTCATCTCGATAACGTCGATTACACCCTTGAAATCGTGGTGCTGGCCGATGGGGAGTATAAGCGGCAGGAGCTTCACCTTGAGATCCTTCGATATGCTGCCGAGGGTCGCTTCGAGGCTCGTGTTTTCCTTCTCCAGCTTGTTGATGAATATTATCTTGGGCAGGTTGCCTGTCATGTCCCAATACTTCCTGACCTGAACGGACACGTCGCCGCCGACGGCACCGACCACTATCACAGCGCCGTCCACTACCTTAATCGCGCAGTCAGCTTCGTACAGGAAGTTTAAAAAGCCGGGTGTGTCTATGAGGTTAACAAGGTGGGTTTTGGTTTCGAAGAACGCTATGTGGGAATTTATAGACATCCTTCTGTGTTTTTCTTCGGATTCGTAATCCAGGACGGAGCTGCCGTCGTCGATTTTGCCAAGCTTCTCGGTGGCTCCGTGCAGATATAAGAGTGCTTCGGCTAGAGAAGTTTTACCTGCGCCGTGGGGGGCAACGAGCGCAATATTCCTTACGCTTTCCCTACCATACTCCTTCATGGAAGATTACCTCCGTAGTCTGTCGTTGACAAAAACTTTCATCAAAGCCCTTTGTCGTCTCCTCTGTGAATAAAATTCCCTAAAGTCGATGGTTTATTGATTCCCGGGGTTAGGGTCCTAGTTCTTGGCGTACTTCCTTCTGAACCTTTCGACCCGACCCTTGGACTCAGCCGCCCTTTCCTTCCCTGTGTAGAAAGGATGACAGTTGGAGCAGACCTCAACGGTGAAGTTTTCAAACCGCGTGGACCTGGTTTTATACTGAGCGCCGCAGGAACAGCTTATGGTGACTTCTTTATACTCCGGATGGATTTCCGCTTTCATTTTTAATGCCTCCTTATGTGCGGTCAATACGTCGTCGATCTCATATGAACCCAGATTTATTAATATAAAATTAACATTTAAATGCTATGTGAGCAATAGTAAATCTGAGCACATTAAACAAACAAAAAGGCGGCCTGGGGCCGCCTTTTATGCTGTTTTTATATCGATACTGCTTTTTCTCGTTCTTATTTTTCTGTGAACTCGGCGTCTATTACGTCGTCGCCGTCTTTGCCGCCGTCGCCTTCCCGGCCTGCTTCGCCTTCGGGCGCCTCACCCGAGCCGTCGGGGCCGGCCTCCGCCTCCTCAGTCCCCGCTTCGCCCTGAGCCTGCTGCTTGTACATGAGCTCTGCAAGCTTGTGGGAGGCATGGGTTATCTTTTCCGTGGCTGACTCGATCTCGCCCGGTTCGTTGCCCTTTACGGCTTTTCTGCCCTGCTCGAGGGCCTCTTCGAGCTCCTTCTTGTCGGAGTCGGGGAGCTTTCCTTCGAATTCCTTGAAGCTCTTCTCCGTCCTGTAAATGAGCTCGTCGAGCTTGTTTCTTTTCTCCACGAGTTCGTGGCGCTTCTTGTCATCATCCGACTTTTCCTCGGCGTCCCTGACCATTTTATCCACTTCATCCTTGGATAGCCCGCTCGAGGCCTCGACCCTTATCTTCTGCTCCTTCTGCGTAGCCAGGTCCTTGGCGGAAACGTGGAGGATGCCGTCGGCGTCTATGTCGAACGCAACTTCGACCTGGGGGATTCCCCTCGCCGAAGGGGGTATACCGTCGAGTATGAACCTCGCGAGAGTCCTGTTGTCTCCGGACATCTGCCTCTCGCCCTGGAGCACGTGGATCTCGACCGAGGTCTGGCTGTCCTCGGCCGTAGTGAATACCTGGCTCTTCTTCGTCGGGATCGTCGTGTTTCTTTCTATGATCTTCGTCATTACCCCGCCCAGCGTCTCGATTCCGAGCGATAGCGGTGTAACGTCCAGCAGCAGGACGTCCCTCACCTCGCCGCCCAGGACCGCGCCCTGAATAGCGGCGCCCATCGCCACGACCTCGTCAGGGTTAATGCCCTTGTGGGGCTCCTTCCCGAAGAAGTCGGTGACGGCCTTCTGAACGAGCGGTATCCTCGTCGATCCGCCGACGAGGATTACCTCGTCTATGTCCCCCGCTTTAACGCCTGCGTCCTTAAGCGCCTGACGGCAGGGTTCGAGCGTGCCCTTCACCTTGTCTTCGATAAGCTGCTCGAACTTGGAGCGGGTTATTTTCATGACGAGGTGCTTGGGCCCGGCGGCGTCGGCGGTGATGAACGGGAGGTTGATCTCCGTCTCGAGTGTATTCGAAAGCTCGACCTTCGCCTTTTCCGATTCCTGCCTCAGCCTCTGGAGGGCCATCTTGTCGTTACCGAGGTCTATGCCGGATTCCTTCTTGAATTCGTTTATGATGTAGTCCATTATCAGCCTGTCGAAGTCGTCTCCCCCAAGGTGCGTATCGCCGTTCGTCGACTTGACCTCTATTACGTTGTCGCCGACCTCGAGTATCGATATGTCGAACGTACCACCGCCGAGGTCGTAGACCGCTATAGTACCCTCGCTCTTCTTGTCGAACCCGTATGAGAGCGCGGCCGCGGTGGGCTCGTTAATGATCCTTTTGACTTCGAGTCCCGCGATCTTGCCCGCGTCCTTGGTGGCCTGCCTCTGGCTGTCGTTGAAATATGCGGGGACCGTGATGACGGCCTCTTTTATCTCGCCGCCCACGTAGTCTTCCGCCGCCTTCTTCAGTTTCATCAGCACGTGTGAGGAGATCTGGGGCGGTGAGTACTGTTTCCCCATGGCCTCTACCCATGCGTCGTCGTTTTTAGTCTTTACCATTTTGTATGGGAGTCTCTTGGCTTCGCCCTCGACTTCTTCATAGCGCCTGCCCATGAGTCTCTTAACAGAGAATATCGTGTTTTCGGGATTGACGACCGCCTGTCTCTTGGCAGGGCCTCCGACGAGAATATCGCCGTCCTTCGTAAACGCGACTATGGACGGTGTTATCCGCGCCCCCTCTTCGTTTATGATTACCTTCGGCTCTCCGCCTTCTACTATGGCCACAACCGAGTTGGTTGTCCCGAGGTCGATCCCGATTATCTTACCGCTTTTTGCCATTTGCATAGCCTCCTGAGCTTATATTCTGTTTTCCGTAACGTGTTAGCTGTCCTGAGCGACCGAAGTCTCGACCTCGCCCCTCAGTTTTTTAAGGGCCTGAACCTCTATCTGCCTTACCCTCTCCTTGGATATGCCGAGCTCGTCGCCTAACTCCCTCAGCTTGCCCTGCGGCATCGAGAGATACCTCCGCTCGATCACGCGTTTTTCACGGGGCGTCAATTTTTTTAGTCCCTTCTTGAGCCCTTCCCTGGCGAGCTCCGACTGTTCCAGGGATTCGAGCACCTCTTCCTGGTTGGAACTCGTGTCCGAAACCGTGTCGAGGTATGTTATAGAATCGTCGTCCTTGAACGACGTATCCAGGGAAAAGTCCCTCGACGCCATTCTGAACTCCATATCTATTACGTCCTTGTCCTTCACCCCGAAAAGCCCGGCTACCTTGCTGATATCTGATTCGGTTAATTCATCGTGCTGTATTTTAAGGTCCCTTTTCGCCCTTCCGATTTTATGGAAGAGTTTCCTCTGCGCCTGGGTGGTGCCTATCTTCACATGACTCCAGAACTTCATTATGTAGTTCTGTATCTTCGCCCTTATCCACCATACGGCGTATGAAATCAGCCTGTAACCCTTATACGGGTTGAATTTTTTGACAGCGTTCATGAGCCCGATAGTGCCTTCCTGTACGAGGTCGCCAAGAGGGAACCCGTACGAGATGTACTCGGACGCTATCTTTACCACGAACCTGAGGTTGGATACGACAAGCGTATTCGCCGCTTCGAGGTCGTTCTCCTCGTAGTATCTGACTGCCAGGCTGTACTCTTCTTCCTTGCTTAAAACCGGGTATTTATTGACTTCCTTCAAAAAAATACCGATCGGTTCTCTGACTGCAACTGCTTTCATCCGTTTTATACCCCCTTTTTGAAAATTAATCATCATCGGGGAAATGTCAAGGGGATAGTACTATGAGAACTGAAATACCTTATTCTAATGATGTAGGGTAGTTAATATAGATATATTAATACTTTCCTTAAATATTGCAAGGGGTCGCCAACCCGGGTGCGGGTTCGCCGGCGTAATAAGGGGCTCAACCGCTTAGCCCGCCTGCGTCGCCTCTACGATTTTCTTGGCGGCTTCTCTCATATCTGCGCCCGTGATTATGTTAAGTCCTGATTGGGACAGCATTTTTCTTCCGAGCTCGACGTTGGTGCCTTCGAGCCTGACGACGAGCGGTACGTTGATGCCCACCTCTTTCGCTGCCGTTATGATTCCTTCGGCTATGGTGTCGCATTTCATAATGCCGCCGAATATATTTACGAAAATGGCCTTCACGTTAGGGTCGCTCAGTATCATCTTGAATGCCTGCGTTACCTGCTCCGTATTCGCCCCCCCGCCGACGTCGAGGAAGTTCGCGGGCTCCCCGCCGTGGTGCTTGATTATATCCATTGTCGACATCGCGAGGCCCGCCCCGTTTACGAGGCAGCCGATGTTGCCGTCGAGCTTCACGTAGCTAATGCCCCATTTCTTGGCTTCGAGCTCGGTCGGGTCCTCTTCGGACGGGTCGTGGAGCTTTTCTATATCCGGGTGCCTGAAGAGCGCGTTATCGTCGAAGTTCATCTTCGCGTCGAGCGCGAGCACGTCCCCGCTCTTGGTAAGGATTAGCGGGTTTATCTCGGCAAGCGAGCAGTCCTTCTCTGTGAAGAGCTCGTAGAGACCCGATATGAATTTAACCGCCTTGTTGACCGTCTTGCCCTCGAGACCGAGGAAATAGGCTATTTTTCTGCATTGATAGGGGAGCAGCCCGACCGTGGGGTTGACGTATTCCCTGGTGATTTTTGCAGGGTGTTTCCTTGCCACTTCCTCTATTTCCATACCGCCTTCGCGGCTCGCCATTATGACAATCTGTTCCCTCGACCTGTCAATCACCATGCCGAGGTAGAGTTCCTTCTCGATTTCCGAGGCTTCCTCGACGAGTACCTTCTGTACGAGCTTCCCCTCGGGCCCTGTCTGGTGGGTCACCAGTATCATGCCGAGTATCTCGGAAGCTATGCGTTTGACCTCATCGAGCGTGGTGGCGAGCTTGACGCCGCCGCCCTTCCCCCTGCCGCCCGCATGTATCTGAGCCTTTACCACGAACCTTTCCACATTGAGGTCTTTCGCTATCTGGTGCGCTTCGTCCTCCCGGAACGCGACCTTGCCCGTGGGCGCGGCTACTCCGTACTGTGAAAGAAGCTCCTTGGCCTGATACTCATGGATATTCAATTTAAATCCTCCTCGGAGAGACTGTGATTACTGTTTGGGGCTTCCCTTGAATTTGCCGAGCAGCCACTGCAGCGGATCGAAGTACGTATCGGCAACCCTTTCCTTCAAGGGGATGATGGCGTTGTCGGTTATATGTATGTGCTCCGGGCACACTTCAGTGCAGCATTTCGTGATATTGCAGTACCCTAGGCCCGCCTGGCTCCTTAAGAACTCCTTGCGGTCGAGCGTATCGAGGGGGTGCATTTCGAGCTCGGCGATCTTGATAAACATGCGCGGGCCGAAAAATTCGTCCTTCTTGTCATGGTTCCTGAGTATGTGGCAGACGTCCTGGCAGAGGAAGCACTCGATGCATTTCCTGAACTCCTGGCCCCTCTCGACGTCTTCCTGATACATCACCCATTTCGTGTCCTTCGCCGGGGTAAACGGGGGTATCATTTTTCTGACCTTGTAGTTCCACGAGACGTCCGTGACGAGGTCCTTGATTATGGGGAACGTCTTCACGGGGTATACGGTTACGGGCTTGTCGAGGGGGAGCGTATCGAGCCTGGTCTTGCAGGTGAGCTTCGGCATGCCGTTTATTTCCGCGCTGCAGGAGCCGCATTTGGCGGCCTTGCAGTTCCACCTCACGGCCAGGTCCCCGTCGTAATTCGCCTGAATGAAGTGGATGGCGTCAAGGACGACCATTCCCTCTTCGAGAGGTACTTCGTATTCCTTTTCCGCGCCCCCGTTCGAGTCTCCCCTGTACACACGCATTTTCACGACAGCCATTTATTTGTGACCTCCCTCTACGATCTTTCTCAGCTCCTCGGGCATCTGAGGCAGCGGGGACGTACCTAATTTCATGGTCCCGTTATCTTTCGAGATTACCGAATTCACATTCCCCCATTTTTCATTGTCGTATTTAGGGAAATCCACCCTGCTGTGGGCCCCCCTGCTCTCTTCCCTCTGGTGAGCGGATTTCGCTATGGCCTCGGAAACGATGAGCATGGATTTCAGGTCTTTGCAAAGGTGCCAGCCGGGATTGAACATGCGCGAGCCTTCTATCCTCAGCTGAGAGGCCCTGTCTTTCAGCACCTGTATCTCTTCGAGTCCCTCTGCTAATTTTTCCTTCGTTCTGAATACGCCCACATAAGAGCTCATAGCCTCCTGGAGGGCCTGATGTACGGTGTAAGGGTTCTCGCCTTCGGCGTTCTCGAACGGCCGGAGCATCTCCTGCACGGCCTTTTCGAGCTCTATATCGTCTATCTTGAGCGTATTGTCCCGGAGCTCGTTTGCGTACTGAGCCGCTCCGAGGCCGGCCCTCCTCCCGAATACGAGGAGGTCCGAAAGGGAGTTGCCGCCCAACCTGTTCGCGCCGTGCAGGCCGGCCGCCACTTCTCCGGCAGCGAATAAGCCAGGCACCGTGCTCCCCGTGGTATCCGCATCGACACGGACCCCGCCCATCATGTAGTGAGTGGTCGGGAATACTTCCATGGGTTCTTTGGTGATGTCTATCTCAGCGAACTCCATGAACTGGTGATACATGCTCGGGAGCTTCTTCTTAACGTATTCGGCTCCCCGGTGCGAGATATCGAGGTAAGCCCCGCCGTGGGGTGTGCCGCGCCCTTCCTGTACCTCGATATAAATGGACCTCGCGACGACGTCCCTGGTCGAGAGCTCCATCCTCTCGGGGTCGTATTTTTCCATGAACCTTTCACCGTTTCTGTTGGTGAGCAAGCCGCCCTCGCCCCTTACGGCCTCCGTGACGAGAAGTCCCTTCACGCTCGGGGGCCATACCATTCCGGTCGGGTGGAACTGTACGAATTCCATGTCGATAAGCTCGGCCCCCGCATCATAGGCGAGCGAGTGTCCGTCGCCCGTGTATTCCCAGGAGTTGGAAGTAACTTTATAAGACTTCCCTATCCCCCCCGTGGCGAGTATAACGGCCTTGGTCTTGAACAACACGAACCTGCCGCTCTCTCTCCAGTAGCCGAAGGCCCCGGATATCCTCTCGCCGTCCTTGATCAGATGAGTAATAGTGCATTCCATGTATACGTCCATGCCCGAATGTATGCCCTTGTCCTGGAGCGTGCGTATCATCTCGAGCCCGGTCCTGTCTCCCACGTGTGCGAGCCGCTTCCACGTGTGGCCGCCGAAGGCCCTCTGCATTATCTTTCCGTCCTTGGTCCTGTCGAAGAGAGCGCCCCAGTGCTCGAGCTCCCTTACGCGGTCGGGGGCCTCCTGGGCGTGCAGCTCCGCCATGCGCCAGTTATTCAGCATCTTCCCGCCGTGCATAGTGTCGTGAAAATGGACCTTCCAGTTGTCCTGGGAATCCAGGTTAGCAAGCGCGGCAGCGACCCCTCCCTCAGCCATTACCGTGTGGGCTTTGCCGAGGAGAGACTTGCAGACGAGCCCGACCGAAGCCCCCTGTGCGGATGCCTCGATTGCGGCTCTGAGACCGGCGCCTCCCGCGCCGATTACGATTACGTCGTGTGTGTGTGTTTCGTACTTCTCCATTTATATTAACCTCACGTCTGTGATAACACCCCTCGCGAGAAGGAATATATAGAGGTCGGCCAGCGCGACGCCAAAGAGGCTCACCCATGCCCAGAGCATGTGGTGCTCGTTGAAGGCGCTCGCCTTACCCCATAGACTGAACCGTGTGGGGCATTTCGAGAATACATCGAGATTCCCGCCTATCAAGTGGCGGAACGAATGGCATCCGAGTGAATAAAAGCTGAGGAGTATTACGTTCGCGAAAAGCACGAGAGTACCCACTCCGACGCCGAAGCCGTCCTCGAATTTGAGCGCTTTGAAGGCGTCAACCCAGAGGAAGAAGAGAATTACGGTTGCCGCGTAGAAAAAATAGCGGTGTATGTTCTGGAGTATGAAGGGGAACTTCGTTTCTCCCGAATACGAGCCTTCTTTGGATATGGGACGCACCGCGCATGCGGGCGGGGAGAGGAAAAAAGACCTGTAATAAGCCTTCCTGTAATAATAGCACGTAGCCCTGAATCCGAGCGGCGCCCAAAGGATGAGTAACGCGGGCGAAAACGGCCACCAGGAAGCGAGTATGTACGGCGAATAAAAGGGGGAAAGGTAAGGCGCGACGAAATAATCCGCGTTAGAGAACGCGCGCCACGTAGAGTAAATGCCGAATGCGCCGAGCACTACAGCGGTGACGAGGGGAGCGACCCACCATGTGTCCCGTCTCAATGTCATTGCGCTTTGCGCGCTTCCGTTTGCCATCTCGGTTCCTCCCTAAGTTGTCTCAGTAGATGTATTTTGGTGTCACGGGCCTATTTTTTTAACGACTCGGAAAATCGGTTTGTAATATTATATAAACGCTAAGTTCTAGTCAAGCTGTCCGATACACCGAGAGGGCCGTGATTCCTCTTAGACGCCAGTCGTTTTATCTATATGTTCACAGAGCTCTTTTACGTGTCCGGCGGAGACGCGCAGCTCCTCGCTTTCCTTCTTGGTGAGCTTAATCTCGAATATCTTCTCGACACCTTTTCTCCCGAGAATCACGGGCAGACCGACGAATGTGTTATCGACGCCGTATTCGCCCTGAGCCAGGACGCAGCACGGGAGAATCTTCTTCTTGTCCCTGAGTATCGCGTCCACCATCTCGACGGCGGATACTGCGGGGGCATAGAACGCGCTGCCTGTTTTAAGGAGCGCTACTATTTCCCCTCCCCCCTGTCTAGTCCTTTGTATGATGGATTCGATCCTGTCGGCGGGGATGAGCTCTGTGATTGGAACCCCTGCCACTGTGGTCGCCCTCGCGAGCGGCACCATGTCGTCCCCGTGTCCCCCGAGGACGAACGCGTGGATGTTTTCGACCGACACCCCGAGCTCCATTCCTATGAAGGACCTGAACCTCGCGGCGTCGAGCACTCCCGCCATACCCATTACGCGCTCCCTGGGGAAGCCGCTTACCTTATGGGCTATATAGACCATTGCGTCGAGGGGGTTGGTAACGAGAATCAATATGGCGTTCGGCGATCTCCTGGCGACGTTCGCGGTGACCTGTTTCACTATCTCCGTGTTTGTGGCTATAAGGTCGTCCCTGCTCATACCGGGCTTCCGGGGGATGCCCGACGTGATGACCACTACGTCCGAATCAGCGGTCTCTTCGTAGCTGTTGGTCCCCGTTATGTTGACGTCGTAACCGTAAACGGGGTTCATCTCCATCATGTCGAGCGCCTTGCCCTGGGGCATGCCCTCGAGAATGTCCACGAGAACTACGTCTCCCAGCTCGAGCTGGGCAAGCATTAAGGCCGTCGTGGCGCCGACGTTGCCCGCGCCTATTACCGAAATTTTTGGTCTGCTCATCTTGAATGCTCCTTCATTATTTCTTTATCGTTATTTATTTCCTGTTGTTATCTACCGGATATTTGCGATCATTACATGAATCTAAACCAGGACCCTGTCCATGTTGACCGCTATCGCCTGGCCGAACTCGGAGCACTTGAGGAGCTTCGCGTTCTCGAGCTGGCGCTCGAGGTCGTACGTCACGGTCTTATCCAGTATCGTAAGCTCCATCGCCTTAACTATGAGGTCAGCCGCTTCGTTCCAGCCGAGGTATTCGAACATCATAACGCCGGAGAGTATGAGCGAGCCCGGGTTTACCTTGTCCTGGCCCGCGTATTTGGGCGCCGTCCCGTGAGTGGCTTCGAAGAGCGCCAGGTAATCGCCTATATTGCCGCCGGGCGCCATCCCGAGGCCCCCTACCTGCGCGGCGCATGCGTCGGACAGGTAATCGCCGTTCAGGTTCGCTGTAGCTATGACGTGGTATTCCCTCGTCCTCGTGAGTATCTGCTGCAGCATGTTGTCGGCTATCCTGTCGTTTAACACAACTATCCCCTCGGGTCTCTTGCCGCCGTATTTATCCCAGAGGTCGTCTTCCGTTATCACCTGGTTAGGGAATTCTTCCTTCGCGAGCTCGTAGCCCCAGTCCCTGAACGCGCCTTCCGTGAACTTCATGATATTCCCCTTATGCACGATTGTGACGCTCTCCTCCCCCTTTTCGATCGCGTATTTTAACGCCTTCCTGACGAGCCTCTTCGTTCCGAACGGGCTTATAGGCTTTATGCCTATGCCCGAGCCTTCCCTGATGTTAACGCCGTATTTCTCGACGAGGTAATTCCTTATATCTATCGCTTCCTTGGTTCCGCTCTGCCATTCTATGCCCGAATATACGTCCTCCGTGTTCTCCCTGAATATGATCATGTCCATATCCTCGGGTCTCTTGATCGGGGACGGCGTGCCCTTGATGTAACGCACGGGGCGGACGCAGGCGTATAGATCGAGCATTTGTCTGAGTGCGACATTAAGGCTCCTTATCCCTCCCCCTATCGGGGTGGTGAGGGGGCCTTTAATGGATACTACGTATTCCCTCAAGTCTTCGAGTGTTTCCTCGGGCAGCCATTCGCCCTTGAGGTTGAACGCTTTTTCTCCCGTGAGCACTTCGCGCCACGTTATCCTCCTCTTGCCCTTATATGCCTTTTCCACGGCCGCGTCGAAAACGATCTGGGAAGCCCTCCAGATATCCGGCCCCGTTCCGTCGCCTTCGATGAAGGGAATAATCGGGTGATCCGGGACGATGATGGAGTCGTTCTTTTTGTCGATTCGTATTTTTTGTCCTACACTCGGTTTTGAGGATGACATCGTTAAAACTCCTGTTGAAAAATTTGGACTGAAATATAAATAATAAACGCCTGAAATTCAAATAATTGAAGCGCGTGCGGCGCCCGTGTCCCCATACGGGCGCACTGATACCCGGACGGCAAAAATGAGACTGTTTCATCCCCCCGGCCGGGGCGGACGTTTTACTGCTTCATCATCTGTCTCAGTACCGTTTGCAGTATTCCGCCGTTTTTATAATATTCGACCTCGATTGGGCTGTCCAGACGGCACGTTACCTTGAACGTAAAATTATCCCCTTCCTTTCGCGTGACCCTTACCGGGATGTCCTTCCCGTGTTTCAGGTCTTCCGTAACGCCTTCTATGTCGTATTTTTCATGACCCGTTAGCCCGTACGTATGGCTGCTTTCGCCGTCCTTGAACTGGAGCGGAAGGACGCCCATCCCCACGAGGTTGCTCCTGTGTATCCTTTCGAAGCTCTCTGCGATCACCGCCTTTACGCCGAGGAGTATAGTGCCTTTGGCGGCCCAGTCGCGGGAGCTGCCCGTGCCGTATTCCTTACCGCCGATCACAACGAGCGGTATCCCATCGGCCTGGTATTTCATCGAGGCGTCGAATATGGACATCTGCTCGCCCGAAGGGATGTGCATTGTTACGCCCCCCTCGACGCCGGGGAGCATGAGGTTCTTGATCCTGATGTTTGCGAAAGTCCCGCGAATCATGACCTCGTGGTTGCCTCTCCGTGACCCGAAGCTGTTGAAATCCCTGGGCTCGACGCCGTGAGACATCAGGTATTTCCCGGCGGGGCCGTCCTTCGGTATGGAGCCGGCGGGCGATATGTGGTCGGTCGTTATGGAATCCCCTAGCAACGCGAGCGCATACGCGCTCTTTATGTCTCTCGCTCCCGGTACGTCGAGCGAGAATTCCTCGAAAAAGGTCGGGTTCTGGATGTACGTGGATTTCTTGTCCCACTTGTAGAGGTCCCCTTCCGGAACGTCGAGGGTCTTCCAGGTCTTATCGCCTTCGAAGACGTGCCCGTACTGGGCCCGGAAGAGCTCCGGGTTCAGCACCTTGTTCACCGTATCGCTTATTTCTTTCTGTGAAGGCCAGATGTCCTTTAAATAAACCGGCTTTCCGTCGGACCCCTTGCCTATGGGCTCTTTATAGACGTCTATGTCCACCGTGCCCGCGAGGGCGAATGCCACGACGAGGGGCGGCGAAGCGAGGTAGGCGAACTTGACGAGCGGATGGATCCTGCCCTCGAAATTCCTGTTCCCGCTCAGGACCGCTGCGCACGTGAGGTCGTTCGCCTTTATGGCCTCCTCGACGGGCGCAGGCAGGGGCCCGCTGTTTCCTATGCACGTCGTGCAGCCGTAGCCGACGAGGTCGAAGCCGAGCTCGTCCAGGTATTTCGTGAGGCCGGCCGCGTCCAGGTAATCGGTGACCACCCTCGAGCCCGGTGCTAGGCTCGTCTTGACCGAGGGCTTTACGGTCAGACCCTTCTCCACCGCTTTCTTCGCCACGAGCCCTGAGGCCACCATGACGGACGGGTTCGAGGTGTTGGTGCAGCTCGTTATAGCGGCTATCGCCACGGAGCCGTTTCCTATCTCGTCTTTTTTGCCGTCAATTTCTATCCCGACTTTTTTATTTAAGTCCTTACCGTCTCCGGTTTTCGTCTTGAGTACTTTTTCATATGATTCCTTGAGAGACTTGAGGGAGACCCTGTCCTGCGGGCGGCTCGGTCCCGCCATGGAGGGCTCGACGGTCGAAATATCGAGCGCGAGGGTATCCGTGTAAACGGGGTCGGGCGTGGAGTCCGTCCTGAAAAGGCCCTGTTCTTTCGTATAGGACTCGACGAGCTCGACGAGCTTCCTGTCCCTTCCCGTGATTTTTAGATAACGGAGCGTCTCCTCGTCGACCGGGAAGAACCCCATCGTGGCGCCGTATTCGGGGGCCATGTTGGCTATGGTGGCCTTGTCCGAGAGCGCGAGCTGGCTGAGTCCCGGCCCGTAGAACTCGACGAACTTCCCGACGACGCCCTTTTTCCTGAGCATCTCGGTCACCGTGAGCACGAGGTCGGTCGCCGTGACGCCTTCCGCAAGCTGTCCGTGGAGTTTGAACCCGACCACCTCGGGCATGAGCATGTAGAGGGGCTGGCCCAGCATGCACGCCTCCGCCTCTATGCCTCCTACGCCCCAGCCGAGCACGCTCAGGCCGTTTATCATCGTGGTGTGGGAGTCCGTTCCGACGAGGGTGTCGGGATATGCTATCGTCCTGCCGTTTTTTTTCACCGAGGAGACGACGCTCGCCAGGCATTCGAGGTTCACCTGGTGGACTATCCCGGTGCCGGGAGGGACGACCCTGAAATTATCGAACGCCTTCTGCGCCCATCTCAGAAACGCGTACCGCTCTCCGTTCCTCTCGTATTCGCGCTCGACGTTCAACGTGAACGCCTTATCGCTTGCGAAGTAGTCGACCTGGACGGAATGGTCGATAACGAGGTCTACAGGGACTATCGGGTTTATCTTGTCGGGGTCCCCTCCGAGCCTGTTGACGACCGTCCTCATGGCCGCGAGGTCGACCACGCACGGTACGCCGGTGAAGTCCTGGAGGATAACGCGGGCGGGGCAGTAAGGTATCTCGTCCGCGTTTTTATTGTCGGGGCTCCATCCCGCGAGCGCCCGGATGTGGTTGTCGTTGATTATGCTCCCGTCGTAATTCCTCACGACGTTTTCAAGCAGGATTTTTATGGATACGGGAAGGCGGGAAATGTCCTTCCCGAGGGTTTTTTCTATAGATTTCAAAGAATAATAATCGACTTCGCCCGCGCTCGTTTTAAGCGTAGAAAGGGCTTTCGGTTTATTTTTTGTCTCACTCATTCTATTCTCCTTAGCTTGCTGGTTGAGCGGAAGGTTTCCTTAACATTCTACAGTTGAATCGGTACAAATCAAGCCGTACCCGGCCTGCGAATCCGTATGAAGGTATAAGAAAACAGAGCGCGCCCGGCGAGCGGTTTTCCCGAGCGGGACTTGAGGCTTGGTACGCTGATTCTACGATATGGAAATTTAACTAAAACCGGATCTCACGGCCGCGCCCGCCATCTGCTCAGCCGAGCTTCCTGAATATGAGAGAGGCGTTCGTTCCCCCGAAGCCGAACGAATTACTGAGGGCCGTTTTTATGTCGGCCTTCCTGGCCTCGTTAGGCACGTAGTCGAGGTCGCATTCGGGGTCGGGGAATTCGTGGTTGATCGTCGGGGGGAGAATGCCGCGGTCGAGCGCGAGAACAGTGAAGGCCGCCTCTACCGCGCCCGCTGCGCCCAGGAGGTGTCCGGTCATCGACTTCGTAGAGCTGACCGGTATCTTGTAGGCCTTCTGACCGAAGACCTTCTTTATCGCGTTCGTTTCGTTGGAATCGTTCAGCTGGGTCGATGTCCCGTGGGCGTTTATGTACTCAATTTCGTCAAGGTTTATTCCCCCGTTCTTGAGGGCCGCCAGCATGCACCTCTCCGGGCCGTCGAGAGACGGCGCCGTTATGTGGCTCGCGTCGCTGCTCATGCCGTACCCGACTATCTCGGCGTATATCCTCGCGCCTCTTTTCTTGGCGAATTCTAACTCTTCCAGTATAAGCATCCCCGAGCCTTCGCCGATGATGAAACCGTCCCTCTCCTTGTCGAACGGGCGTGAGGCGCGCTCGGGCGCGTCGTTGCGCGTGGATAGGGCGCGCATCGCGTTAAACCCGCCGAACGTGAGCGGGATGATGGGGGCTTCGGTGCCGCCCGCGAACATAACGTCGGCCTCGCCGTTCCTTATCGCCATTGCGGCGTAGCCTATGGCATGGGCGCTCGCCGCGCACGCCGTGGTCGTGCAGCAGTTGGGGCCCTTGGCGTTAAAGAATATAGATACGTACCCGGCGGCCATGTTGTTGATAATATTTGTAATGAAGAACGGGGATAGGCGTCCGGGGCCTTTTTCGGCCAGAATGTGCACCGTATTGACGTATGTCTCCATACCGCCGATTCCGGAACCGATGATGGTCCCCGTGAGCGGGGAGAGCTCTTCCGTTATCTCGAGCCCCGAATCATCGAGCGCGAGCTTAGCCGAGGCGACGGCATACTGGATGAACGCATCCGTCTTCCTCGCCTCCTTCGGGTTCATGTAGAGCTCCGGGTCGAACCCGTGTATCTCCGCGGCTATCTGTGTCTTGTGCTCGGTCGGATCGAACTTCGTAACCCTACGCACGCCCGAACGCCCGGCGCAGACGGCGTCCCAGGTCTCCTTATTCCCGATGCCGAGAGGCGTAACGAGCCCTACGCCCGTAACCGCTACCCGTCTTTTCATTACTTTTTACGCTCCAGTATGAAGTTGACCGCGTCCTGAACCGTTATAATGGATTCCGCGTCCTCGTCGGATATCTCCAGACCGAACTCGTCTTCCATAGACATGATGAGCTCGACCAGATCGAGGGAGTCGGCACCCAGGTCCTCGATGAACGAAGATTCAGGAGAGATCTCGTCCTCGGTTTTACCCAGCTGACCCGCAACCATTCCTTTAACTTTTGCGAGTATTTCCTTGTCCTGAGCCATATCAAACACCTCCTATTTTATATTAAGTGTATATTCCGCCGTTAACCCTTATTACCGCGCCCGTGATATACGAAGCCTCATCCGAAGTCAGGAACGCCACAACCCCCGCTATGTCTTCGGGCGAGCCGTACCTGCCCATGGGTATCCTTTCTATGTACTGCTTCTTTATCTCATCCGGGAGACTGTCGTTGATATCCGTCAGTATAAAGCCGGGGCTGATTGCGTTTACGGTTATCGACCTGGGCGCCATTTCCCTGGCCGCGGCCTTCGTGAAGCCTATAATACCCGCCTTGGACGCGGCGTAGTTCGTCTGACCGGCGTTCCCCATTTCGCCCACGACAGATGTTAAATTTATTATCCTTCCCCACCTCTGCTTCATCATCGTGCGCGTTACGGCTTTCGTGCAGTTAAAGACCCCGTTGAGGTTGATGGAAATCACCTTGTCCCAATCCTCTTTGTTCATCCTTACTAAGAGCGTGTCATGAACGATCCCCGCGTTATTTATGAGGATGTGTATCCCCCCGTGCTCGACTATGATCTCCTCGATCATCTTCTGCGTCGTTTCGTAATCGGAGACGTCGAACTTCGAGACAGCGCCCTTCCCTCCCGCTTTTTCTATCTCCGCGACCACGTCCTGCGCCGCTGATTCGTTCCTGGCATAATTGACCACTACAAATGCGCCCTCGGCGGCGAGCCTGAGCGCAACAGCCTTTCCGATACCCCTGGATCCCCCTGTTACGAGCGCTATCTTCTTATTCGTTTTAGCCATTTTTGAGTGACTCCAGTTGTGACTTGTTTTCGAGACAGCCTACCTCGACATTAGGGAGCGTCCGTTTTATCAGACCCGAGAGCACGTTCTTGGGGCCTATCTCCAGGAACTTTCCGACTCCCTCTCTCCCCAGGGTCTCTACAGATTCGTACCACCTTACCGGGCTCGTCACCTGTCTTACGAGGAGCTCTTTAGTCCTCGACGAATCGCTGTTGACCGAGGCGTCACAGTTAGTCACGATCGGCACGTTCATTTCCCTGAATTCGATCTTGTCCAATACCTCCGCAAGCCTCTCGGCCGCGGGCTTCATCAATATGCAGTGGAAGGGCGCGCTCACGTCGAGCGGTACAACGCGTTTCGCGCCTTTTAATTTCGCCTGCTCGGATGCCTGCATGACCGCGCCCCTGCTCCCGGAAATTACTGTCTGGCCCGGCGCGTTCAGATTAGCGGGGCTCGCGACACCGGAACCTGAGGACACCATGTCGCATATCTCCCGGATGGCCCCGATTTCGAGTCCCAGGACCGCCGTCATGGCGCCCTCTCCGACGGGCACAGCTTCCTGCATGAACTCACCCCTTTTTCTTACCACAAAAACGGCGTCTTTGAAAGCCATCGAGCCGTTCGCTACGAGCGCCGAATACTCCCCCAGGCTGTGACCGGCTACGAAATCCGGTCTTATTCCCGACTCGGACTCGAGTACCCTCAGGGCCGCGGTCGAGGCGGTGAGAATCGCGGGCTGGGCGTTCGCCGTAAGCGAAAGCTCGCCCGGGTCTCCTTCGAAGCAAAGCCCGGCGATGTCGAAACCGAGGACGTCGCTCGCTTCCTCGAAGGTCCTTCTCGCCGCGCCGAACTCTCCATAAAGCTCCCTGCACATCCCCACGTGCTGGGAACCCTGGCCTGGGAACACGAATGCAATCATTGGATTAGATCCTTAATCGACTTGGGAAAGCTCTATGAAAGCTGTTCCTGCTTTTCCTTTATGTATGTCTTTCCTTTATAGAACCCGCAGCTGGGGCATGCCCTGTGAGGGGGCTTGTGCTCCCCGCAGTTCTGGCAGGTGGAAAGACCAGGACTCGCGACCTTATAGTGGGTTCTATTTTTCCTGGACCTGGACCTGGAATGTTTTCTTTTCGGAAGTCCCATTTTTATTCTCCCTTTATCTACTTCGTAATCTATATTTTCAGTTTTTTAAGCACCGCGAACCTGGGGTCCTGCCATTCCTTTTCGCAGCCGCATGTCTCTCTGTTCAGATTTGCCCCGCATTTCGGGCACAAACCCTTGCAGTCTTCCCCGCAGACGACCTTTACGGGCAGTGAAACCGCGATGAGTCCTCTCAGGTAATCGTCGAGGTCAACCCCGTCGCCCCTGTAAGTCTCATGATCGACGTCATCGACGTCTTTCACCTTGTCGGCCGGCGAGAGCATAAGCCTTATCTCGGGCTTTATGTCGAGCCTGACCGTTTCCAGGCACCTCGAGCAAGGGGCCTCTATGGAAAAAGCGAGGTTCCCGAGCACGGTTACTTCCCTGAGCGCCTTCGTCACGACGAGGTCGACGTCTATACCCGACGCGAGCCTCGTATAATCTTCGCCGGTCTTCAGCTCGGGTATGTTATCGAGCCACCCCGGACTCATTTGGGCATGAATGTGGAGTCCCTCGTCCCTGATGTCCGATAAGCTGATCTTCATCGCCCCGACTCTTGTCAAATATCGATTATAAATTAACGGGTTTAAATAATAATACAAGATGGGAGGTTTGCAAGTAAAAAGCGAAAGCCGGGGGTTTCAGGCGAGGTGGCAGGACACGAGGTGCCCCCCTCCGGCGTCCCTGAGCTCGGGCTCGACGGAGCTGCACTTCTCGACCGCAATGGGGCAGCGCGGATGGAAACTGCAGCCCGACGGAGGGTTTATGGGGCTCGGCACGTCGCCCTTGAGCACAGTCATTTTCCTTTGCCTGTCGGGGTCGGCCACGGGGACCGAGGATATCAGTACGCGCGTATAGGGGTGGAGGGGGTTTTTGTATAGCTCTCCGCTAGGGGCGAACTCCACCACCTTCCCGAGGTACATGACCGCCACCCTGTCGCTTATGTGCCGCACCACCCGGAGGTCGTGTGAAAT
>MFCJ01000032.1:30603-30709 GCA_001775255.1 Candidatus Dadabacteria bacterium RIFCSPHIGHO2_12_FULL_53_21
CTACTATGCTCTCGACCTTCATCCTCGGGTTGAGCGAGCCGTAGGGGTCCTGGAAAACGATCTGCATCTTTTTCCTGTAGGGGCGCATCCGTGAAGGGCTTAACCC
>MFCJ01000032.1:30780-46218 GCA_001775255.1 Candidatus Dadabacteria bacterium RIFCSPHIGHO2_12_FULL_53_21
GGGTCGTTTTCCCGCAGCCGCTCTCTCCGACGAGCCCTACAGTCTCGCCCTCGGAGATGGTCATATCGACCCCGTCCACGGCCTTGACGAAGTTCGTAACCCTCGAGAGGACCCCCGACTGCACGGGGAAGTATTTCTTGAGACCTTCTATTCTTACGAGCTCTTTCAGCGCCATGTCCGACCTATATGGTTACCTCGTCCGCCCGCCAGCACGCCGAGTAATGGCCCTCTCTGTGCTCGGAGAGGGGAGGCTCCTCTTCTCTGCATTTATCAATTGCGAGCGGGCACCTGTCCTGGAACCTGCAGCCCGGAGGGAAGCTGCCTGGGCTCGGCACAACGCCGGGTATCGCGTCGAGCCTTTCCTTGCTTCTCCTGAGATCGGGGATGGAATTGAGTAACCCGACCGTGTAGGGGTGCTTCGGGTGCTTGAAGAGCTCCCTCGTAACGGCGTTCTCGACGACCTTGCCCGCGTACATTACGTATACGGTGTCCGCTACCTCCGCGATTATTCCGAGGTCGTGCGTGATCAGCAGCACCGCCATGCCCATCTTGACCCGGAGGTCGTCGATGAGCTCGAGAATCCCCGCCTGTATCGTGACGTCGAGCGCCGTGGTGGGCTCGTCCGCTATTAGCACCTCGGGGCTGCAGGCGAGGGCCATGGCGATCATCACCCTCTGGGACATCCCGCCCGAAAGCTCGTAGGGATAGTTTTTTATCCTGCTCTCGGGGGCGGGTATGCCGACGAGCCTGAGGAGATCCAGGACCCTTTCCTTCTCTTCCTTCCTTGTAATATTTAAATGAGTCCTGAGCGACTCCCCTATCTGGTCCCCTACCGTGAAGACGGGGTTGAGCGAGCTTATCGGCTCCTGGAAGATCATCGATATCCTGTTCCCGCGTAAAGAGCGCATGTCGCGGTCGCTCAAATGGAGTATGTCCGCCCCGTCGAAGAGTATCTCTCCCCCCTCTATCCTGCCCGGGGGCTCGGGGATTAGGCGCATTACCGATAGGGCCGTGACCGTCTTTCCGCAGCCGCTTTCGCCTACGACCCCGACTATCCTGCCCTGGGGTATGGAGAGGGACACGCCGCTCACGACCTCGACCTTCCTCCCTTCGGACGAGAACGATACCGTCAAGTCTTTTATCTCGAGTGCGCTTTCCATTTTATATCCTTTTTCCGTCTCTCGTCGATCCCCGTCATTAGTTCCCCGTGAATTTGGGGTCAATCGCGTTCCTGAAGCCCTCTCCGAGGAGGTTGAAGGCCGTCACTGTTAGAAATATAGCCGCGCCGGGGAATAGGACAAGCCACCACGCGAAATCGACGTACCGTTGTGACTGAGAGAGCACGTCGCCCCAGCTCGGATCGGGCGGAGGCACGCCGAAGCCGAGGAAGCTCAACCCGGATTCGACCAGTATCGCCCCCGCTATGCCGAAAGTAGAGTCGACCAGCACGGGCGCGAGCGCGTTCGGGAGCATGTGTTTCATCATCACCCTGAAGTCGTTTCCGCCAAGCGCGACCGCGGCCTCGACGTACTCGAATTTCCGGAGCTTCAGGAACTCGCCCCTTATGAGGCGGGCGACGCCCGTCCAGCTCGTAGCCCCTATTACTATCATTATGTTGTATATGCTCGGGTCCCTGAATGCCAGTATGGTCAGTATCAGAAAAAACACGGGGAACGTCATCATCACTTCGAAGAGCCTCGACACTATAAAATCGGTAGTCCCCCCGTAATAACCCGCTATGCCCCCGAGCATGATGCCTATCACGGCCGATATGCCGACGGCGATGAACCCTATCGAGAGGGATATGCGCGCCCCGTATATCATGCGCGCGAGCACGTCCCTGCCCCTGTCGTCAGTGCCGAAGGGGTGCTCTCCCGAGGGCGGGTTCAGAATCGAATTGAGGTCGTTTTCAGTGGGGCTGTACCTCACGGGGGGGAATACGGCGAAGTCCCCGGGGCCGAGTTTCCCGCGGAGCTCCTTGAAATCCGTCCCGAAGAACTCGCTGTAGCGGAAGAGGACGGGGAAATATAAATGCCCTTCGTATTTGAGGACTATGGGCTTATTGCCCGCTAGCATGCTCTCGAACACCGCTACGAATAAAAGCAGCAGTATCACTATCAGGGCCGAGAACGCGAGCCTGTCCTTTTTGAATTTCCTCCAGACGCTCCCCCAGTATCCGACGCTCTTTGTCTCCGTCAACTTCTGCCCTCGAAACTTATCCTGGGGTCTATGAGCACGTAAACGAGGTCCGATATCAGTATCCCGATCAGCGTGAGGAATGCGGATATCGTGGCTATCGCCATGATCATCGGGTAATCGCGGGCGAGCACGGACTCGAATCCGAGCTGGCCTATGCCCGGTATGGAGAATATCGTCTCTATGATTACGCTCCCGCCTATCATTGCGGGGAGTATTCCGGCAAGTATCGTGATAATCGGGATGAGCGCGTTCCTGAGGGCGTGCTTGAGAATGACCTTCGACCTCGGGAGGCCCTTGGCCGCCGCCGTCCTCACGTAATCCTCCCTCAGCACTTCCATCAGGCTCCCCTTCTGGAACCTCGAGAGGTATGCGAGGCTCCCGTAAGTGAGGCAGAATACCGGCAGCACTATGTGCCAGAGGAAGTCGGCCGCTTTCTCGGGGAAGGGATAATTCTCCGCCCCCGGCGAGAGAATCCCGTAAACGGGGAAGACGTTCCAGTACTCCCCGCCGCCCAGAAAGAAGATCAGAATCATCGCCATCCAGAAGCTCGGGATCGAGTAAAGGATGAAGAGGACGAACGTGCTCGCCCTTTCGCCGGCGCTACCGTGCCTGACGGCGGAATATACCCCGATCGGTATGGCGGTCATGTATATGAGGATTATCGAGATGATGTTGAGCGTAATAGTGATGGGAAGCCGCTCGGCGATTTTATCTATGACGGGGCGGTGGTCCTTATATGACCGGCCGAAGTCGAGCGTGACAATCTGCTTCAACCATATCCCGTAGCGGACATATATGGGCTTGTCGAGGCCGTAGAGCCTCTTCGTCTCCTCGACTATCTCCTTCGTTATAGCCTCCGATTTTATGCCTTCTTCGAGCTGGAGCTTCCTTTCGACGGGGTTTCCGGGGGCGAGCTGGATTATGAAGAACGTGATAATCGTGATCCCGAGTAAAGTGGGTATGAGGAGTATGAGCCGCTTTATTATGTAGTCTCTCATGTCCGGGCCAATGGGAATTATATGCGGTTATCGTGAAAATATTAAGCGCGATGATAAAAAGGCGCCCTGTATCCACGCTCTGTCTGAAATTATACGGGTATGCGGTAATAAATCCCCTCTTGCGTATTGCCGCAGGAACAGGGAGACCTGTCCCTGACGTCATTCAGCATATTTCTGGAGCCCTTGAGGCACGTACCATTCTAGGGGGTCTACACCCAGGGGGTAGACTATGACGTTCTCGAACCGCTTGGCGACGGCGACAGTCGCCTTTCGGCAGAAGAGGAACGTGTAGGGCTGCTCCTCGTTCACGATCTCGGAGAACTTCCTGTAGAGCTCGATCCTTTTCGTCCTGTCGAATTCCTGCCTCGCCTGCTCGATTAAGCTGTCGGCTTCGGCGTTTTTGAAGCCCACGAAGTTCGAGCCGCTATCGGCCTGTGTCGAGCTCCATATCTGATAGGGGTCGGACTCGACGCCCATCGACCACGCGAGGGTCACGGCGTCGAACTTCCTGTCGTTTAGCCTCGACGTGAACACGGCCCACTCGGTCTTCCTTATCTCCATCGCAATCCCCATCTTGTCGAGCTCTTCCTTGAGTATCGTCGCTATCTTCTCCCCCGTTTCGGAGCCGCCGGGTATGAGGAATTCGAAGGCGAACTTTACGCCGTCCTTGTCCCTTATACCGTCCCCGTCGTGGTCGGTCCAGCCGGCTTCGTCGAGAAGCGCCCGGGCCCGGGCGGGGTCGTAGGGGACGGGCTTGATGTCCTTATCGTATTCGGGGCTGTTGATGTAAAAGGGGTTCGTGACCACCGCCCCGAGGTCGAACATTATCTTGTCCAGGATGAGACCCCGGTTGACGAGGTGCGTCATCGCCCTCCTTACGCGCTTGTCCGCGAAAAAGGGCCTCGCCGAATTCCATCCTATGTAGCTGTAGTTTGGGGTGTAGTAGTTGAACTTGTCGAAGTGATTTTCGAAATCGGGGGAGCCCGTCTGCTTTTCCCACTGTATGGGGGTGAGGCTCGCGACGTCGAGCTCCTGTCTTTTCAATACCTGGAGCGCGACCGACGGGTCCGTGATTATCCTGTATACGATTTTATCGAGGTGCGGCTTCTCCCCCCAGTAATCGTCGTTCTTCTCGAGCACGACCTCTCGGCCCGTCGTCCACTTTACGAACCTGAACGGGCCCGTGCCTATCGGGGCCCGGCCCGCGGGGTTGGTGTTGAAGTCCCCCTTCTCGAATACGTGCCTGGGTACTATCGGGATGCCGCCGCAGAATTCGAGCGCGAGGAAGTAAGGCCTCGCGTAAGTGAACCTGACCTCGTATTCGTTCACGGCCTCGACTTTCTTTATCTCCTGGTAGTAGCTCCTTAGCTGGGGGGCGTCGACCTTGGGGTCCATTATCGTCTTGTACGAGAATACGATGTCGTCCGCGGTGAAGGGGACGCCGTCTTGCCATTTTACGCCCTTCTTTATCGTGAAAGTATAAGTGAGCTTGTCGTCCGATATGGTCCAGGACTCGGCCAGCAGCGGTTTCAGCTCGAGTGTCTGGTTGTCACGCTTGACGAGGGTCTCGTAGACGTTCCCGCCCGTGATTATCCCCTCGTACGCGTCAGTCGCCGTTATCGGGTTGAGTGTAGCGGGCTCGGCGCTCAGGTGGTATATGAGCCAGTCTCCCTCGGCAGGCCCGGATGCGGGTTTGCCGGGTGCGGCTTCGGGCGCGTTTTCGTTCGAAGCTGTTTCCGTATTCCTGTCCTGAGACTTACATGACACAAGAGCCGATATGAGGGCTATAGAAAGGACGGCGAAGAGGAATGTTCTTTTCAATTTCATCTCCTTGTATATATTTCGCGAATTAGTCGCCGATGGATTTATCGAGCTTCCTGAGTAGAGGGGTGATGAGGTCTATAGGAAGCGGGAAAACTATCGTGGAGTTCTTCTCTGACGACATTTCGGCGAGCGTCTGGAGGTACCGGAGCTGAAGGGCCATCGGGTTACGGGACAGTATGTCCGAGGCCTCGGAAAGCTTGGTCGCGGATTGATATTCCCCTTCGGCGGCGATGATCTTCGCCCGCCTTTCTCGTTCAGCCTCCGCCTGACGCGCCATCGCGCGCTGCATCTCCTGGGGGAGGTCCACATCTTTTACCTCCACGAGAGTAACTTTTATTCCCCAGGGGTCGGTGTGCTTGTCGAGCACCTCCTGGAGCTTTATGTTGAGGGTTTCCCTCTCGGCGAGGAGCCCGTCGAGCTCAACCTGCCCGAGTATGCTCCTTAGCGTGGTCTGCGCGAGCTGCGAGGTGGAGTAGAGGTAATTCTCGACCTGTATCACTGCCTTAACGGGGTCGACGACGCGGAAATAGACGACGGCGTTCACCTTTACCGAGACGTTGTCCTTCGTGATTATGTCCTGAGGCGGGACGTCCATCGTGATTATCCGGAGGCTTATCTTTGTCATCTTATCGACCATCGGGATAATCCACTTGAAGCCCGGCCCCTTGGGCTCGACTATCCTCCCTAACCTGAACACCACCCCCCTCTCGTACTCGTTCAGTATCTTCACACCGGATAGTATCAGCAGCACTATAATTCCTATGAATATTATAAGCGGTGAAAACATGATTACCTCCTGAGCTAAATTGTTTATACCTTTTTTACCCTGAGCCTGAACCCCTGAAGCGCCTCAGTCACCCTGACCCTCTCCCCCTTGTGTACGGGCTCGTCGCTTATGGCGTCCCAGTATTCCCCGTCTATGTAAACCTTGCCTGAGGCATGGATATCCGAGACCGCGCCGCCCTCTTTCCCCACGAGGCCTTCGTACCCCATGCTGGGGGCGAGGTTCTGGGCCTTGATCAAATAGAATATCACGTATGCGAAAAATAGTCCGAAGGCGAGCGTCGAAGCGATGACGACGTCGAAGCCGACCCTCAAGTCGGACTCCGGGGTGTCGAAAAGGAGAAGCGCCCCCAGGGCGAAGCTCAGGAGCCCGCCCAATGTCAGAATACCGTAGCTCGTGACGTATATCTCCGATATGAAGAGCGCTATGCCGAGAACGAGCAGCGCTATGCCCGCGTAGTTAAACGGCAGTATCTGGAACGAGACGAACCCCATGAGAAGGCACACCGCGCCTGCGACGCCGGGGAATACGAGCCCGGGGTTGTAGAATTCGAGCAGGAGCCCGAGCGAGCCCAGGGACAGGAGAAGGAACGCTATGTCGGGGGTGCTCAGTATGTTTACCAGCTTCTGCTTTGCGTTCATTGCGATCCTCGTTATGACTGAGCCTTTCGTGCTGAGGATTTTTTCTCCGCCGGGCAGCTTCACCTTCCTCCCGTCCATCTCTTTAACGAGGCTGTCGAGGTCGGGCGCAATCAAGTCGATGACGTGTTTCTTCAATGCTTCTGTCGCGGTGATGGAGGAGCTCTTCCTCACGGACTCCTCCGCCCATTCGACGTTCCTCCCCCTCTCCTCGGCGATGCCCTCTATGAACGACGAGGCGTAGTTCTCGAGCTTCTCGCCCATGATGTCCCTCTCCGCGTTATCGCCTCCCGGAGAGCCGTCACTTTTTTTCGACTGTTTGTCTCCGCCGGTATTCTCGTCAGGCCCGCTCTTCCTTTCGGGCTCCTCTTTCGAGGGCGAGATCGAGACAGGGTGGGCCGCCCCTATGCTGGTGCCGGGGGCCATGGCGGCTATGTTGGCCGAGAGCGTGATGAAAACGCCCGCCGATGTCGCGGAAGCCCCCTTGGGCGAGACGTATACGACGACGGGGACCGGGGAGTTGAGTATGAGCTTCACTATTTCCTTCGTGGAGTTCAGCAGGCCTCCGGGGGTGTCGAGGAGTATTATAAGGGCTTCGGACGATTTCTCCTCCGCTTCCTCTATTCCCGTCCGAATGTAATCGAGCGCCGCGGGGTTTATCATTCCGTTTATTTCTATAACGACGAGCTCAGGCGGTGACGTGTCTTCTCCGGCGACTGCCGGAGGGGGCGTTTCGGGGGCGACGCCGCGCCCCGGTTCTTCACGCGCCTGAAGGGCCGAGTGATGAGTACCCGCATATTCGAGCGGGAATACGCAAAAAGCGAGTAAAGTTAATATTATGGGAATCAATCTGTCCATGCCCGGGCCCTCGGTTTAGTTTAGCCCTGTAGTCGGGAAACCGCAAGGAATAAGGCGCGGCGAGGGTGGCTGACACGCGTGAACCCGGCTCCTGAAACAGCCTTGAAATTCTGATGTCTCTGATTATAATTCTCCGCATGGCGACGAAAATAAAATACACGCAGAAAGAGCTGAAGGGCCCGGATAAATTCAGCAGCACGGTCATCGCGGGCTTCGAATATTTCTCCGACCACTCGAAAAAGATAGTCCTGATAGTAGTAGCGGTGATAGCTGTGCTTGTCGCGGCTTACCTCCTCCAGGGCCATAGGGAGAATAAGGACGACGCGGCGAATACGATGTTCAACTCCGCCGTCGTGCAGTTAAACGCGGGAAACGATCAGGAAGCGCTGAACGAGTTCAACGCGCTCAGGAATGAGTTTCCGGACAATAAAATTACGAAGATAGCCCTTTATTATGCGGGGATCATCAACTTCAGGCTCGGGAATTACGACGAGTCCGTAAACGATCTAAACCAGTTCTTGGGCTCGGGGGTCGAGGAAGACATGCTCGTCCAGTCGGCCCTGCTAACCCAGGGGCTCGCGAGGTTCGAACAGGGGAAATGGCAGCAGGCGGTCGAGCTGCTTTCCCAGTTCGAGAAGATACCCGAAGGGCCTTTACATGAACGCGCCAGGATCCATCTGGCTTTAGCCTATGAAAAACTGGGACAGCCCCAAAAGGCGGAAGCGATTTATAAAGAGCTTTACAAACGGCCCGCCGGAATAAACCCCGGCATGTCCCCCGTGAACGTAAACCCGTCTTCGGGTAAATGAGATAAATTGGTTTTCGGCCTGATTTAATTACGTTGGGTTTTCAAGCGGTAGTTAATCGGTTTCTCTTATGACCTTCGTGGAAATCCAGCCCTCTTTGCCGTCGGGGGCCTGAATCTTTACCCACCTGCCCTGCTTTTCGCCGAGCCCTTTGAATACATCGCCCTCTTTCACGAAAGTAACGACGTCGTTCCCCATTCCGGGACCGCTCCTGACGTTGGCTCCCACGCCTACGACGGTGTAGTTCGCGGAGCCTCCGGCGGGTGCTTCCGCGGGGGCCTGCCCGGGCAGTTTGGCGTTAGGCGGCGGTACTGATTGCGCTGCCGTTTGAACGGACGGCTCCGTCTTATCGCCCTTTACATCGGCCGCGGGTTTGGCGAGGGGGAATGAATTATTCTTTTGTGCCGCATCTTCCGGGGCTTTGACCTCATCTTTCTCTATCGTCGCCGGGCTCTCGGCGGCGGGTTCTTTTTTGATGCTCGATACGGAATAGGTCTCGGTGTCCACGACTGAAACCTCTTCCACTCCCCACATCCTCATCAGCATGTCGTAGAAGAGCACGCCTACGATGATGCCGAGTATGAGGAGCCCCGCGCCGATGAAGTAGGAATTTTTAATCTTCGCGTCTTTGTCCGGGTCGGCGGACGCTGTCTTGGGGGTCGATTTTATCTCTGCTTTCGGTTTAGCGCTTGCCGCCGCCTGGGGCGCGGCCTTCTGTGAGACCTGTTTTTTCGGCTCGTCGGGTCCTATGTAATCAATATTCCTTACCCTGGGCTTTTCCGTTTCCGGCTGCTGGAGAGTAGGCTTCACATAATCGATCCCTGTTACTTCTTCAGTCTTCTCTTTTTCGTTGAGTCCCGAGCCGTTCGATTCCGCGACGCGTGATATCTCTTTCTGAAGCTCCCTCAGCTTCAGGTCGAGGTCGGTCTGGGACGCGCCCAGCTGGAGGTTGTAGACGGAATAGACTGAATCGAGCTTGTTCAGATATTCGTTTTGATTCTTCTCGATATCCGAGCTTATCTCGTTCAGGTAATCCCTGATTTCGTGTACTATCCCGGCTACGGACGCGGGAGTGAGCGCGGGCTCTTTGGGAACGCCGAAGAGGTTTTCGGAATCATGCGCATGGGAGGGCTCGCGCGAATTCCTCTCGAGATCGAGGAGCCTGATCGTGAAATCGCTTAACCTGAGCTTGTATTTGTCGGTGAGGGACTGAATGAATGTAATCTGCCCTTTGTAGAGCTCTTTTGACTGAGAAATGAGGTTGAGCGTCCTGATCAGACGCAGGAGCTCCAGTTCAAAGTTTGCGGAGATCCGTTTCAGGTTCTCCTGAGCGAATTCTTTATCTATATCCCCTTTCATGTTAACCCATCAAATAGTTTGTATATTATATATCCGGAAGTATGACAATGTGAAGTATTAATTGTCAGGTTAACCGGCATAAGGAACCGGATCAGCCGTCAAATTTGAATTTTTTGTATTTCGAACCGAATACCGGAAGCCTGCCGGACGGCAGGAAATGTTTTATTGCCGGGGGGTTAACGAAAGAGGATCAGCAGGGTTTTATCTTCGACTTGAGGAGGGCTTTAAGCCTTTCTCTTATTTCGGGGGTCACGAACGACCTGTCCTTGAGCTTACCGGTGAGCTCGAGCATCCTCTTGTAAGTATCGACGAACGCCCTGCACTCGGGACACTCGGACGTATGCTTTTCGAGCTCCTCGAGGGTTTTCATATCGAGCTCGTTATCTATGTAATCCATCATATTCTCTACCAAGTCCTTACAGATGAACATTTCGTGATTATCTCCGGAGGCAGGGCCGGCTCGGAAATCGGGGTGAATTGCGGAGCGCGGTCCGGTGCGGGTTATAGAATCCCGCAGCGAAGCACCGTGAATCCGGCTCAGGCCGTTCCCTCCATTGGTCTTAGATGTAAAACGCGGGGGGACGACTCGGCCGCCCTGTTTTTCATCCCTTACCGTCACTCCATTATATACCGGTACGCCGCTCGATGAAAGCCTTAAAATGGAGCCGCGTCAACGCGCGGGCTTCAAATCTTCCCGGATTACAATTATAATTTCCCGTGTAGACTTTGTATGTGCGGCCGCGTTCCGTTTCAGCGCCGCATCGCGGGCGGCTTCTGTGAGCGGCCGCTCCGGTTTGGAACATCTCAATGCCCGCGTCCCGCGAGGGGCCGGTAACCGCCACAGTCACTACCGGAGGAAAAATATGATGTTCGATAAACCCGCAACGATCGGGCAGCTTAAGGCGAGCGAGTACAGGGTTCTCTCCGTTAGGGAGGAAATGAGGAAAAACCTCATAATAAGGCTAAGGAGCGGCGAGACCGCGTTCCCGGGGATCATCGGCTACGAAGACACCGTCATTCCTCAAGTTGAAACGGCCATACTCGCCGGCCACGACGTCATATTCCTGGGCGAGAGGGGCCAGGCGAAGTCCCGCCTGATCAGGTCTCTCGTGAACCTCCTGGATGAAGAGGTCCCCGTGATAAAGGGGGGCGAGCTCAACGACGACCCTTACTCGCCCGTGACGAAATACTGCCGGGAGCTAGTCGAAAAATACGGGGACGATACCGAGATAGAATGGATTGGGAGGGAGCAAAGGTACAGCGAGAAGCTCGCCACACCCGACGTCTCGGTCGCGGACCTCATCGGGGAGGTAGACCCGATTAAGGTCGCCGAAGGCAGGTACCTATCCGACGAGCTCACGATTCACTTCGGACTCATCCCCAGGACCAACAGGGGTATCTTCGCGATAAACGAGCTCCCTGACCTCGTAGAGAAGGTCCAGGTCGGCCTCTTCAACGTGATGGAGGAGAAGGACATACAGATAAAGGGGTACAAGATCAGGCTCCCCCTCGATATATGCATAGTGGCCACGGCCAACCCCGAGGACTATACGAACAGGGGCAGGATAATCACCCCGCTCAAGGACAGGTTCCAGTCCCAGATAAGCACGCATTACCCGAAGACGCGCGAGGTCGAGATAGTCATAATGGAGCAGGAGGCGTACGTCCCCGAGATAGAGGGGTTCAGCCTCAGGGTGCCCAGGTTTATAAAGGAGATCATAGCCGAGCTGTCGTTTCAGGCGAGGAGCTCGGGGGATATCAACCAGCGCTCGGGCGTGAGCGTGCGGACCACGATAGCCAACTACGAGAGCGTTATAGCGGCCGCCGGAAAGAGGGGCATAGTGCTGGGCGAGCGCGAGGTCGCGCCGAGGATAACGGACTTCCCGTCGATTGTGCCCTCGACGAGCGGCAAGATAGAGCTCGAATACCTGGGTGAAGACGCGACCGAAGGGGCGGTCGTGGAAAAGCTCATAAAGCGCTCGATCAAGACGGTGTTCGATTCGTATTTCCCGTCTTTAGACGCGCTCGCGGACGTGATAAAGAGCTTCGAGCACGGATACGTCGAGGTCGCGGACGTGATGCCTTCGGAGGACTACATAATGGGCGTGAGGGAGATAAAGGGCCTGCAGGGCTGCATAGACACGCTCGGGGTCTCGGAGTCCCCGGCCGAGATAGCGGCCGCCGTCGAATTCACTCTCGAGGGGCTCCACCTGAACAACAAGCTCAATAAGGAAAACGTCAGGGGAAAGATAATATATAAATGACTAACACGTATAGATACCATAAGTGGGACGGGAGTCAGTCCGGGTTCGACCTCGGCGCAGAGGACTTCTTCAGCGAGATGTCCGATTACCTGATGGAGGGATGGACCCCCGACGAGGCCTACGACTGGATACTGAAGCAGGGGCTCAAAGGCCGGAGCACGAGGGTCATGGGGATAGACGACCTCCGCTCGGAGCTGGCCGCGTGGAGGCAGAACGCCTACGATAAATACAACCCCAGGAAAGCGCTCGACGAAATAAAGGACGAGCTCGCTGAAATAGTGAGCCGGGAGCTCGCGCATTTAAACGAGGCCCTCCCCGCCGATTCTGCGGAGCTTAAGGGGAGGGAAAGGTTCCTGAACGGTCTCGACTCGAGGCCGGGCCAGGCTGTAGAAAGCCTTAAGGACTATGGATTCCTCGACGACGAGGCGGGCCGCAGATACCGGGCGTTACTCGACAGGCTCGAGGACATAAGGAAGGCCGAGAGGTTCGTAAAGCGCTTCGGCGAGAAGTTTACGGGCGATTCGCATATCGCGTTCGACGATCTCCTCGAACTGATAGACAGGCTCGAACAGCTCGAAAGGATCGAGAGGAGCCTCATATCAGGGAATTTCGACGACCTGGACCCGGGTCAGACCGGCTGGGTGTTGAGCGGGGAAGGCCGGAAATCGCTGCTGCTCCTGAAGAACTTCAAATCCGCGCTCGAGCAATCGGGCCTGGTAAGGACGAGCGGCGAGCGCACGGAGCTTACGCCGAGGGGGATAAGGAAGCTGGGTGAGACCGCGCTCACGGACGTATTCTCGTCTCTCAAGCGGAATAAGATAGCCGAACACGAGACCGGCCTCAGGGGGTCGGGCTCGTCGAGGCCCGAGGAATCGAAGGACTACGAATTCGGGGACCCGTTCAATCTGAATATAGTGAATACGCTCAAAAAGTCGCTCGCGAGGGAATCCCGCGGAAAGGGGATAAAGGTCGATCCGGGGGACTTCGAGGTCTACGAATCGGAATACCAGACCCACGCCACCACGGCGCTCCTGCTCGACCTCTCCTGGTCGATGAGCTTTCAGGGCAGGTTCCCCGCCGCGAAAAGGGTAGCGCTCGCGCTCGATCATCTTATAAGGACGAAATACCCGAAGGACGACCTCCACATCATTGGGTTTTCCACGGGCGCGAGGAAGCTCAAGACGAGGGATCTCGCCGTGACGACCTGGGACTCGAACGACCCGTTCACGAACATACAGGAGGCCCTCTCGGTCGCGGCAAGGACGATATCGGGGTCGAGGAACACGAACAAGCAGATAATCCTTATCACGGACGGTCAGCCCACGGCTTATTATCTCGACGGATACCTCCAGGTGGAGCTGCCGATGTTCTTCGGCGGGCTCTCGCCGAGGGCGACATTCGAGACGCTGAAGGAAGTGAAGCGCGTGACCGGGATGGGCATACGCATAAATACCTTCATGCTCGACGACAGCCCGTCACTCAGGCGCTTCGTCGACGAGATGACGCGGATAAACAAGGGCCGTGCCTTCTTCACCACGCCCGAGCACCTGGGGAAGTATCTCTTCGTCGATTACCTCAAGAGGAAGAGGAAGATGCTGTGACACACGTTGTGTGGCACACAATGTGTGTTTTATGAGAAGACAAAGAAAGGTGAAAGGCTGTTTTTTTAATCCTTCTTTTCCTTGATGAAAAGAAGCAAAAATCATCCGACTACATAATTTGCTAAAAATCTTATGTTTAAGCTAAAATCTTTCAAATGGAAAGCTGAAAGATTTTCACGCTTAAACACGCGATTTTCTTAACGCAAATTCTGTAATGTCTGGAAGGAAAAAAAGAGATTGCCGCGTCGCTTCGCTCCTCGCAATGACATGCCTGTACTGTCATCGCGAGACCGTCTTCCGGTCGTGGCGATCTCGCTTTTTCATGAGATTGCCGCGCTCCGCTAACTAAATTAGCTCCGCTCGCAATGACATAGAAGAAATCAATCGCAATTGTAGGGCTTTGACAGCGTGATGACCTTGTCGAGGCCGGGGGTGTAGAAATAGCGCTCGTGGTTCCGCGACCTCACGAGCAGCTTGTCCGAGCCGCAGGCGAATGTGAGCACCCTCGATTCGGGCTCCTTTATGCCCATAAGGTCGGGGCGAATGGAGGATATCTCGATGAACGTCGTCCCGCCCAACTCCTCCTGTGTGACGATGGTGTCCGGCAGCGACTGGGGGATGTGCAGGTGTCCCGAGAGCCAGAGATCGACTTTGTATTTCTTAAGCACTTCCCTGAACCTCTTCGAGTCCGTTATCTGCCTCTCTTTAATGGCCGAGAACATTATGCCGCTCCCCTGAAGGGGCGCGTGCGCCGTGACGACTATAATCTTGTCCTGATTCTTTATGACGAGGTCTTTCCACCACTCGAATGTCTCGTCCGTTATGACGGTCGCCTTACCCCTGTCTTCGTTCGACATGAATATGAAGAGGATGTTCCCCTTCTCGACCGTGTAATGCCCGTCCCCTCCCCCTCTTAATTTTTTCCTGAATATATTCCCCTTGTCCGTTTTATAGTCGTGGTTTCCGATTATCTCGTACCATTCCTTTATGTATGACCCGTCCCTCGCCTTTATGTAGAGGTCGTAACTCTCCACAGTCGGGAAATCGGCGACGTCGCCCGCGTTTATAGCCATGTCCACGTCGGGGACGTTGTCGTTCACGTCCTCGACCGCGTTCTCGAAGGGCTTCATGTGGGCTTCGTCCTTGATGTGGGTATCGGAGAGCGCCCAGACAGTGAACGTCTCCTCGGGGACGAACCAGTCGGCCGCGGTGAGCTCTTTACCCGACGATGAGCCTGCATGGCACGACGCGAGTGTGAATATCAGGAGGAAAAGTAGGGGTATAAAACGTTTATTCATTCTCTATGATTAATACGGGGTCAGGAGGCGTCACGGATGGGGGCCGCAAGCGCTTCTTCACCTGAAATCCCCGTGATCGTGACCTCTATCTCTTCGCCCGGGGCGTGTTCTCCGCCCTGGAGCCTCACGGGTATGTAGTTGGGGGTGGTGCCCTTCCCTCCCGTCTCGACGAGTATCGGGAACGTGCGCCCGATGAAGCCCCTGTAGAATTCGGTCTTCTTCCTTATGCCGAGCTCCCGGAGTGTGGCGCCCCTCTCCTTTATGGTCTCCGGCCGCACCTGGCCGGGCATGGAGGCGGCGGGGGTGGACTTCCGCTTCGAATAAGGGAATACGTGGAAATACGTGAGCGCCGATCGACGGGCTACCTCGTAGGTGTTCCTGAATTCCTCGTCCGTCTCCCCGGGGAATCCGACCATTATGTCCGAGCCTATGGCCGCGTCGGGGATCCTCTCCCTGATGAGGTCCGTGAGGGCGAGGAACCTGTCGGGGGCATAGCGCCTCCTCATCCTTCTTAGCACCTCGCCGTCGCCGCTCTGAAGGGCGACGTGGAACTGCGGGCAAATCGTCTCGGCCCCGGCGATGAACTCTATGAGCCCGGGCTCGGTATCCGCCGGGTCGAGCGACGTGAGCCTCACGCGCCTCACTATCTTCTCCCGCTCTATGTTCCTGAGGAGCTCCTCGAAGCTCGATCCTATATCCCTCCCGTAGCTCGCGATGTGGACGCCTGTGAGGACGATCTCCTTGTATCCGGACTCCGCGAGCTTCTCCATCCTCCCTAATATGTCGCCGACGGGGAGGCTCCTCGACCT
>MFCJ01000032.1:46327-47829 GCA_001775255.1 Candidatus Dadabacteria bacterium RIFCSPHIGHO2_12_FULL_53_21
AAGCCCTTTTTCTTCTCTTTGAATATGTCGGATACGAACAGCCTGGGCTCGCTCTGGGTCTCCCCTTCGCGTATTATTTTTATCAGTTCGGAGAACTTGTGCGAGTTCCCGACGACGTAGTCTACGTCCGTCATCTCTTTTATCTCGTCAGCCGACACCTGGGCGTAACAGCCCGTGACGACCACGACACCCTGCGGGTTGGCCCGCCTCGCCCTGTGTATGTAATGCCTCGCCTCGGCGTCGGCCCTGTGTGTCACCGTGCAGGTGTCTATCACATAGATGTCGGCCTTTTCGGGGAACGGCACGCGGACGTATTTGCTCCCGGGGAGCCTGTTGAGGATCGCCGCCGTGTCGTACTGGTTTACCTTGCAGCCGAGGGTAACGACCGATATGGTTTTCATTGCGGCAGCACCTCTTTTATCCACCCTCCCCCCAGCACCCTGTCGCCGCCGTAGAACACGACCGCCTGACCGGGGGTTATGGCCCTCTGGGGGTCTCTGAATTCGAGCATACCTTCCGAACCGCTCCACATCCTGAGCTCGGCGGGGCTTTCACGGTGCCTGTACCTGACCTTGGCATTAACTTTAACTATGTCATCTATCAAATTGTCACTATTAATATTATCAACCCACGTTATGTCTTCCGCAATGAGTTTCGTCCTGTAGAGCTCCGTCTCGCCGCCGACGTATACGCGGTTCGATCCGGGCTCGATGCGGGTGACGTACATGGGCTTCCCGGTAGCTATTCCGAGGCCCCTCCTCTGCCCTACGGTGAACGAGAATACGCCCCTGTGGGTCCCGAGCACCTGGCCGCCCGAGCTTACGATATCGCCCTTTCCGGCCGCGAATGCTGACCTGGCCTCGAGATAATCCCTGTAGTTGCCGTCGGGGACGAAGCAGACGCCCGTGCTGTCGGGCTTATCCGCCTGCCTGAGAGCGAACCCCTTCGCTATCTCCCTGACATCGTCCTTGATCATGCCGCCCAGCGGGAACATCAGGCGGCGGAGCTCCTTCTGGGAGAGGGTGTAGAGGAAATACGTCTGGTCCTTAGACTCGTCGACGGCTTTTTTAAGGGAGAGACGGCCGCTTCCGGGGTCTCTTTCTATCCTCGCGTAATGCCCTGTCGCCAGATAGTCGGCCCCCAGGTCGAGGGCCTTCTGCAGGAGGAGGTCGAATTTGACGTGCTTGTTGCAGAGCACGCACGGTATCGGGGTCTTGCCCGACATGTACTTGTCCACGTAGTCGACCAGCACATATTTATTGAACTCCTCCGTGAAGTTGACGACGTAGTGCGGGAAGCCGAGCTCCGCGGCCGCCCTCCTCGCGTCAACGACCTGGTCGAGGGAGCAGCATCCCCCTTCGGCGTCCCCGTAGTCGAGGAGCTGCATCGTGATGCCTATCACGTCGTGGCCCTCCTTTTTAAGGAGCGCCGCCACCGTGGTGCTGTCGACGCCGCCGCTCATGGCGACGACTATTCGTTTTTTCTCCATAATAGTGCCGGAA
>MFCJ01000033.1 GCA_001775255.1 Candidatus Dadabacteria bacterium RIFCSPHIGHO2_12_FULL_53_21
AGTCGATTAAGAAATTTAAAAAATCCCTTGAAAAGCTCGAAGCCGTGATCGAAAACAAGGATTCGGAATCACTAAAAAAACTCCTTTCACGAAGCTCCCGCGCAAGGCGGGAGTTCTCTAAGTAAGCCCCCGGTCATTTAGTCATACTTTTCAGGTCCAGTTTCCGAATTATATCCTCGGCGATCGATTCCGGGTCCTGCCCGATATCCTCCCTGAGCGCGTCTTCAGGCTCCTCGAGTGCACTGAGCTGACTTTCGAGGATAGGTGCTCCCGCGAAATGCCCCTCTCTTCCCCTTAACCTGTCCTTTATTAATTCCGCACTGCCCGCGAGATAAATAAAACGTATATCGCCGCCGCTCTCTTCGAGCATTTCCCGGTATGTCTCCTTAAGAGCGGAGCAGGCAATGACAGCAGGCTCATTCATTCCCTCGATGAAATCACGTATCGCCAGGAGCCAGGGCAGCCTGTCCTCATCCGTCAACGGTATGCCTTTATTAATCTTCTCTATATTTTCTTTCGGGTGGAAGTCGTCGGCGTCATAGAAATTCCAGCCGAGCTTGCGGGCAAGCACCCGCCCGACAGTAGTTTTCCCCGCCCCTGCGACACCCATAATTATTAGAACCATGCGTCCGGGATAATATCAGATTTTTTTATATTCAGAGCCCTTCACTTTTGCCCTTAACCGATGTCGCAGTGGCAGGCTGTAACGAGAAGGGTAACGAGAAGGATCGAAAATAAAGTAAGGTATAAGCGCATTCCAATATCCTCTTTGAGTGTATTTAACGCCTGGAAGGAATTATACAATTAAAACCGGACTCGCAACATAATTAATCCGAAGAAGCGTCTCGGCCGTACGTGAAATCCCCGTTCCGCTTCCGCATTAATGAAAGAAGTCCGTTCCGTTTGATGATAAACCGGCTTATGTCCCCTCTTTCGCCCGGGCATGCTTAACCGATGCCGCAGCTGCAGGCGGTTACCAAAAGCGAAACGAAGAGCACGGCAGTCAAAGCGATATACGTGAGCATATACGGTCCTCGCAAAAAAATTCACAATGCTTGATAAAATTATACTCGGAATATTAAATTTTGGAACAGGAATTTCTTTGAAGGACAGCGGCCGGACTAGAGCCAATATTGCCCTAACAGCGACCGGAGTCTATATTGAGCGCGGATGCGAGACCTTCTCTTATGGGCTCGATCTCCTTCTTATAGAACTCCAGGTCCTTATCGTAACCGACCGGATCATTCTGCCAGGACGAGAACCTTTCGAAGATGGATTTAAAGTTCAATGTAATGTCGGGGGAATCAAAGACCCAGCTGAAATCCTCCTTCAGGGGGAAAAACAGCCTGAAAAAGAAAATTTTGCGGGTAAGGTGGTCTTCCATAATTTCAAGATCATCGAATTCGAGATTAATGAGATCGAACCACCCGGTCCTCACCCAGCTGTAGCCTCCCCCGAAGGCTTTGGCGAGCTCGGATGTAAGTCCGAGCCTCTCTCCGGCCTCCTTCCCTAATTCCGTGAATACATAGGCGGCCTCCCTCGTGAGGTAATCGTATTCAGGAATCTTTTTTTCCATTCCTATGAGATTGCGTATCAGCTGCGGCTCCTTCTCTATGTAGCGGACGAGATCGAACTTGCCTATATTTCCGCAGAGCTCAAGCGATACTGATATGTTTTCCCACTCTCTCTTGGCTATCTGATGTACCGATCTTATCTCCATATCGATTAATCTGCTCCGTATCTTATGCCGTTTTTTTTTAATAAGCCGTGAATCGATTACCCGACCTTACACTAATACACTCCAAAAGATAATCCGGAATAATGAAGAGCGTATGAACCGTCTGTTAATCTGCAGTGAACCGGGTGAACTCGCATCGAATTATTCGAACGGCGGCGAAGAAGCGTCCGGGTTCCCGGCACCTGAACCATGCATTGAAGTAAGGTACAATAATTCTACCGGACGGCATGGAATCAAAATATTATTTGCAATAATTCAGTAATTATAGGAGACCGTTAACTAGGGTTTAATGTTTTCTTAACATTTTCTTAACAAACCTCGGTTTTAATGCATGCCAGATTAAAACCCTTAAGGAGGTATTAAAATGAGTAAGAGAGGACTTCTCAAAGGCAGCTTAATAGCTAGCTTAGCGGCATTAGTATTAACGGTGGCTTCAAACGTCGTCATCGCGGCTGAGACCGTTCAGGTCGATCCGGCCATCCCGACGTATGCAAAGACGAGCGGGGTTTCCGGTAACATTAACAGCATCGGCTCGGACACGATGAATAACCTGATGACCCTCTGGTGCGAAGGCTTCACAAAGGACTACCCCAACGTTAAATGCCAGATCGAGGGTAAAGGCTCAAGCACAGCGCCCCCCGCTCTTATCGAAGGGACGGCCCAGTTCGGACCCATGTCCCGTGCGATGAAGGATAAGGAGATCGACGAATTCGAAAAGAAATTCGGTTACAAGCCGACGGCCGTCTCGACCTCTATCGACACACTTGCGGTTTTCGTGAGCAAGGACAACCCGATCGATTGCCTGACAATGACGCAAGTAGATGCAATCTTTTCGAAGAACAGGGCATGCGGTGGCGGAGAGGACATTGCGACTTGGGGTCAGCTCGGATTGACAGGGGATTGGGCCAATGTGCCGATCAGCATGTACGGCAGAAACTCGGCGTCCGGCACGTACGGATTCTTTAAGGAACACACCCTCTGCAAGGGCGACTACAAAGACTCCGTAAAGGAGCAGCCGGGCTCGGCGTCCGTAGTGCAGGGAGTCACGGAGGATAAAGGGGCCATCGGATACAGCGGTATCGGTTATATAACCTCCGGCGTCAAGGCCGTGAAACTGGGGAAAAATCCGGGTGAATGTGCGGACCCGAACCTTGCGAACGTAATCAACGGCTCTTATCCTTTAGGCAGGTACCTTTACCTTTATGTGAATAAGAAGCCAAACGAAGCGCTCGACCCTCTGAGATTGGAGTTCCTTAAATATGTTCTCAGTCAGCAGGGTCAGGGGGTTGTAATAAAGGACGGTTACCTCCCTATCCCGGCTAATGTTGAAGCCGAGATGGTGACAGCGATCGGAGCTAACTAAATATTTGTAAGATTTAAAAAATACGGTCTGGACTGGAACATTTCTCATGTCGCCTAAAACCAAGTTGAAAGAGCCAAAGCAGGTTTCCTCCGGGGTTAAGCGGAGGAAACTTGCTGACCGTATTGCAACGGTCATCGTCACTATAGGCGGAATAGCGATAATCTTATGCATAATCGCGATTCTCGTATTCATAGGGATCGAGACTGTCCCACTCTGGCAGGGAGTAAAATCCGAACTCGTAAGCTCGTTTATTCTAAAGGAATCCCCCGACCTCGCCTCTTATTCTCTTGACAGTCCCGACCAGAGCCAATTCCCGTTCATGGCAGCGGGGACTGAGCAATATAAGGAAATAGGTTTCATAGTCACGAACGACGGGATGGTTAATTTCCTGTCCCTTAAAGACGGCAGCGTCATCAAGAAACAGCAGCTTCCGGGCCTCGAAGGCACAAAAATAGCTTCGAGCTACGTTTCGGAAAATAATAAGCTATACAGCTTCGGAACAGAGAACGGAAATATACTTCCCGTACGTTTTGACTTTAAGATGTCCTTCGACGGCGACAAGAGAAGTATTGCCCCGGCAGTAAACGAAGAAGAACCTTTGAATTTCGGCACCTCTCCTCTTGCTATAATTGCATATGAAGAAAATGAAGACGGCGAGAGCGCAGGGGCGGCATATACAACCGGGGGAGAACTATTGCTAACGGCATCGGTCGAATCGGCGTCATTACTCGGGGGGGGAGAAAAGAAGCGAATCACGCATAACCTTACCGGCAGTCTCGAGGGAAGCGATGTGACCGCGCTCGAGCTCGACCGCTTCACATGGAACCTCTATGCCGGAACCAGCGGCGGAAAGCTATACCACTGGGACGTCAGAAACAAGGAAAACCCCGTGCTTCTCGAAGTATTAAATGCCGCTCCCAATTCCAACACACCGATCACGGCGCTTGCCTACCTGCTAGGAGACCGTTCGTTAATAGTGGGGGATAGTGCAGGCGATGTGTCAGTATGGTTCGAAGTGTCCGAGCCCGATTCGCCGAAGGGCAAGGTCTTAAAAAGGATCCACGACCTTCCTCCCATGGAGCTTCCGGTGGTGGATATACTCCCCTCGGCGAGGGACCGTGGTTTTATCGCCTCCGACAACGGCGGCAATCTAAACCTTTATCATGCGACGTCCGAGCAGAAACTGGCGTCCTTCAAAACAGACGGCCCCCGGGTTGAGAATTTAGTTTATTCACCCAAGGCGGACGGAATAATGGCAATCGATCGGAAAGGCAAGCTTTACGACTGGGATATCGATAATTCTCACCCGGAGACCAGCTTCAAAACACTTTTCGGTAAAGTCTGGTACGAGGGATACAGCAAACCTGAATACGTATGGCAGTCCACGGGCGGAACAGACGACTTCGAGCCGAAATTCAGTCTTACGCCTCTCGCTTACGGAACATTAAAAGGGGCCATCTACGCCCTCCTTTTTGCGATACCCCTCTCCATATTCGCGGCCCTCTGCGTCTCCCAATTCATGCACCCGGCGCTCAGGAACACTATCAAACCGATAATAGAGGTCATGGCCGCGCTGCCGAGCGTGGTATTAGGGTTCTTCGCGGGCCTCTGGCTTGCGCCTGTCATAGAAAAAATCATCCCTGCAATTTTTACCATGCCTATAGTCCTCACTATATTCACTTTGATAGCCGTTTTCGCCTGGCAGGCTCTCCCGAGAAGGATAAAGGGTAGGTTCAAAGAGGGATCGGAGCTTTTTTTACTGGTGCCGGTGATACTGCTGGGAGTAATCGTGACGTTGTGGATCAATTCGCCGGTAGAACAGATATTCTTCGGCGGAGACTATAAGTCATGGTTCTATAATGTGCTCGGCCTCCAGTATGACCAGAGAAACTCATTAATCGTCGGTTTCGCCATGGGTTTTGCGGTAATACCGATCATATTCACTATTTCTGAAGACGCCCTGACAAGCGTACCCAAACACCTGGCAGCGGGATCGCTGGCTCTCGGGGCGAACAAGTGGCAGACCGCTATCAGGGTCATACTTCCAACGGCCAGCCCGGGAATATTCTCGGCAGTCATGATAGGCTTGGGCAGGGCCATAGGCGAAACGATGATTGTGCTGATGGCGACAGGGAATACGCCGATTATGGACTGGAGCATCTTTAACGGCTTCCGCGCCCTATCCGCAAATATCGCGGTGGAAATACCTGAGGCCCCTCACGGCGGGACACTTTACAGGATACTGTTCCTGGCGGCGCTGCTGCTGTTCTTCTTCACTTTCATAATAAATACGGCAGCCGAGTTGGTCAGACAAAATCTTAGGAAGAAATACGGTCAGATATAGAAGCGAACGCATTATTTTACCACTCTCCGAGATAACGAGGTCCGGGAATGCATAAATTCTGGAAAAGCGGTGATCCTTTCATATGGCTGTCGGGCGTTGCCCTTATGTTCAGCCTCCTTATGATAGGCGGTCTCATCTTTCTCATAGCCGCCAAGGGACTCGGGTTCTTCTGGCCTTCCGATGTAGCCGTCCTCGGGCTTAAGGACGGCACGAGCGTTATGGGCGTGATTACGGGTCACGAGAAGGTAAATGGCTATAATGCCGCGCCCGATGCCCCCTCAATTTACAGGACTCAGGTCAAGATCGGCAACAGGGACCTCTACGGCCTCGACTTCAAATGGGTGGACGACGACCAGATAGTGAAAACTGATTATCCCAAATTCGCCGTCGTGCTCGAGCGAAGGGAATGGGGCAATATGTTCGGCTTCATAAAAGATGTATCCGAGAGCGGAACAATCATATGCACCGGCAATGAAAAATGCTGGCCCGTGCTTGCAGGTCTGGTTCCCCAATATGCCAGGATCGCCGATGAAATTAAATCGATTGAAAAGGGGGCCATCGGCGGAATCAACATGAAGATCGAGGACCTGAGGCTCGACATCAAGGGTCTCCGGAGCGAGGGCGCCAGCCAGGAAAAAATCAGTAAAGTCGAAGCCGAGATAAAAGAGCAGGAAAGCCTGTATAAGGGGCAGGAAGAGAAACTTTTTTCATTATATCAGGATTTTAACAAAGAAAAGTTCGTGATGACCTCCATAGACGGAAGGGAGAAAGAGATGCCCGTCGGGGCGATCGTGCAGGCCTACAGACCGAACGCAATGAACTGGCTGCAAAAGAGCGGGCTTTATGCTTCGAATGTCTGGGCTTTCGTCTCGGAAGATCCCCGGGAAGCAAATACCGAGGGCGGCGTCTTTCCGGCGATTTTCGGCACAATCCTCATGGTGTTCTTGATGAGTATCGTGGTGCTGCCGTTCGGCGTTCTTGCAGCTTTATATCTGAGAGAGTACGCGAAGCAAGGTGTGCTCGTAAGGATAGTAAGGATATGCGTGAACAACCTTGCGGGCGTTCCGTCGATCGTATTCGGCGTCTTCGCAGTCGGCTTTTTCATCTACGGCCTGGGGAGCACGATTGACGGCATCTTTTTCAAAGAAGCCCTGCCCAACCCCACTTACGGTACAGGGGGTATCCTCTGGGCGTCTCTCACGCTTGCCCTTCTTACGGTTCCCGTGGTAATCGTGGCGACCGAGGAAGGCCTCGCTGCGGTGCCGAAGGAAATAAGGGACGGATCGCTCGCGCTCGGAGCGACAAAATTCGAGACGACCTGGAAAATCGTCATACCGAGCGCCATGCCCGCGATATTGACGGGCCTCATACTCGCGATAGCGAGGGCTACCGGAGAGGTCGCCCCGCTGATGATAACAGGGGTCGTAAAGCTCGCGCCCCAGCTCCCTATCGACGGTTACTTCCCATATATGCACCTTGAAAGGAAGTTCATGCACTTGGGATTTCACATATACGACGTCGGCTTCCAGTCCCCCAATGTCGAAGCTGCCAAACCAATGGTATTTACGACCGCGCTTCTTTTAATATTGATCGTAGTAGCTTTAAACATGACTGCAATAATAGTAAGGAATCGTTTGAGAAAAAAATATACTACCTCGGCAGTTTAATCGATGTTATATTAATAGTTACTCCGCGGTGGATAGTTCAGGAGGTTACTAAAAGTGATTACGGAAACAGCAAAGGAAGCGTCAGAGACCGGCATCAGCGAACAGATCAAGGTTCACGGGGACCCGAAATCGAGCAAGTACAAGGTGCCCGACCCTATAGTAGAGGTAAACGACGCGAACCTGTACTACGGTGAAAAACAAGCTTTAAAGAACATTTACATGGACATCCCGAAGAATAAGGCCACGGCGTTTATAGGGCCCTCGGGATGCGGTAAGTCCACACTGCTCCGCTGTTTTAACCGCCTAAACGACCTTGTTGACTCGGCGCGCGTCGAGGGAGAAATCCTTATAGACGGCGAGGACATATACGACACGAGCGTGGACATCACCCAGCTCAGAAAGAATGTCGGGATGGTCTTTCAGAAATCTAACCCCTTTCCCAAATCCATATATGAGAACGTCGCATACGGGGCCAGGATAGCGGGTGAAAACAGTAAATCCGTTCTGGACGAGATCGTGGAAAAGAGCCTG
>MFCJ01000034.1 GCA_001775255.1 Candidatus Dadabacteria bacterium RIFCSPHIGHO2_12_FULL_53_21
GTACAGCTTTTGGGTGAGGATCATACCGAGGAGAACTCTCATTTACAGTGGACTAGTTTTTGGGGGGAAGGTCAATATCTCTTTATCCACCGGTACAGTGTCGCTCTACCGATACCATAGGTACTGCATACTAAGGACACATCCTTCGTTCTCTTATAAATCGTTATTGCTCTTAGCCGTTCAACTTCTTTGTGGGTAAGCTCAGGCGGCGGGTGGCTTGATAATTTATGGAATCCTTTTGCTATACTAATGAAGCTCATCGAGGGATTCCTCCTGTCTCTAGGTTATCCCCCCTCGTTCTTTATCTCTGTCTCTTATGTATCTGAACTTTAACAGGGATTTATGTTTGCGTCGGCTTTGAAAAAATGGGAATAAATACTTGGATGTCAAAACGTTTAAAGGGTGTGATAGAGGCCGCGGATTAATGTATTACATAATAAAGAGCTGTCGGAATCAATTTATCTTAGTTCTGCCGATTTCATCAAGGAGTGATTCGAGGTTTTCCATGCTGATTTCATATTCTTCCGACAGCCTTTTAAGCTCGTGCGCTGGCAGGTCAGGAATGTGTAAGGATGCATTCTTCATTTCGGTCTCGGGCTCCCAGGGTCCCTCCCTTAAAGAGAGCTGAGCTATGTCCCAGCGCGAGTAATGCCCCAGTGAATCGAATACCGCTTTTACGGCCTTTATCTGGTTAGCGTGGCATTCGGCGTAGAGTATGGCGTCCTTTTCGAAATTGGGCTCGGCCAGATACCTGCCCGCGGGGCTGACTATCGAGCTTCCGCCGCGCGCCCAGTCGTAGTTTATGTGGTCTCCGTCCCTTAGATAATGCCACTTCTCGGGAAAATCGTCCGAGTCCAGGTACCCGCATCCGCTCAGCACGAAAGCTCCCGCTTCGAATGCGTGCACCTTTATTAAAGACTGCAGATTACAGAGCGCTCCGCCGGGGCTCGTGTCCGCGTCGAGCAGGTGTTTTTCACCCCTCTTCCAGTTTCCCGGCCAAACCGCTATATGGAACTCTTCCCCCCTGTGAATCATCGCGGCCCTTATGAGGGTCATGTGATTTTCCCAGCAGATTAGCCCACCGATGCGGCCTATGTCGGTATCGAAGACCCTTATGTCGGATGCGTCTCCCATGCCCCAGTATAATCTCTCGGTGTATGTGGGCATCGTCTTCCTGTGCCTTCCCATCACCTGGCCGTCCTTGTCTATAAAGAGGAGCGTGTTGTAGACGGTCTGGCTCCCGGGCCTGTCGTCGAGCTCGTTGCACCCTATAACGACGTACGCCCCCGCGTCCCTGGCCGCCTCCCCCAGTATGCGCGTATCCTCGCTCGGTATGACGAGCGAGTTTTCTTGGAGCGCTATCATGTAATCGGTCCATTCGTGGGGAGGGGTTTCGTAGCCGACCGTATAATATGCCGGGTAGGCCGGAATGAAAGCCTCTGAGAACGCGATCAGCTCGGCGTGGTTCCTTCCCGCCTCCCTTATGAGGGCGCACGCCTTCTCGATAGTCCTTCCCTTGTCCATGAACACGGGAGAGGCCTGAACGACCGCCGCCTTTACCTTCTCTCTTCCTCCGAGGATTTTCTTGCTCATATCGTGTACTAACAGTTACGGGGTTATTATGCTTCCCCCGGGGTTACTTTGAGAGGACATCTGCTGCTGTGTCTTGACGGCCCTCATTTCTACTAAATCCAGGAGTCTGTTCTTGAACTCCTCGTCGTATGCGCATACGGATGGAATTATGTATCCGAGGAGGGCGATCTGGAGGAAATATTCGGTATTTGCCCTCAGGAAATCGTCCTGGAACCGGTTCCCGTAAACCTGAGCGAGGTTCGTATAAATCGTGGTCCCGAGCTCCTCGACAGCCTCGGTAACGCTCTTTACCCCTCCCGTCTGCTGGTTATATGAAACCCCCAGGTTAAACGCCATTAATATCGAGTTCCCGATATTGCCTAACTCGCCCTGTTGTCCGCCGCCCGGCGGTTGTCCCTGATCTGTCATCTCTCTACCTCCCAATTTTTAGACGGTCTATTCTAACACAAATTGACTTTAAAGCCGAAAACCCGGTCCGGCCCCGTTTAATTTTACATTCACTTGCGGTTTTAGTTGATTTGGAAATCTAAAAGTGTAAAAGTATTTAGAACTGAAAGACGGGAGGACTATCATGGCGACCGCGGAGGGGGGACGGCTTGTAGCAAAAACCCTTTACGAGCTCGGCGTCGGGGAGATATTCTCCCTGGGCGGCGGGCATATCAACCCGATATATAAGGCCTGCGCCGAATTCGGCATAAGGATAATCGACACCCATCACGAACAAGGGGCTTCCATGGCCGCAGACGCGTACGGCAGAATCAGGAGGAAGCCCGGCGTATGCCTCGTTACAGCCGGCCCGGGGTTTACGAATACGATTACCGGCATAGCGGGCGCTTACCTCGCGAACTCCCCGCTCCTGGTCATCTCGGGACGCTCGGGTGTGGAGGAGAACGACAGGTTATCCCTTCAGGAGATAGATCAGCAGGGGATGGCGGCGCCGATTACCAAGTGGGCGAGGACGATATTCGATGCGAAGCGCATACCCGAATACATAGCGTCGGCATATAAAAAGGCGGTCACCGGGAGGCCGGGGCCCGTTTACCTGGGCATGTCCTACGAGGTCCTCTACCCCGAATGCGATGAGAGCGCGGTTTCGGCTTATAACACCGGGATTCCATACTATAAAGCAGGCGCCTCGAAGGAGTCGCTCGCGAAATTGGCGGAGTTATTGATGCGTTCGAAGAAACCCGTCGCCGTCGCGGGGAGCGGGGCGTGGTATTCGGGGGCGGATAAAGAGTTATCGAGGTTTGTTGAAAGGGCGGGAATGCCCGTATACACGCTCAACTTCGGGCGCGGTATCATCCCGGACGACCATCCGCTATGTTTCGGCGCTGCGAGCCCCTCGGCCCCGAACGCGTTTAGGGAAATCACGCGTGAGGCCGACCTCGTACTCCTTTTCGGCGTAAGGCTCAGCATATACATCGGCTTCGGGAGGACGTTCAATCCCGATGCGAAGATAGTCCAGATCGATATCGACCCGGGGGAGATAGGCAGGAACAGGCCGGCTGATCTGGGCATAGCGGGGGACCTGGCGACGGTCCTGTCGGAGCTCTCGGATTATATGGAGGAGCAAACTATCGGGCCCGATTACTCGGCCTGGCTGAAAAAGGCTCAAGCGCTCCGCCGTGAAAGATGGAAGGAGGCGGAAAATTTAAGGAATTCATCTAAAACCCCTATACATCCGGTCAGGGTGGCTAAGGCGGTCGAAGACGTCATCGGCGAAGAGGGCATACTGGTCATAGACGGGGGTGACACACAGGCCTGGACGGACGGTCATTACAGGGTCAGGAGGCCCGGGCATTATGTGAAAGGCGGGCCGCTCGGATGCATGGGCGTGGGCGTGCCGTTCGCGATAGGGGCAAAAGTCGCAAGCCCCGACAAGCAGGTCGCGCTCATAAGCGGCGACGGCGCCGTCGGCATGAACTTCATGGAGTTCGAGACCGCGTTAAGGCACAAGATACCCTTCGTCGCCGTCGTGTGCAACGATAGCGCCTGGGGGATGACGAGGCATCAGATAGAGATAACATACGGGAAGGGCTCGACGGCGCAGGGTGTCGATCTGGGCCTCATTCCTTTTCACGAGGTGCTAAGGGCGTTAGGCGGCTACGGCGAGCTTATAGACGATCCTCACGAGCTTGAGCCCGCGATCGGGAGGGCCTTTTCTTCGGGCGTCCCGGCACTCATAAACGTCGTTACCGATCCCGAAGCGGTGAGCGGAGCGACCTACGCGATTACGGAGATGATGATGTCTGCGAATAAAAAATGAAATTCGAGTCCGGGTGACAGTCCGGGTCGTATATTTCTAGGTCTTTAGTACGGCGAGGAATGCTTCCTGGGGTATTTCGATCTTGCCGATTTGTTTTAAGCGCTTTTTACCCTTCTTCTGTTTTTCGAGGAGCTTTCTCTTCCTCGTGACGTCACCGCCGTAGCATTTGGCGGTTACGTCCTTCCTGAGCGCCTTGACCGACTCGCGTGCTATTATCCTGTTCCCGATGGCTGCCTGGATCACTACCTCATATAGCTGGCGGGGGATGAGCGACCTGAGCTTTGCTATCAGGTCTCTCGCTCTTTCGTACACTTTTTCCTTGTGCACGATAATCGAAAGTGCGTCGACGGAGTCGCCGTTTACGAGTACGTCCAGTTTTATAAGGTCCGCTTCCTTATATCCTATGGGGTCATAGTCCATCGAGGCGTATCCCCTCGAAATTGATTTCAGCTTGTCATAGAAGTCGAACACTATCTCGGAGAGCGGAATCTCGTATTCCACTATTACCCTGTCCTGCGTCACGTATTTAATATCGCGCTGAATACCCCGCTTTTTGATACAAAGGTCGAATATCGCGCCGAGATAAGCCCCGGGCGTATGGAGCGAAACCAGGACATACGGTTCTTCGACCATCTCCAGCCTGTCGGGGGTCGGAAGCTCGCTCGGATTATTTACGTAAAATACCTCTCTCTTCTTGTCGGTCGCCCTGTATATCACTGTCGGCGCGGTCGTTATAAGCTCGAGCTCGAACTCCCGCTCGAGTCTTTCCTTGACGATCTCCATGTGCAGGAGCCCGAGGAACCCGCAGCGGAAACCGAAGCCCAGAGCTATCGATGTCTCCGGTTCATATACGAGGGACGAATCGTTCAATCCCAATTTCTCAAGCGCTTCCCTGAGCCTGTCATAGTCGCTGGGTTCTATGGGATAAAGACCGCTGAACACCATGGGCTTCATAACACGGAAGCCGGTGAGAGGTCTCTCGGTCGGATTCAAATCGCTCGTAATCGTATCCCCTACCTTCGCCTCGCTTATGTCTTTTATAGATGCCGATACGAATCCCACCTCTCCGGTCCCGAGCTCCTCCACTTCTATAGCCCGCGGCGAGAAGACGCCGATTTTTTTTATCTCGAACGGTCTGCCGGTGGACACAAACCTGATTCGCTCACCGAGCTTGATCTTTCCCTCGAATACCCTTATCAGCATTACAACACCCTGATATGAGTCGAACCAGCTGTCGAAGATCAGGGCGTTGAGGGGCAGATGCGACTTGTCGGGGGGCGGGGGGATGTTTTTTACGATGGACTCCAGTATATCCTTAGTCCCGATGCCCTCTTTTGCGCTTGCGAGTATTGCCTCTTCGGCGCTTATGCCGATTACTTCCTCGATTTCCGTCCTCACCCTCTCAGGGTCCGCTGCCGGCAGGTCTATCTTGTTTATCACGGGGATGAGCTCGAGTCCCGAATCGGAAGCCAGGTACGCGTTCGCCACCGTCTGGGCTTCAACCCCCTGCGAGGCGTCGACTACGAGGAGCGCCCCCTCGCAAGCCATCAGGCTCCTCGAGACTTCGTAGCTGAAATCCACGTGCCCCGGGGTGTCTATGAGGTTAAATTCGTATCTGATCCCGTCGTCGGCGTTGTAATAAATCCTCACGGCCTGGGCCTTTATGGTTATGCCTCTTTCCTTTTCGATCTCCATGTTGTCGAGAAACTGCTCTGTCCTGTCCCTTTCGGTGAGGGTCCCCGTGAATTCGAGCAGCCTGTCCGCAAGCGTGGATTTGCCGTGGTCAACGTGCGCAATGATAGAAAAATTCCTAATATATTTGGATTCCATATGATTGTGCTGAAATACAGCCCGAGATAGCGGGAAAGAACGTAGTATATAGGAAAAGTGACTATATTCAACTCGGACACGGAAATTCGCGGCCCGGGCGGCTAGTCGGTTCCGGCTGCGGAATCTGCCGGTTAAATTAAGTTTTTACTATGATTCTGCCGCGTTCTCGTTAATGAATTTTATATTGCCCGTATGGTTCAGGACGCCGTGGATGGCTTTGCTCAGCACCTCGATGTTGTAAGGTTTCGTGACCACGCCCTTGAACCCGTATTCCTCATATTTTGACATTACCGGGTCGTTTGAATATCCGCTCGACACAATTGACTTGACTGCCGGGTCTATTTCCATCAGCTTCTTTTGAGCCTCCTCTCCCCCCATCCCTCCGGGCACTGTGAGATCAATCATTACCGCGTCGAAGGGTTTTCCCTCTTCCATGGCCCTCGAGTATCTATCTACGGCTTCGCGCCCGTCCGAGGCGTACTCGACCTCGTACCCCATCAGTATTATCATTTCCCCCGCTACTTCCCTCACCATCTGTTCGTCGTCCATTACGAGTATTTTCCCGGTCCCGGTCTCAATATTTTGTTCGCCGATAATATTTCTCGCCTTAACCATTGCGGCCGGAATGTAGAGATCGAACCTCGTGCCTGCCCCTATTTTTGATGAAACCTCTATGTGACCCTCGTGGTTTCTGACGATCGAATATACGGTAGCCAGTCCAAGACCGCTCCCCCTCTGTTTGGTCGTGAAATAAGGGTCGAATATCTTGTCCATCAGCTCTTTGGTCATACCTATTCCCGTATCTTCGATCGTAATGTTCAGGTATCTGCCCTCTTTGAGGCGGGGTTCGTTGTTTGCGTCGAGCTCGACGTTCCCGGCGCTCACCTTGATGATGCCTCCGTCGGGCATGGCCTGGTCCGAATTGATTATGAGGTTATGAATGACCTGACTTATCTGACCTTCGTCCACTTCCACCGGCCACAGGTCTTCGTCAATTTCGAATTCACATTTGACTTTTGATCCGCTGACTACGAAATTGGCAGTGTCGACGATCAGATCGCCCAGTGATTGCAGGAATTCCTTCACCGGGGCTCCGCCCTTTGAGAATGTCAGCAGCTGTGAAGTCAGGTCCCTGGCCCTGAAAGACGCGTTTTCCGCTTCCACTAATCTGCCGTGTATTTTGTCCTTCGGGTCGAGTTTCATTTTCGATACCGAAATATTCCCGAGTATAACGGTGAGCAGGTTATTGAAGTCGTGCGCTATACCTCCGGCCAGGACTCCGAGGGACTCGAGCTTTTCCGCTTTGAAAAGCTCCTCTTCGAATCTCTTCCTGTCAGTAACGTCCCGGGATACGATGACGCACCTCATCTCCCCGCTCACGGTATCGACGGTCTGGCCCGTACTTTCGAACCATCTCCAGTTGCCGTTCTTGTGCCTGTATCTGAAAACCGCTTTGCCCGGGGTCTGGCTCCCGATTACCCTGCTGAATTCTTTCAAGGCGAGCGGGAGATCGTCCGGATGAATATTCTCGAAAATATTTCTGCCCAGGAGCTCTTCAGGTTTATATCCGAGGACTTCCTCGTGTTTCGGGCTCAGATAAATGAACCTGCCGTCCGCGCTGGTTTCTACAATCAGGTCGTTTATATTTTCAACCAGGGTCCGGTACCTGTTTGCGCTCTCTTTCAACTTCATTTCGGCGTGCTTTAGGTCTGTGATGTCGATCATCAGACCTCTCAGACCTGCTGCCTGATCGTGCTCGACGATAACGGACACTATGTCTCTCAACCAGACCGTCCGCCCGTCAGCCGCGATCATTCTATACTCGATAACATGATCCCTTTTCTTGGTTGTTTCCAGCGTGCAGTACTCGATCACCCAGTCTCTGTCTTCGGGGTGGACCTTCTCAAACCAGATCTGGTTTTGGTTCACCCATTCTTCCGAAGGGTAACCCAGCATACGCTCTGCTTGTTTG
>MFCJ01000035.1:0-168 GCA_001775255.1 Candidatus Dadabacteria bacterium RIFCSPHIGHO2_12_FULL_53_21
CGCGCCTGCTCTCGGGCACTCGTAGGAAGAGCATCGTCAGCACGGCGGCCGCTATCGGGACGTTGATGAAGAATATCCATCTCCACGAGACGTTCTCGATGAGCCATCCGCCCAGCACGGGTCCGAGCGCGGTCGTTATCGCGGAGAACGCGGACCACGTCCCGATCG
>MFCJ01000035.1:215-5439 GCA_001775255.1 Candidatus Dadabacteria bacterium RIFCSPHIGHO2_12_FULL_53_21
CTCCCCGGTATGAGGAGCGCCCCTCCGACGCCCTGGAGCGCGCGGAACGCTATTAGCTGGTATATGGACTGGGAGAGTCCGCAGAGCACGGACGAAATTGCGAAGAGCCCGACGCCTGTCGCGTAAACGCGCCTCCTGCCGAACCTGTCCCCGAGCGCGCCGCCCACGAGTATGAGGGCCGCGAGGAAGAGGGTGTACGCCTCTATCACCCACTGCGCGTCCGTGATACTCGCTCCGAGCTTTTCCTGGAGCGCGGGGAGCGCGACGTTCACGGCGGTGCCGTCTATGGACGCTATGCTCGATCCGAGAATCGTCGCCGCGAGCACCCAGCGGCCGGCGGTGAGCCTCGCGGAGCCGGCTTCCACTCCGCCATCGGACGGGGGAGCGATCACGGGGGGTTTTCCGATTATCGCCATGAAGCGGTTAAGTAAACACAATCACCCTGTAATTGTAAACCGGACGCACGGACACACGCACATAGTGCGTTCTACGATCCTTCCGTACCACTACTGCTAAAACGAGCAGCGAAGCCAAACCCGTTCATACTATATTTTAATTCCCTCTCCCCTATCATGTGGGAGAGGGTGAAGGGTGAGGGGGTACTTTAATATGTAAAACCGTTCATACTTCGACCCTTCGATAGTTCGACGAGCTCACTACTCAGGACAGGCTCCTGCTCAGCACGAACGGTTTTGCTCTTCTATTGGCGAAACGACCGGCAATTTTATCATTTCCCCCGACATTACAGAATTTGCGGCACACAATGTGTGCTTATATACGATTCCTCCCAACCTCCTCAGCCTTGCCAGTATCCCGTTCGTCCTGAGCCTGTCGAAGGGCGTATTTTTAGCAAATTATGTACAGTCTTTTCATAAAACACACTACGTGTGTCTTTTCATCAAGGAAAAGAAGGAGATACTTGCCTTTTCTTTTCATTTGTCATTCCCGAATGCCCTTATCCGGAATTGATCCCCCTCAATAAAAATTTCCCATCTCTAATGGTATACTTCTATCGCGCTTACGGCCGCGGCGAAGATCCCGGCCCCAGGCGCGCATCCATATGAGCTCGAGACCGAAATTCAACATCCACCCGCTCCTCGCGGGCGCGTCGATCGTCATAATCCTGGCGGGGGTGCGCGAGATCGCGCCCGTGCTGAATATATTCCTCGTCGCCCTGCTCCTGGCCGTGGCCGTCTCCCCGTTCCTTACGTGGCAGCTCCGGAGGGGCTGGCCGAAGCCGATATCCCTCGCCCTCACGATACTCATCGTCATAGTCATAATGGGGTTCGTGTCGACGATCCTCGGGGTGGCGATAAACAATATCGTGGGCAAGGCGCCGTTCTATCAGGACAAGATAGCCGAGCTCTACCACTCGGGCCTGAGCGCCCTTACCGCGAGAGGGTTCGACGTGAGCGAGGTGCAGCAGCTCGACGTATTCAGCCCCGACAAGATAGTCGGCTACATGACCTCGTTCCTCCAGAGCATATTCTCGACCTTCGGCAACTTCTTCTTCGTCGTGCTGCTGATGGTGTTCATACTCATAGAGTTCGCCGACATCACGATAAAGGCCGACAGGGGCGAGTTCGCGGAGGACTCCTGGCAGAACAGGTTCGGCGACATATCGAACGACCTCAAGAAGTACGTGACCATTAACGCCGTAGCAGGCCTCGTGGCCGCAGTCGCGGACTTCATACTGCTCCTTATACTGGGCGTCGATTTCGCGGTGCTCTGGGGGTTCCTCGCTTTCCTCTTCAGCTTCATCCCGAACATCGGGTTCGTGCTCTCGGTCGTCCCCCCGGCGCTCCTCGCGCTGCTGGAGTTCGGATGGGGGCACTGCGTGCTTGTCGTCGTGGGCTACGTAATTTTCAACTCGATTATAGACAACGTCGTCAAGCCGAGATTCCTGGGCAAGGAATTCAAGATGTCGATCCTCGTCGTATTCCTTTCACTCCTCTTCTGGGGATGGCTCATGGGCGCGATAGGCGCGATCCTCGGCGTCCCGCTCACGATGGCGGTCAAGCGGATAGTCGATTTTGCGAACAAGGACATGGAGGCCGACGGACGGGCCGTAGAGGAGCCGGTCGTCCCGCTCCCCGAAACGAAGCCGGGCGGCACGGACGCCGCCTGAATCAATACCGGGAAAAATTTCTTTTCAGCCATCTTTTAATCCGCAAAATATTTTGTTATGATAGGACGAATGTCGGGAATACGAGCGATCATAAAAATAATCGGCTCTGTCTCATTCCTCCTGCTCTTGGTATCGCTCGCCCCCTACTCACGGGCCGATGAAGACAGCGATAACGGCAGCACCCTTTTCATATCGAAGGGATGCATGGGCTGCCACGGCGTGAGCGGCCGCGGCGGCGTAGGACCCGCGCTCGCACACACAGCGCTCCCGTTCGAGGCTTTTATAACCCAGCTCCGCCACCCCAGGGACATCATGCCGGCGTTCCCCGGCCAGGCCGTCAGCGACGATGACGCTCACCAAATCTACGCATACCTGAAAGACGTCCCCCCTCCGCCGGAGAGGCTGCAGAATGATATCCCGCACGGCGTGCTCGACCCCGGAACGTGCACCCCCTGCCACAGGACCCTGCATCCCGAGCTCGTGAGCCAGTTCGAGTCGAGCGCGATGGGCATGGAAGGCGCGCAGAACCCACGGGTCGATTTTCCTCTCAAGCAGCTCACGTGCGCCAACTGCCACGGCACCGACCACGACGTCATCATGGCGTCCAGGGGACGCGTCCCCGAAACCATGTGCGCCGCGTGCCACGCGCAGATCTATAAAGAGCACGTGCTCGACGCGGGGCATTCGTACGGCCCCGGCCCCGGCGACCTGGGCATAAACTGGGAGCGCAACATAGGCGTGCCCAATTACAAGCAGATGCCGAGGAAGGTCATGCAGATGGGCTGCGACCCGTGCCACGCGCAGGCGGGGGCGACGGACGCGAAATACTGGAGCGACGAGCAGATGAAATACATAGACACGAGCAGCCTCGATTACCGGAACGGCTGCATCGCCTGCCATACGAGGCACTCGTTCAACCTCGAAGAGGCACGGAAGCCCGAGGCGTGCTACACGTGCCACATGGGCCCCGACCACCCCAACTACGAATCCTACATGAGCTCGAAGCACGGCTCCATCTACGCGGCCCGCGGGAACGCGTGGGACTGGTCCGTTCCGCTCGCAGAGGCTCAGTACGGTACGCCGACATGTTCCTACTGCCACATGCTCTACGTCGATAACGTCGGCAAACGGTATTCGAGCCACAACATGACGCGGAAGATTATATGGGGTATGGGCACCCAGGCGGCGGTCGGAGAGCTAAAGGACATTACGCTCGAGCCCGAAAACCAGGCGAAGCGGGTTGAGATGATAAAGGTCTGCCTCACGTGCCACTCGGAAGACAAAGCTCGGTACTATCTCGAGTCAGCCGATGCGCACAAGCTCGCGGGTGACGCGCTCGTGGTCGAGGCGAGGGACATACTCAAGGGGCTCTACGACGACGGGCTCATCAAGCCGAGCCACGGCCAGATGGCGGCGGGGCTCCTGCCGGGCCCGCGGTTCACCGCGATCGACATACCGGGCGGGTTCGCCCAGCACTGGCCCGCGGGTCTTTACTTCAACGTATCGACGATAGAGCGGGAATATTTCGACATGTTCTTCTTCTCGAACCTGAAATCCTATAAAGGCGCATTCCACATGAGCCCCGACTACGCGTGGTGGTACGGCTACGCAGACGTGCTGGGACACCTGGCGAGGATACGGGACGAAGCCCAGAGCCTGAGAGACGCTAAAGCCACCAGCAACCGGACGCTCTTCATGATATTTACGGGTCCGCTCATGGTGCTCGCCGTGCTCGGGGCGGTATACCTCGGCTGGCGCGCCTGGAGGAAGCGCACCCCTGTAGTGTGACTTTACGATCCTTCCGCAGCTCCTCCATCCAACCTGCCCTGTCATTGCGAGCGGCGAGCGGCAATCTCGATTTTCTTTCCTTTCCCGACATTACAGAATTTGCGGCACACAATGTGTGCTTATATACGATTCCTCCCAACCTCCTCAGCCTTGCCAGTATCCCGTTCGTGCTGAGCCTGCCTGTCCTGAGCTTGTCGAAGGGTCGAAGGGCGGGTATTGTCATAGAAAAGATGAGATCCTGAATATTTTGGTTTCTTCAAAGAATTACCGTGGAATAATGGCATTGTTGCATTCTGCCTAATGGCGTCCGGTTCTTGCACACGTTCAGAACCGTAGTTCAGGATGACGAAAAAGAGAGATCGCCACGGTCGCTATTTTTTGATGCTCATTCCCTAAGCTAATGAACATCGCATCGATGTAAGCAGAATCGACCGGTTCTTCCGCTTGCTCAGAACCGTTCCTCGCGAAGACAGAAAAAAAGCTGTCATTGCGCACCGCGAATCAGCCCTCCTCCCTCGAACGACCGCCAGAATTTACTAATGCCGGAAACCCCTGTATCTTAATTGCATGTATGCGAATCCAGATAATAGGGCCCGGAACCATGGCTGAGCGGGATAATCAAGACATATACGGGATGAAGCTCCACGAACGGATCGTATTCCCGAACTTCACAGTCGACAGGGTCCCCGGCGGCTGGCTCTACACATCCTTAATCGAGCATACGTACGCGAGCCACTCCGGCCGCGAGACGGGAAGCATCTCGGCCACTACCACATTCGTCCCCTACAGCGAAGAATTCAGGAAGTAATTCAGGCACACCCGGCACTGCTTCAGAAAACCAGTCTCTGGCTTATCATCCACAGGCCGTATCCGGCGAGTAAAATCCCCGCGGTCCTCGCCGCCCACTCACCCGAAGGCGCCAGCTTCTCAATCAAAACGAACGCTGCGATAACGGCTACCCAGAGCAGGTTCATCACTCCGGTAACGAAGAGGACAGCCATCAGGAGCCAGCAGCAGCCCACGCAGTAAGTCCCGTGCCTGAGCCCCATTACGAACGCCCCGACGCCCCCCTCGCGCCACTCCGACATCAGGAACCCCAGGGGCGAGCGGCAGTGCCTGAGGCAGGCGTGCTTGAGCGGCGTCCACTGGAATACCCCGGCGGCGATCAATATCGCCCCGCCCGCCAGAGGGCTCGTGCTCACCATCATCGGTGACAGGAGAGCAGCTTCGTGCAAGCCCCATTGAGCGAGCGTAGCCAGGAGGCTGAACCCGGTCCATGAAGCCAGGTAGCCCAGAACGAACATTCCT
>MFCJ01000035.1:5476-7651 GCA_001775255.1 Candidatus Dadabacteria bacterium RIFCSPHIGHO2_12_FULL_53_21
TGACACTGCCCGCGTATAGCAGCACCATCTGCGAGACGGACGGGATCATCATTGCGGCCATCATCACGGTCCACATGAGAAACAGGAGGAAGAGTTCAGTCGGACCCCAGCTCTTGGTGGACAAGCCCATGCACGTCTCTATGTCCATGTTATTCATTTCCCATGCCGCATGTACGGTGTAGACCCATGCGAGTATCGCAATGCCCGCGAGTCCGAGCAATACGATAATACGGTCCCGCTTGAGTGCGGTCTCTATGATGGAAAGGCCTTGTCCGGCGTCCGGGCTCATGCGGCCGAGTAAGAAAACGGCGAGTAAAATCCGTTCTTATTCGTTATGTGCCAGTTAAGCCCGAAGTCTTTGAGATTGAGTTGTTTCGATTTCGCCACGACGGACGGATACCCGGGCGCAACGCAGAACGGCGGATTCGTCACTGTAACGTCCGCACCGCCCTGACCGGCTATAGCCTCTATCTCCATATCGGCGACATCGCCCAGGCGGAGACTGCGCGTCTTGCCCTCCGCGCGGAAATCGATCTTGACGCTCTTAACACCGAGCATGTTCCCGACGAACGAAGCGATGGCCGCAGGGTGTCCTCCGGCCTGCCCTGAAAATATAGCGAGCAGGGCATTTTTCTGGTCTTCGCTCGCCCTGTCGTCAACAAATGCCGCGGCGCTCCACTTCACCTCCAGCATATGCCCCGGTGCGTGCACGGCGAGCGCGATGTTGAGACCGTCGAGCTTAACATCCTTGTAATTACCTTTATCGATGTGCCATGCCACGAGCGCATTGCATTCCCCCTCCGAAGGCGGGCTCGTAAACACACACGGGCATGCGACATCGCAGTTGCAGGCTTCGAAATAAGTCCCATCTAGCTTCCAATCATTCCCGGCCATATCTACCCCCTGAATGCGGATTCTTCAATTCAAATTCTCCTACACTACTATTCTGACACATTTATTCATCATTGTTAAGTGATTTTGTATATTGAAATCTGTCCAAGTACGAACTCTTCTCCCGTGCAGGGGAAAGGTCAGGATGGGGGTGAGAAAACCCGTTCATCCTGAGCCTGTCGATGGATGTGATTTGCAAAAGCATACTGCGTGTTGATATAATTAATTATTAATGAGTAATGGCAGCCCATTTCAAGAAATTGAGATTACATCATTCGATGAGTTCGAACATACCTATTCAGACATCAGAAAAAACCACAGACACTATGAAACCGTTTCCCGTGGTCAAGCAGAGGCCGTTTGGGGTCTTGTTCCCTCAGCTTTTCGTGAGTTCAGTGGTGATGAGATCTCCGTTGAGTCTTTCAAGGATCAAATTAGGCGTGAATTTTTGGATGTTTCATATTTTGTAAAAATAGCTGATGTACTAGGATTCGATTTGCCCGGCGATTTATTAGAATTATTGAATCCGATTAAATTTAATATCTCAAAAGATGAAAGCTTTTACAATTGGTACAACACCACAAAGAACGGATGGAAGGAATTAATTACTATCGCGCAACATTATGGTGTAAAAACCAGATATTTAGATTTTACTTTTAATCCATATACTGCTCTTTTCTTTGCTGCCCTTGAAGTCACGAAAAAGTATCTAGACAAAATTCCCACAATTCCGGAGTCAAGTAATCATTTTTCTTTATGGGTTTTGGACAAAGACTATTTAAATAACTCCGGCTGCACGCTAGATCATTTTGAAGTGCCAACAGCTAGAAATAAATATTTAAATGCACAGAAAGGGCTATTTTTATCGCCTCCCCTTCCACATATATATGAACCGGAGTTCTATAGTCGTAGAATAGAAATGGTAAATAAGAAATCTCTCGATATCTTAGAAGTAATTAGAGAGAATAATTATCACTTAGTAAACAATGGTGACATAGAATTACAAAAGAGATGGCCAATAATCTATAAATTCAATTTCCCTTTCCAAATCGCCCCAAAAGTTATACAGGAATTAGATGATAATCATAAAATCAATATGGCTACTCAAAAACCAAATTTAGAAAATATCATTCCATACAGACAATTCAGAGAAAAGTTAGATGAGCAGGTTTCTGAACTAAAGGATAAGAAAGTGAACCCTGACAAAAGACCCTAATTGATTAAGTACATTTCCCCCCTCCCCCACTACCCTCCCAGTCAAATCGGCATTAATATTAGTAAGCC
>MFCJ01000036.1:0-4945 GCA_001775255.1 Candidatus Dadabacteria bacterium RIFCSPHIGHO2_12_FULL_53_21
CAGTAAATCAAGAGAGAATATTATATAATATCCGGCGTCAATTGGATAATTCAGCCATTACCGCATGGAGTTCTCCCTCTATGAGCGCCCTTATTTCGCTGAGCCTGACCTCCGTCTGAGCCTCAAACCTCAATACAAGCGCGGGCTGCGTATTCGAGGCCCGGATCAGTCCCCATCCGTCGGGAAACTCTATCCTCGCACCGTCTATATCGATAATCCTGTATGACTTTCCGAGCCGCTCTTTCACCATGTCCACGACCCGAAACTTGATAGCCTCCGGACAATCCACCCTGATCTCAGGCGTGGAAATGGCGGGCGGAATGCCCTCCAGTAGTTGGGACAGGCTCTTCCCGGTCCTGGATATTATCTCGAGAATGCGGAGCGAGGCATAGAGCGCGTCATCGTATCCGAAAAATTTATCTGCGAAAAAGATGTGCCCGCTCATCTCCCCCGCAAGGGAAGCCTTCTCCACTTTCATTTTATCTTTTATCAGGGAATGTCCGGTCTTCCACATTATCGCTTCCCCGCCGGCCTCGTTTATGCCGCTGAAGAGGCGGTTCGAGCACTTTACGTCGCCTATGATCTTTGCACCCGGCTTCCGGGATATGACGTCCCTGGCGAAGACGAGCACGAGCATGTCCCCCCATACGATATTGCCCTTCTCGTCGACCACCCCTATCCTGTCCCCGTCCCCGTCAAATCCGATGCCTAGTTTGAACTTCCCGCCCCTCACGGTTTCGATCAATTGAGCGAGGTTCTCTTCCACGGTCGGGTCAGGATGGTGATTAGGGAAGGTCCCGTCGGGGGTTACGTAAAGCTCCTTGAAGTCGCAGCCGAATTCCCTGAACACGCGGGGCCCGATTGCGCCTACCATACCGTTCCCGTAGTCGACAACGGCCTTGAGACCGGGCCTCATATTTATATTCTCTTTAAGGAAACTGACGTAGAGCTCCTCGACGTCGGTTTCGCTTGAAGAGCCGTTTCCGGATGCGAATTCCCCGGCTTCGGCTATCTCCCTTATCTTCTGTATCTGCCCGCCGAACACGGAGTCTTTTCCGCGGCAGAGCTTTATGCCGTTATATTCGCCCGGGTTATGGCTCGCCGTGATCATGACGCCTCCCCCGACGTCCAGGTTGTAAAGAGAGAAGTAGAGCATCGGCGTCGAGACCATGCCTATATCGATTACGTCGACGCCGGTAGAATTGATGCCCCTCGTCATAGCTTTCGAATAAGCGGGCGAGCTCAGCCTGCAGTCCCTGCCTATCGAAACGACTCTGGCCCCGAAGTCCTTTATATACGTGCCGTATGCCCTGCCTATCCTTTCGAGCACATCCTCATTAAGGTCTATATCGACGATCCCTCTTATATCGTATTCCCTGAATATCTGGGGGTTTATGTGAGCCATATTGCCAACCTCCAATCCTTTGAATTAACTATGATACGTGAAAGCAATTAATGATAACGCATTAACGTCTATTTTTGCTTCCCGCCATACTCTAAAAAAATAAGAGATAGATGATACAACAAAGAGAGAACATTTAAAGGCTCTGCTTGACATTAATACTGCGGCTTTTATTCTTTGTTCCCATGATTTTTCCGTCTCTCGGCGAATTCAGAAAAAAATTAAAAAAGGGCAACCTCATACCCGTATGGAAAGAGGTGCTGGCCGATTTCGATACGCCCGTCTCGGCGTTCAGGAAGATAGAGACCGGCGACTATGCGTTTCTCCTCGAGAGCGTCGAGGGAGGGGAAAAATGGGGCAGGTACAGCTTTCTCGGAACCGAGCCCTCCGTTATATTCCGGTCGAAGGGCGGGGATATAGAGATTATAGAGGACGGAAAATCGAGAAAGATAAAGGGGAACCCGATCGACTGTCTGAGGGACCTCATGTCGAGGTATAAACCCGTGCATACGGACGAGCTTCCGAGGTTTCACGGGGGAGCGGTGGGCTACTTCAGCTATGACATAGTGAGGTTCGTGGAAGACCTCCCCGATCTGAAAGACGACGAGCTCGGGCTCTGGGACTCGCTGTTCATGATTACCGACTCCGTGCTCGTTTTCGACAACGTCAACCATAAGATCAAGATAATCTACAACGCATACGTCTCTCATCCGGAGAAGGCCGAGGACGCCTACAACGGCGCTATTGAAAAGATAGAAGACATTATAAAAAAGCTTAGAAAACCGCTCAGCTTCTATAATAACGAGAGTGCGGTGAAGAACGGGGTGCCGAAGCTCGTGTCGAACTTTAAACCCGGGGATTACAAGGAAGCCGTGAAGAAAACGAAAGAATACATAACGGCGGGGGACATCATCCAGGCGGTCATATCCCAGAGGTGGAAAACGGAGCTGGACGTCGACCCGTTCGACCTCTACAGGGCCCTCAGGGTACTGAATCCGTCGCCGTATATGTTTTATCTGAAGACGGATACCGAGACCCTGGTCGGATCTTCGCCCGAGGTAATGGTGAGGGTGGAGGACGGGGAGGTCGAAAGCCGTCCGATTGCCGGGACGAGGCCCAGGGGAAAGACGGAGAGTGAAGACAGCGAGCTCGAAAAGGAACTTCTTTCAGACCCCAAGGAATGCGCAGAGCACATAATGCTCGTCGACCTGGCGAGAAACGACCTTGGAAGGATATCGGAGACGGGCTCGGTAAAAGTCGATGAGCTGATGGTGATAGAGAAGTATTCGCACGTCATGCACATCGTATCGAACGTTATATCGAGACTCAGGCCCGACAAGGACGCCTTCGACGTGCTCAAGGCGACTTTTCCGGCAGGCACGCTCTCGGGCGCGCCCAAGGTGAGGGCCATGGAGATCATCGAGGAGATGGAGCCCAGCAGGAGGGGGGCGTACGGAGGGGCTGTCGGGTATTTCAGCTTCTCGGGCAATATGGACACGTGCATAACCATCAGGACGTTCGTAATCAAAGGGGGAGAAATATTCATACAGGCGGGCGCCGGGATAGTTGCGGACTCCGACCCGGAGCGGGAATATCAGGAGTCTGTAAATAAGGTGAAAGCCCTCGTGAGGGCTATAGAGGTGGCAAAGTCGGGACTCTGATCACCGAGGCCCCGTAAGGCCTGAATCGAATACCGGGTGTAGACATGATATTAATGATAGATAATTACGATTCATTTACATATAACCTCGTCCATTACCTCTCCGAGCTCGGCGAGGAGGTCGTTGTCCACCGGAACGACAAAATCACACTAGAGGACGTGGGAAAACTGAACCCGAATATGATTGTTGTATCCCCCGGACCGTGTACCCCGAAAGAAGCGGGCATCTCGGTCGACGTTATCAAGGAATTCGCCGGTCGCACGCCGATACTCGGGGTCTGCCTCGGTCACCAGTCTATGGCCTATGCCTACGGCGCCGACATAGTGAGGGCCGGAAGGCTCCTTCACGGGAAAACCTCGCAGATACACCATGACGGAAAGGGGATATTCGAAGGTATCCCGGACCCATTCGAAGCCACGAGGTACCATTCGTTACTGGTCGACAGAGAGACGCTCCCCGACTGCTTCGAGGTATCCGCGTGGACGGACGAGGGGGAGATAATGGGGATAAGGCATAAGGAGCACCGGATGGAGGGGGTCCAGTTCCACCCCGAGTCCATTCTTACGAAATACGGAAAGGACATCCTCAGGAATTTTATTTCTATCGCCCGGGGACAAAAACCCGCGTAGTAATTTGCCCGAAGTAAACCCCGATTAAGATTACCCGCGCACTTGTATATACAGCCCGGTCGGTTGACAAATAAACACCTGATTCTTTATAGTCCTAGACGTTCGATATCAGACCAGGAGACGAGATATGATCCTTCTTTTCAAGCCCCGCGATAAGCAATACATCGGAAAAGGGAGACTTCCGTTCGGGAGCTTCGACGACACATCGAAATGGCAGCCGATTACGAAATATCTGGAAGCGGGCGCCGCAGCGTTTCCCGGTAAAACGATGTTCAGGGTCGCGGACAGGGAAGGAAACCTGACTGAAAGCTTCACATACGATGAAACCAATAGATGGGCGAACCGCGTAGCGAACGGCTTTATCAACGAATATAAGATACGGAAGGGGGACAGGGTCGGCATCTATATGCTGAATTCCTCCGAATACGTAATCTCTATTCTCGCCATCCACAAGACAGGCGCGGTGCAGGTCCCCATAAACAAGGACGAGAAAGGAGAGAGGCTCGCATACATAATCAATTATTCCGAGATGAAGTCGATCGTTATTGACAAGGAAAGCATACCGATGGTCGAGCAGGTCGCGGGCGAATTAAAATTTCTAAAACACATCTTCGTCACCGGCCCCGGCAATGATATCCCAGGTAAAATCGGGGGTATAAAAACCCTTCCGTTCAAAAGCTTCGACGAGTTTTCCCGAGAGAATCCCGGAATAGACGTTAAGTCCTCGGACGTAGAGCGGTGCATGTTCACCTCGGGCACGACAGGCATGCCGAAAGGGGTGTCGAGGAACCACGGCGGCGTAATACTGACCGTGCGGGGGTACATTCAGCAGCAGGGGGTGAGGAGCGAGGACGTCCTCATGAGCGTACTCACGCTCGGGCATGCGAACTCGCAGGTAATGTGCCTTTTCGCTTCAATAGGCGCGGGGGCGACCGCGGTATTCCACCCGCGGTTTTCAGCGTCGAGCTTCTGGAAGTGGGCGGGCGAATGCGGGGCGACATGCGTCAACATGCTGGGCGCCGTCGCCGAGTACCTGTGGGCAGCCGAGCCTAACGAATGGGACAGGAAGCACGGGGTAAGGCTAGTGCTCTCGGGGCCCGCGCCCCGGAATCTTAAAGAATTCCAGGAGCGCTTCAACACGCGCGCGATAGACGGGTACGGCTCGACCGAGATGGGGATGGTGCTCTGGAACGATCCCGAAGACCTGCGCCCCGGTTCAGCCGGCCGACCGATGGAGGGTTACTACGTGGAAA
>MFCJ01000036.1:4957-6878 GCA_001775255.1 Candidatus Dadabacteria bacterium RIFCSPHIGHO2_12_FULL_53_21
AGGATACGTCAAAGGTTATGCGCCCTTTCTGGGACCCGTCCGAAAGCCCGAGGCCGCCAGACGAAGCCAAAGGTTTACTTTTTATAAAGCCGCTCATACCGCACACCACCCTTAACGAGTACTTCAAGGACGAGAGACGGACGAGGGAAGCGTTTGACGACGACGGTTTTTTTAATTCGGACGACCTCTTCGCAATGGGAATTGACGGAAGATACTATTTTCAGGGGAGGTTCAGCAGGATCAGGGTGTCCGGTGAGAACGTCGACCCCATAGCCGTTCAGGACATAGCCGCCCAGTACCCGTCGGTCCGGGAAGCGGTAGCCGTAGGGGTCAGGCTCCCCGAGGTTTCGGACGATGAAATTAAGCTGAATATAACGTTAAAAAAGGGAGAGGCGTTCGATCCCGTGGAGTTCTCAAAGTGGATGGCCGAAAAGGCGCCCGTCTTTATGGTCCCGAGGTTCATCGAGGTCTACGATGGGGGGTTCCCCGTAACCGCCACGCAGAAGATCAGGGTTGCGGAAATTAAAGAGATCACCGGGAAGACCTGGGACAGGAACAAGACGGGTCTAAAGTTCCGCGTACGTTAAACGTGAGCCCTCTCTTTTATAGACCATAATCGGGCCCGTCAAGTACGGGCGGGCCGTCAAAATCATTCGAGTACGGGCGTTCGGCATTTGTCCGGGAACCATAATCATTTAGTTGAATTATTAATTAGCGCCCGCCGCAGGGTTCAAGCTCATTTTCAGGTTGACAAATTTCTCCTGTTTTCTTATTGTAATAAGGTTCAATTTCTGAAACTCTTGGAAATCTATTGAGCCACGAAGGAGGGTTATTATGCTTTTATTATTTAAACCCCGGGACGTAAAATATCTGGGCAAGGGAAAACTCCCATTCGGTACGTTCGACGACACATCGGACTGGAAGCCTATCACCAAATGTCTGGAAATGGGAGCCGAACAGTTCCCGGACAAGACTATGTTTCGAGTGGGGAACGGAGAGGGGGAGATGGCCGAGAGTTATTCGTACAAGCAAACGAATGAATGGGCTAACCGCGTTGCTAACGGCCTCAAAGACGAATTCGGCGTTAAGAAAGGCGATAAGGTCGGAATGTATATGATCAACTGTTCGGAGTACGTCGCTTCCATCATCGCAGTTCATAAGACAGGGGCCGTGCAGGTCCCGATAAATAAGGACGAGAAGGGCGAGAGGCTCGCATACGTAATCAATTATTCCGAGATGGTCGTGCTTATTCTCGATCCCGGGAGCCTGCCGTTCATCGAAGAAATCGCCAAGGATATAAAGAACCTCCGTGTCATATTCATGACCGGCGACCCGGCAAAGGTCCCGGCAGAGATCGGAGGCATAAAGACACTCCCGTTCTCGACCTTCGATAAGTTCCCCGTTAAGAATCCCGGTGTGAAGGTAACGACACACGATATGGAAAGGTGCATGTTCACCTCGGGCACGACGGGGATGCCGAAAGGTGTTGCGAGAGACCACGGGGGAGTGGTATTGACAGTCCGCGCATACCTCCAGCAACAGGGCGTGAGGAGCGACGACGTGCTCATGAGCATACTTTCGCTCGGCCACGCGAACGCGCAGGTCATGTGTTTGTTCAGCGCCATGGGCGCGGGCGCTACTGCCGTGTTCTTCCCCCGCTTCTCCGCGTCGAGCTTCTGGAAATGGGCCGCAGGGTGCGGCGCTAACTGCGTTAACATGCTCGGGGCTGTCGCGGAGTACCTGTGGGCGGCGGAACCCGGCGAATGGGACAAGAAGCATAAAGTAAGGATCATGTTGGGCTCACCGGCCCCCCGGAACCTTCCGGAGTTTCAGGAGAGGTTCGGGGTAAGGGTAATCGACGGATACGGCTCTACGGAAATGGGAATGGTGCTCTGGAAGGACCCTGAGGACCACCGCCCCG
>MFCJ01000036.1:6885-7466 GCA_001775255.1 Candidatus Dadabacteria bacterium RIFCSPHIGHO2_12_FULL_53_21
AGGCTTTTCCATGGAGGGATATTACGTAGAGCTCAGGGACCCGCAGGACCAGAGCAAGGTAATGAGGCCGTTCTGGGACCCGTACGAAGACCCGACGCCGCCCGACGAAGCGAAAGGATTACTGTACGTCAAACCGCTCGTCCCGCACACGACGCTTAATGAATACTTCAAGGACGAAAGGAGGACCAGGGAAGCGTTCGACGACGACGGGTTCTTCAACTCGGACGACCTTTTTGCGAGGGGGATAGACGGGAGGTACTACTTCGTGGGGAGGTTCAGCAGGATAAGGGTATCGGGGGAGAACGTGGACCCGATAGCCGTTCAGGACTTCGCGATGCAGTACCCCGCCATACAGGATGCGGTGGCCGTAGGCATAAGACTGCCGAACGTGTCCGACGACGAGATCAAGCTCAATGTCACGATCAGGCAGGGGGCGGCGTTCGACCCGATAGAGTTCTCGAAGTGGATGGCCGAAAGGGTCATGGTCGCAATGGTCCCGAGGTTTATCGAGGTCTATGAGGACGGGTTCCCCGTGACAGCCACCCAGAAAATAAAAGTCGCGGAGATTAAGGGAATAACGG
>MFCJ01000036.1:7527-13537 GCA_001775255.1 Candidatus Dadabacteria bacterium RIFCSPHIGHO2_12_FULL_53_21
CGTTTAAAAAAATAACTCTTCGCCTTTTAATGACAAAGAACGACGATGAAAAATTCATGCGCCTGGCTATCGAACAAGCTCAAATAGCCGGGCGTATGGGCGAAGTCCCTATCGGCGCCGTCATAACCGACGGCAGAGACAATATCGTATCGAGCGGTTACAACCTCCGCGAAGCCGGAAACGACCCCACGGCCCATGCCGAAGTAATAGCTATCAGGAAAGCAGGCGAAGTATTCGGGAGCTGGAGGCTCGAAGGTACTACCATATACGTTACGATCGAGCCCTGCCTCATGTGCCTGGGCGCTGTCATTCTCGCCAGAACCGGCAGGCTCGTGTTCGGCGCGCGGGACCCGAAAGCAGGGGCGGTTTTTTCGGTTTACGACATAGGGAACGACTGCAGGCTGAACCATACAGTCGAAGTTGCAGAAGGTGTTTGTATGGAAGAATGCTCAAGCCTTTTAAAGGACTTCTTCAAGACACTCAGGAAATAATTAAAGCTGACTTATTTCTTCCCGCTGAAAAAGCTGAGTACATCGGATATAGCGCTCTTGTCTTCGGTCCCGGCGAGCTTTTCGAGCTCTCCGCTGTCGAGCCATACCCCCCCGCAGTTGCTGCACCTGTCGATCCTTATCCCTCTGAATACCACTTCGTTCAGATTGCCGCCGCATTTAGGGCATTTCATATAACATGTCGTCTTAATCCTATCCCTCTCCTCATCCTCGGTCTCATGCTTGAGCTTTTCTTTGAGTCTCTTCGATTTCTCCGCTTCCTCTTTGGCGAAATATTCATCCTCTGTCTTAGAAGGTTTCTCTTTCGTCATTTTATTCTCCTGTCCATACGGTTTGGATTACAAGTCGGAAACATAAGCAATATAGTACAACTGCTCCCGATTTGACTCACCCGCGTACGGCTTAACCCTTGGTCAAGGGGGTTATTATTATCCTCTTCTCTTCCTGCTCGATTTTAGTCTCATAGCTCACCCCGCCTTCCCGCTTGAGGGTCAGATAAGCTATTCTCCTCTCGGAAGCCGACATCGGCTCGAGTGAAATGGGCTTCTTCATTTTCCTTACCTTCTGTGCCGTTTCTTTGACGAGCTTGGAAATGTTGTCCTCTCTCCGCCTCTTATACCCGTCCACGTCTATAGCGACCCTCTTATCCCGGCCGTCCTCGCAATCCCGCCCGGCGATCTTGCCTACGACGTACTCGAGGGATTTAATCATCTCCCCCCTTTTCCCGATTAGGAGCCCCTTGTCGTTGGTATCCTTGATATCGAGCCTGATTTTTTCAGGGCCCTCCTTAAGCTCGACGGAGAAAGTGGGGATGAGATAGTTGAGAATCGATTCCAGGGCTTTTTTCGACCTTAGTCCCTTTTCGCTCAGGTTCTCGTTCTTGACCGTGACCCTGATCTTGGCATTCCTGCTCCCAATCCCCAGAACCCCCTTGGAAGCCTCCTGGAGCACCTCTATATCCACTTCGCTCCTGGGAATGCCGAGCTCCTCGCAAGCGCTTATGGCCGCCTCCGATACCGTCTTTGCTGCACGTTCTATTACAATCGCCATCATCAGCCTCCTTTAGGAGTGTTTACGAGACGGTTAACGTAAATCTGCTGTCCTATCGAAAGTATATTGCTAACCGTCCAATATAATATCAAGCCCGAAGGCAGTCCCCAAAACATCACAGTGAAAATTATAGGCATAAATTGCATCATTTTCATCTGCATCTGCATATTCTCATTTCCTGTGCTAGGCGTCATCGGCGTCATCTTCTGGGATATGAACCACGATACGCCCATGACCAGGGGTAGTATCCTGAAGGGGATCCCGATGCCGGGTATGTCGAATAGATGCTCGGGCTCCGAAAGGTCATTGATCCAGAGAAAGGAGCTGTGCCTGAGGTCTATCGAATGCAGGAACACGTCATAAAGCGCAACGAATACGGGCAGCTGTATGAGCAGCGGGAGACAGCCTCCCAGACTGCTCAGGGGGTTGATGCCGTTACTCGAATAAAGCTTCATGAGCTCCGAATTCTGCTTGGCTTTGTCGTCCTTGAATTTCTCTTTGAGCGCGTCCATCTTGGGCTTGATTTTTTCCATCTTGACCTGCATCTGCTTCATGGAAACCATGCTCTTGATGGTAAGGGGAAGGAAAATCAGCCTCATGATCAACGTGATCACGATGATGGAAATGCCGTAATTATGGATATAACTGTTGAGCCATTTGAGGAAATCGAGGAGGGGTTTTGCAAGAAACTCGACCCAGCCGTAGTTAATCGATTCCTGGAGATTATAGCCGACGGCTTTTACCGTATCATACTCGAGCGGCCCGAGATAAACCTCCCAGTTCTTTACGGAGGTCTTTCCCGCCGGGACCGTGTCTCCCGGATAGCTGTAGAGCACCTTCACGAGAGTTTTATCCCCGACCGGGCTCAGTGTGACCGTCGTATCCGCCCCCGTTTCGGGAAGGAAGCTCGATATGAAGTACTTCTGGGAGTAACCGAACCAGTCGATGACACCATTGTAGCTGCGGGCTTCTTTGGGTTTCTTCTGCACCATTTCGATGTCGCCGGATACGAGCGCGATGAAGCTCATCGTATTCCCGCCCCTGCCGTGCTCCTCCACCTTGCCGAACCACTTGATATCGAGTTTCTGCTGAAGGGGAGCCGTCCCCGGATTGGTCACTTCGAACCTTTGCTTTAATACGTAGCTCGCGGAATCGATGGAGTATATCTTCTTAACGGCCATGCCTTCGGGGGACCGCCAGGACAGAGCCAATTCCTCGGTCCCGTCCGTGACCGTTATATTGTCTTTTCCCGAGTACTCGAAAGGAATGAGATCGGGCACGTCATAGCCCTTCATTTTTAAGAGTGTGCTGAACCCGGGCGGGGTGTCCTTAAAAAGATTTATGGCGGCGGCGCCGTTGGTGCTCTCTTTAAATTTCTTGAGCTCCCACTTATATATCCTTCCTCCCGCAGTATCTATAACGCCGTGATACAGTGGAGTGTCGATCGATATAAGCCTGCCCTCCGGGGAAAAATGCATGTCGTCGGAGTCGGACTGCTCCTGAAAGTCTTCGGACTGGCCGGTTGGGCCGGCGCCCGGAACCGGGGAGGCCTGCTCGAATACCTCCGCCCCCGGCGGCTTCTTCGCCTGATTCTTGTCGGGTGTGGAAAAGAAATAGGTATATCCCAAGAAAATTAATACAGATAGTACAAAGAATATGATTGTGTTGATTTTGTTGTCAGTCATCCACTCGTCCTTTACCGAACCGGATCATGTCCGCCGGCGCTCAACGGGTGACATCTCGCGATCCTTTTGAGAGTAAGCCACGAACCCCTGAGTAGTCCGTACTTCTTGAGGGCGTCTATCGCATACTCGGAACAGCTGGGATAGAATCTGCAAGAAGAGGGCAAAATAGGTGAAACCACATATTTGTAGACCTTGATCAGTGAGGTAGCCAGATACACAAATAAATTCGAAATCATGATAATTTAGACCTGACTATTTCTTCGATCTCTTTTCTCGCGAGGGAGTAATCGAGCTTTTCGCTGCCTTTCTTGGCGACAAACACAACGTCCATCGATCCGAAGAGGGATTTATTCAGCCTGAAAACTTCCCTAAGGACCCTCTTTACACGGTTCCTCTCAACGGCCCCGGGCACTGCCTTTTTACCGACCACGAGGCCCACTCGGGGATAGCCGAGCGAATTGGGAGCGAATAGTATATTAAAATGGTCTGTACTGAGCCTCTTGCTCTTCCCAAAAATCTCTTCGTATTCAGAGTTCGTACGGATTTTTAACTCTTTTGGGAAAGATAAACTCACTGCAAAGCTCATTTCTTCCAGCGCTTTACCGTGAGGCTGTACCTGCCCTTCGCTATCCGTCTCTTGAGAGTGCGCCTTCCGCCCGTAGTGCTCATCCTTTCGCGAAACCCATGCACCCTTAATTTCTTTTTTTCGTGAGGTTGATAAGTTCTTTTCATAACGCGCCCTAAAAACTAACACGAAATGTTTTTACGGTCAAGAAATAAAGCCCCTGGCTCCCGAGACGGATTCCCCCATTCCGACACCCGGGGCCGCCCCCGGAACCCCTGCTACTTCAAGGTATAAAATTAGCATATTTCTACGCTATTGCAATATAAAACGGTAACATTACTTCAAATTACCCCAGAATGTGGGGTCACAGCACTTCGCAATTGCGTAAATGTTTCTTGACAACGGGGGCCCGGCACTTATAGTTATTGACCGGAATAGAAAAAAGTTATGGAAAACGCCAATCTTAATGGGAATACTTAGAAAAAATCGTTTTAAAGAAAATACACCGTTTGAAGTGAAAGATTTTTACGACGAGCCGATTGACGCAGTCATGACCGTAAAAGAGATATACATAGCGGATTTCGATTCGTTCAAACCCTTCAAGCGGGAAAGCTCATTTAAAACGGGGTCTGAAAACACCTTTAAATCCACACAATCCAAATAACCGACATTCAGCCGCAGAGCGTCTTTACCGTCTCGACCCCACGCAGCCAGGAGATAACTATGATACGAAACGTATGTGATTTCTTCATGATTACCCTTTTTGGACTCTTCAAGGTCACCTTGTTTCTTCTTTTCTTCTGTGTTTCAGTCTTATTCCTGAATAAATCAAACGACCTGGCCATGGATGAAAAACCGGCATTCGCGGGTCTGCTGGTGAATCCGGGGGGCCGTGAGTATTTTATGGCCGGCTCCGCGGTCGGAGAACCCATATGGACAGAGGCGGCCGAGCCGAAGATAGAAGAGATGACCGCCGAGGAAGCGGAGATATACTTCTTCATCCTGAGGCTGTCGGACTCGATAAATCAGTCAAACGCCCGGAAGCTCGCGAAGCTGATCGTCGAGGAATGCGAAAATTACGAGAACCTGGACCCCTACCTGATACTCGCCGTAATTCAGATAGAGAGCGAATTCTCGCCTAAGGCGATTTCCAAAAGGGGTGCTATCGGCCTCATGCAGGTCATGCCCGGCACCGGGAAATACATCGCAGAGGAAATGGGCATCAATTATAACGGCAAGAAATCGCTATACGACCCGTTCGTAAACGTGAGGCTCGGCATTCATTATCTTTCCTCGCTGACCGAAAAGTACGATTCCACGGAGAACGCCCTCGACGCCTATAATTACGGTCCAGCAAACTTCGAAAAGGCACAAAGCTCGGATACGGACGGAGAGCGGTCGAGATACGTGAAAAAGGTGCTTAGCTTTAAAAACTATCTTGAAGAGGAAAGCCTCTTACTAGCTAAGAACAGCTGAACACTTTAATTATCATCACAAGCAGTGATGTTAGTATTAATATCGAATGAAATTCGGAATAGCGGTCCCCAATTTCGGCGCTTATGCAAAGCGGGAACAAATACTCGAGATCTCGGTGCTAGCCGAAGAGCTCCGTTACGACTCCCTCTGGGTGAGCGACCATATTATCATCCCGGATTCCCATGAGGGGTTCGGCGATACGTTTCTCGACCCCCTCGTCACCCTCACTTACATAGCGGCCAACACGGACAGGATCGAGCTCGGGACGAGCGTACTAATACTCCCTTACAGAAACCCCCTGGTTCTCGCGAAGATGGTCTCCACGCTCGATACACTTTCTCAGGGCAGGGTGATTCTGGGTATCGGCGCCGGGTGGCTCGAGGACGAGTTCGAGGCGCTGGGCGTCAATTTTAAGGAGCGCGGGAAGGTAACGGACGAATACATAGAGATAATGAAAGAGCTCTGGACGAGCGAGAACCCCGAATATAGCGGAGATTACATCGAATTCTCGAATATCAAATTCCTCCCGAAACCGTACAGAAAGCCTTACCCACCTATATGGGTCGGGGGAGAGAGCACGGGGGCTATGAAACGCGCGGTTAAATACGGCGACGGGTGGCATCCCGTGGGGCTCACGCCGGGGGCGTTCCGTGAGAAGGCGGAATACCTGAATAGCCTCCTGCCGGCTGAAAAGAGAGACGGCTTCTCGCTAACTCTCAGAAGGA
>MFCJ01000037.1 GCA_001775255.1 Candidatus Dadabacteria bacterium RIFCSPHIGHO2_12_FULL_53_21
CAGTCTACTATCCTTATCTCTCCCTCTATCGCCTCATATATGTCCCGCAAGCTGATATCGCTCGGGGCTTTCCGCAGGGTGTAGCCGCCGTCGGGCCCTACCATAGACTTGACGATCCCTTTCTTGACCAGCCTTCTCATAATCTTGGCGAGATAATTGAGGGGTATGTGCTGGTGCTCGGAAATCTCCTTCATGTTATGCTTGACTATGGGCTCGTGCCCTATATACGTCAGAGACCTTACTGCATAGTCGAGAGTTTTAGTTACCTGCATGATTATATCTCTTTATGGATATCGTGTATCCAAAATATACATATTATTATATGGTAAAAATTACCAGTTGTAATGGATACTGTCAATCTCGGAGTACCCGTCCCTAGCATTTAATATAACGTGGATTCGTCGGAATATGAAGATTGCGGCAGAAACCCTGCCGAAAATGCTTTGACACGGCGTGTATATAAGGTTAAAATAAGTTGGTTAACCGGGCTAATGAAGGCCGGTTGGTATTTATTCGGATTTCGGTGTTTATAAATCAATTTTTCAATGTGAAATACCTGAAACATCGGTTCTCCATTTGAAAAAAATTTAATCTGGGGGGAGAAACCATGCCATACCAATTACCAAAGCTTCCTTATAGTTACGATGCACTGGAGCCTCACATTGATGCCCGTACCATGGAGATTCATCATACAAAGCACCATCAGACATATATCAATAACGTAAACGCCGCCCTCGAAAAGTACCCGGCGCTTGCGGAGAAGAGCGTTGAGGACCTGATCAGTGATTTGAACGCAGTGCCGGAAGATATAAGGACGGTCGTCAGGAATAACGGCGGCGGTCACGCCAACCACAGCTTATTCTGGACGATAATGGCTCCCAAGGCCGGGGGCGAGCCCTCGGGCGAGCTGGGGGAGGCAATAAAATCCGCATTCGGGGGATTCGACGGTTTCAAGGACCAGTTTTCAAAGGCCGCCGCGGGGCGGTTCGGAAGCGGCTGGGCTTGGCTCTCGGTCGGCGGCAGCGGAAAACTAGCCGTTACATCCACTCCGAACCAGGACAGCCCGTTGTCGGAAGGATTAACCCCGATACTCGGCCTGGACGTCTGGGAACATGCCTACTACCTAAATTATCAGAACAGGAGGCCCGACTATATCGCGGCCTGGTGGAACGTCGTTAACTGGAAGCAGGTGGCTTCGAATTACACCTCATCAAAGTAGGTTGCAATACTTTTTAGAATTTGATAGAATTGGCGGTAACCGGAAGGCAGGACAGTTTTAGATTGCGATTATAAGTTGTTGCATTGGAAGAAATTTCTTAATCTACGGTAAGGGATTGTATAACAGCAAAGCTTTCTATGCGTTGGAGTTAGTATCAGGAGGAATGGTAATCCCCCACCCCTTTCGTTTCCAAAGCTTATTTGTGAGATCTAATACCCGGAAACATCTTCGGTTTTGTTTCAGCAGTTGAAAATAGTTAAAAGGAAGAATATATGGAAACTAAATACAACGATTTCGATGAAACTGCATCCGTAAGCGAGTATGTAGAGTTCGAGAGGGAAGACGACGAGGTCTCGTCTATAAACTTTAAAGACAGTTATTCGAGGGACGAGGGGAATGACAATGAATACGATTCGGGGAAAATAAGCTCGAAATCGAAATCCGACGATACCCCGGACGAACAGCTCCGGCTGCTTTACGTCTATTTCAAGGATATGTCGGTCGAGCCTCTTTTCACCGCTCAGGAAGAGGTCGAGATTTCAGCAAAAATAAAAAAATGCGAATCGAGGTCGCGCGAGCTGGTGAGCCTCGTGGGGAAATTGGCTGACGGAAAGATAAAAATAAAAGTCACCAACGGACACGGGAACGGGCACGGCAGGTTAAAGAGCGGGTACCTCGAAAAGCGCATAAAGAGTCTTAATGCATTTATAAGGGTTTATTCGGAAAACGCAAAAAGATTTAAACAGAGATTCGTAAAGGCCAACCTGAGGCTCGTCATCACCATATCGAGAAAGTACATGGGCAGGGGGCTCCCGCTCTCGGACCTGATTCAGGAAGGTAATATGGGGCTCATGCGGGCGGTCGAGAGATTCGACCACAGAAAGGGTTTCAAGTTCTCGACATACGCGTCGTGGTGGATACACCAGGCAATACTGAGGGCGCTTCAGGGACAGACAAGGACTATCAAGGTCCCCGTATACCTCCTCGAACAGGCAAACAGGGTTTACAAGGTAAATGCGCTTCTGGCCAAGAAGCTAAACAGAAAGCCCACCCCCAAGGAAATTGCGCGGAAGTCCGGCATATCCGTTGAGGTGGTAAAGCGGATACTGAGGTCCACCAAGGACGCCATAAGTCTCGATACGCCTATACTCGACGGGGAGAAAACGACGCTCCTCGACTCAATCGCCGATAACGATACGGTAATCCCTGATTCCCTCGTAGCTAAATCCGACCTCACGGATAAGCTGAGGGAGGCCCTCATGCTCCTCAATCCGAGGGAGGAAGAGATTTTGAGGCTCAGGTTCGGGATCGACCAGCACAGCACGTATACGCTCGATGAGATCGGAAGGAAGTTCAACCTTACGCGAGAGAGAATAAGGCAGATTGAAAAGGCGGCGTTGGGGAAACTCGCCAATTCGGATATCAAAGACCATCTGGAAAGTTTTCTCAGATAATTCGGGAGAGCTTTTTCATCCCTCAATTCCAATACCGTATTAATCTGAATGCCCGACGGATGCGCACCGTCCGGGAACCAATTCCATATTTCTTTTTCCTGCAGATTGGATTCGAATAAATCCGGCAGACCCGGATTCGGATCAGTGCCGGTTAATCGGCAAGCAGTCCGCCGATTACAGCGCCTATCAGGAGCGGACCGACGTTCGACACTACCAGCACGAACGCGCCCGCACCGGCTACGAAGCCTATCAGTGGGGCGCCCGTGAGCGCAGATCCGAATAAGAAGAGCAAGCCGCCCAGGAGAATCGCGGGCAGGAGCGCTGCTATAATAGCGTTCCCGACGCCGCCCGACTTTTTGCCGCCCACAATGCCTGCTATCAGGGGGCCTATCGAAGGTATCCAGAATAGGAGTATGGAGATAATGAGCATCCAGAAGAGGCCTGCTATGATGCTTCCCTTTTTTTGTTCAGCCATATCGTTTGCCCGCGGGCAGGGTTTTCAGAGTCATGATATAAAATATACTATTAAAGAAAAAAGCCCAACCTCTTTTAGGGGGTCGGGCTTTTTTCTAAACATCATCCTCTTATAGGGTTTTTGAATCGATTAGTCGCATTTGGAAAAGCCGCAGCTTCTGCAGGTCATACATCCCTGCTCGAACGCGAGCGCCCTGTCTCCGCAGTCGGGGCAGCGCTCGAGGTTCAAATCCACCGTCCGCCTTGCCGATTCCGTCGAATTCTCCACTGCCTGGACGAAGTGTTTCTTTAATACAGTCGCTATCGCATCGGGTATCGACATCACCAGCTTCCCTTCCGAGAAAACCGGGGACGATCCGCCGATCCCTTCGAGCTGCTCCACTACGTCCTTAACGCTCACACCCGACCTGAGCGCAAGTGAAACGAGCCTCCCCGTAGCTTCTGCGTCGGCCATTGTCGAATAGCCGGACTTGCCTATCTGAACGAAGACCTCGAACGGCCTTCCGTCATAGGTGTTGATCGTAACGTAAAGGTTTCCGTATCCCGTCTTTATGACCTCCGTAAACCCCTGCAGGAACTGAGGCCTTTTTATCGGCTTGATCTCCGGCATTTGGGATGGACGAAGGGATGAGATGGGGTTGGGGTGATGGGTTTTTTTCATCCCCTCGTCCTGGGTCTGGGTCGGAAGCTTTATTTCATTTCTATCTTTAGTTTCCTGCTGGGCTTTCGCCTGGTCTTCTGTGACCAGGATGCCCTCTCTTGATCCCTCCCTGTAAACCGTAATGCCTTTACAGCCGAGCTTCCACGCGAGGAAGTAGATCTTTTCCACTTCGTCGAGCGTAATATCGGCCGGGAGGTTCACCGTGCTGGAAATGCATGAATCAATATGCTTCTGTATGGCGGCCTGCATGCGCACTCTCATTTCAGGCGAGATCTCGTGTGATGTTACGAATGTCTTCGGGATATCTTTTTCGCTTTCGAGTTTGTACTTTTCCATGTATTCCGCTACGAGCGGGTGATAGACCTTGAATTCCCCTTTCGAGAGGGATTTGGAGCGCCTGAAGTATGATAATGCAAACATCGGTTCTACGCCGCTCGTGGTTCCGGCAAGCACCGAGCCGCTGCCCACCGGGGGGACTGTCAGTATGCAGGCGTTCCTGAGCCCCTGGTTTTTAATTTTTTCCAGCACACGCCCGTCGATTGTATTGAGAAACTGACCTGACAGGTGGGTGTCCCTGTCGTAAGCCGGGAAATTGCCCTTTTCTGTTGCGAGATCGGAACTCGCCTCGTATACGGTGTTCTTAATGTGCTCGAACATCTTGTCGGCGAATTCGACCGCCTCGGGCGTGTCGTACCTGATGTTCAGTTTCGAGAGCATATCGCCGAAACCCGTAAAGCCCACACCGATACGTCTTGAGTGCATCGACGACTTCGTCTGATATACGAGCGGGTGCTTATTCATGTTGTAATCGAGTACGTTGTCGAGGAACCTGACCGAGTACTTGAAAGCCCTCTCGAGGTTCTCCCAGTCGATGGAAGCCTCCTCCGTAAATGCGTCTTTGACGAACGGGGACAGGTTGACGTTCCCGAGGCAGCAGTTGCCGTAATCCTCCAGGGCTTGCTCACTGCAGGGGTTGACGCCGTTTACTTCCATTCCGGCGTATTCGGTCGGGGAATATTTCTTTACGGCATCCCAGAATATGACGCCCGGCTCGGCTGATGCCCATGCCGATTTTACGAGCTTTTCCCATATGTTTCTCGCGCGGACGGTTTTCGTATATTTGACCTTTTCGTTCTCGAACTTGAGCTCGAAATCCCTGTCTTCCTCGACAGCGCGCATGAACTCGTCCGAGATCTTCACGGAGATGTTCGCGAAATTGACACGGGACCTCTCCGTGTCGTTCTTTACGTCGATAAATTCCGTTATGTCCGGGTGGTTAACGTTAATAGTTATCATAAGTGCGCCGCGTCTTCCGGCCTGACCTATGGTGCCTGTCGTTGTCGAGAGCAGGTCCATGAACGATACTGCGCCCGTGGAATAGATCGCCGAATTGTTAACCGGGGCGCCTTTGGGCCTGAGAATGGATATGTCGGTCCCCACGCCGCCGCCGAACGAGTAAGTCCTCGCCGCCTCTTTGCACCATTCGAAAATACCCTCGATTGAATCCTCTTTGATCGGCATATAGTAGCAGTTGAGCAGTGTGGACCGTCTGTTCTGCCCGGCGCCGAAAAGTATTCTGCCGCCGGGGATAAATTTAAAATTCGAAAGAAGCCAGTAGAAGTTGTCCTCCCACTCCTTTTTCAGCTCTTTCGTCTTCTCAGGGGAGGCTATTTCCCTCGCGACCCTTCTCCACATGTCCTCCGGTGTCAGCTCCACTATCCTGCCGGTTTTGTCCCTGAGGGCGTATTTCTCGTAGAAGACCCTTGCGCGCAGGTCGTCACCGCCGAACGCTTTCAGGGTTTTTTCCGGGATGTCCATGACCCCTTCCGTCTTCTGGACGAATTCTTCCTCTTCCGGGGTGTTTTCAGCCGCCGATGTCTCGATTTCCGGTTCCAGGTTTTTCTCTATCAATTTAGTCCCGTGGCCGTTTCCGTTGGTCTGTGTGGGGCTGAGCTTATCAGAAGACATCTGGACAACCTCCTTTCGGTAAAACTACATGATATATTGTGCTATGGAACGATTGAACCACAATATGTTGTGGTTGTCAATAGGGTATTTGTCGGCCTTTTTTCCCTAAGTATAAATTCGTGTGACTTCGGAAGGTTAGGCAGAAAAGATTTTTTTACAGTCGTAAAAATATTTATGCGGGCAATAGAGTTGTGACTCGTTATTAAAGGGTAATTTTAATATAACTAATCAAATTTATGAGATTTTTAGGATTATATCGGCGGACAAAATGCAAGTTAGTAAAAATCAGGCTCGCACATAATAACATCTTAGCAATTCTTTTACAAGAGGGAGCAAAAAATATTATTAAGATTCCGTGAAAACATGTATCGTCAAAGGGCCGTTTCGGGAAATCCGATATACTAAAAGAAGCTTATGGCATCAGGTAACGACGAAGAAAAGCAGGCGCGGATACTCGACTTTTGGTTCGGAGACCTGGGGGAGGGGGATGTTCCTCCTGAAGATCTGAGCCGGATGTGGTGGGCAAAGGACCAAAAGACGGACGAATACATCAGGAATAATTTCGAGTCCGGCCTCATAAACGCGAAAGAAAGCAAGCTCCGGGAATGGGAAAAGACGCCTCGCGGCACGCTGGCCCTGATTATATTACTCGACCAGTTCTCGAGAAACATTTACAGGGATACGCCCGGGGCCTTCTCACAGGACGCTCAGGCGTTGAAGATAGCCGCGAATGGGATTGAAAAGGGCTTCGATAAGGGGCTCCACCCGGTCATGAGGGTTTTCTTCTATATGCCATTAATGCACTCTGAAAACCTCGAAGTGCAGGAGAGATCGATAGCCCTTTTTAGGTCCCTGGAAAGGGATTTCCCTTCTCCGCCTGAATTGGCGAAAATGCTCTCAAATAACAGGGATTACGCCGAGAGGCACTATGCGATTATAGAACGATTCGGGAGATACCCGCATAGAAACAGGATACTGGGTAGAGAATCGTCGACGGAGGAGATTGAATTTTTAAAACAGCCCGGTTCTTCTTTCTGATGAATAAGCCCGTTTATTCCGCGGCGTATGTTTATCACTCCGTATAATGAGCGACGACCCTCTCTATCTTTCCGTCACTTCCCGGAAACATGACCTCAGCGGCAAGCATCCCTTTGACACTACGGTAGTAAATTGTCAGGCTGTTGACCCCCGTCAGCACCTGCAAGGGCTCGAATTTGAGATCGGGATATACCTTGAGTCCCTTCCCGAAATATTCCCTGAGCTTCTCCTTTCCTCTTATCGTACCGGAAGATTCCCCCATGAGGCTTACCACGAACGGAGAAGTGAATTCAACGTCATCCGAATAGTGGGAGAGAATGGAATCGAGGTCATGCCTGTTCCACGACGCCATCCAATCCTTCGCTATCTGTGCGGCTCTTTCGGTGGAAAGCATATCGTTCCGTCCTGAAGCCGGTATTAACCGGTCGCGGGCATTTCGTGTCCGTGCCTGCGGTGTCGGCGTAGATAAGGATTCGAATACGCCCCGGCCCCCGTTCGGCTATGGCCCCTAGAGCTTGGCCTCTATCTTGCTCAGAATATAGCGCGAAAGGCTTTCATCGCCGAATGTCCCGATCCTGATGGATATGTCGGTGAGGTTGTCGGTGACCCTTTTGAGCTGTATCTTCACGGTTTTATTGTCGGCCGTTTTCGATTCAAGCTCGGCCGATACGTTGTCCTTAAGCTTATTGACGACCAGGAACTGAAGTTCATCGATAGCGGCTACAGTGGCTTCCCAGGTTTTGTTGAGAGTCGCTTCTTCGGTGGCTTTTAGTTCGCCTTTTATGTACGCTACCGTGCCGGCGCCCGCCGCCGCCGCCCCGCCGACGGCCGCTGCCGCGAGGCAGCCCGTCAGAATAAACGGACATGCCGCGAGTAATACTAAGATTAAGAGCTTCTGCTTTTTCATAACGGTGCTTCCTCCGGTGTTCAAGGTCTTATACTGACTCATTATGCATAAGTCATTCAATTATATACGGTGGGAGTCAATTTTCGCAACCGAAATGTTCATTTCGCAAATATAGCCCGGGTTCTACCCTCTCCTAGTTATTACCGTCAACAACGGCGGGAGTGATCACAGGGGACCGCTCTCCGATAAAGCCCGTTGGCTTCCACAATTAACTGACTTGGGAGCGTTATTGAATTATTACTCCCGCATTATTAGAATTGTAATATCACGGGGTTAAGCAGGGTCTTGGGATCCGATGTGTAATCACAAGAAAAAAGCCTGTTCAGACAGACTGGGATATTTCGAAACCTTAAATGCGTTCAATCGTATATTGATAGGAGAGGCCGGTACGAATATCATCGTTAGACCGATGGCGAAGGCTTTCGTGTTTAGTAGTGAGCCCGAAGATAACAGCAGTGCCCTCATGATGGATACGATCTACGGCTTAGAAAGTACACCCCCGGAACGCAGTCGTGTATCCGGGGTAGAAACCCGAATCCTCACCGACACTCGAATATGACGCCTATAAGCGAAGACTATCTGATCCCGATTGTTATAGGCGTGACCGGCCGGAAAGGTGATTCCCCCGACGAGGAGCGAGTCTCCGCTCTGGCCCTCCCGGAGATGGTCAGGCTCAGGAATACGTTTCCCAACTCCCCGTTCGTCGTAATATCTTCTCTCTCCGGGGGTGACGAATGCCTGCTCGCGAGGCTCGCGATCGAGCACCTTCGCGCCAGGCTTATAGCGGTACTTCCCTGCCCGCCCGGGCAGTATAAAAACGGGCTCCCGGATGGTAAATACAGGGAAGATTTCTCGGAGCTTCTAGGACGGGCCGAGTCGTCGATAGATATCTCATCGCTGATGAGGTATAAACTCGGCGGGACAGGGTACGGTTGGGCTGAGGACCGGGCAATGACCGAGAGATTCACCGCGGCCTTTATCGCTGAGCACAGCGAAATCCTCTTCGCCATTTCATCCGTTGACGGAAAGGAAGAGCAGGACACGACGGCACGGATAATCAAATGGATACGCGAAGGCAGGATTACGCGGGAATACTCGCTCAGGATGAATAAGTCCGGCCTCGATACAATGGACAGGAGCATGATAATCTCAATCGACCCTGTGACCCTCCGGACGAAGACGGAATCCGTTCCGGCCGACCTAGATTCCGTTCCGGTAATTTCCGGCCCTAAGAATCAATACGGCTTTCCCGGCGCAATATATAGAGCCGCTTCCCGAAAACTTTCCGGTCTCGTTCAATCCGTGAGTCTCTTTCTCGATAAACTTTATGATTCCTTTTTTAATCGTCCCGGTGCAGATATTACGGATGGCTATGAAAAATCGCCCTTCACTGGCATTATGGAGAGGATCGACGGCTTTAACTCCGACATCAGGAATTACTTTGACAAATACGGCGACAAAGACCTCGTAAAATCCAAACAGTATCTGCTTCAAAACGAATCGGATAACGAGTTGATATCCGGGGATGGGGCGCTCCGTAAAATAATTTGTCTTTACTCCGCGTCGGACGTATTGTCGCAATTCTATCAAAAGAAGACAGCGGGCCTTATCAGCTGGATTTACGTCCTCTTCTTTATAGCCGTCGTGCTCTATGGTCTCATCGACTGGAGCTCTTACCTAGTCCTTTGTTATATAGGGCTCATCCCCGCCATTGCGCTGCTCGTAAAAAAGACCTCGAGGGACAGGATCGAGGACCGCTTCCTCGATTACAGGGGGCTTGCGGAGGGGCTCCGGGTCCAGTTCTTCTGGACGCTCTCCGGGATTGACGAGAACGTGTCCTCGCATTACCTGAGCAAGTACGAGGGCCTGCTCACGTGGATAAGAAAAGCAGTGAGAAGTATCGAGATTGTGACGGTAAGAACGGGGATTGCGGAACACGTTCCGGCAAACAATACGTTCATGGATATTACCAGGAAGCTATGGATAGAATCCCAGCTGGGTTATTTCGGTACCAAGAAAAGACCACTCCTGGCGAGGTCCCAGCAGTTCGGCAATATTATGTTCTTGTCCTTCGTATTAACCCTTTTGGTCGCTCTCGTGTACGGCATGTATGTTTTGTTTGCCGGGGTGGGCAATAGCGAGGCGATAAATAATTTTCAGATCCTCCTGGGCGTGATTGCCGCCGTGGGCGTAGCCGCTCAGGCATATAAAAACAAAAGGGCATACGATGAGCTCGAAAGGAGGTACAGCCTCGCTCAGCAGACATATGCCTCGGCGAAGAGGGAGCTCGAGATTGGCAAAGTGCCTCCGGAGAGTATCCTCATCGCGGTCGGCAGGGAGGCCCTTCTCGAGAACAGCGACTGGCTATGGACCCACAGGAATGTCCCCATAGAGGTGCCCAAAGGTTAGAACGTTATGAACGCGATCAAGAAAGTTGAATCCCCCCCGAAAGCCCGTCTCGCGGTCAGGGTCGGCGTTACCGGCCACCGTCTGAACGGCCTCGATAAGGCCGATATCGCCGCGCTCAGGATGCGGGTGAACGAAGTCCTGAAGCATATAAGCGGCGTTGCCGGCGAGGTGAAGTCGTCATTCGAATCTTTGTATTCCGACGGCGGGCCGCCTGTACTGAGGATAATATCTCCTCTCGCGGAAGGAGCGGACACGCTCGTCGCGGAGGCAGCGCTTGCAGAAGGATTCGAGCTCCAGTGCGCGCTCCCTTTCGGCCGCCAGGAATATGAAAAGGATTTTGCGGACGGCCTATCCCTCGGCAAGTACCGGACGCTCCTGGGGACCGCTGCCTCGATACTGGAGCTCGACGGTTCGCGGGCGACGCCCGAGGTCGAGAACGAGTCTTATCAGACCGTAGGCCGGATGGTACTCGCCCAGAGCGATGTGCTTATTGCGGTATGGGACGGAGAGGACGCGAAAGGGAAGGGAGGCACGGGTCAGATCGTGAAGGAAGCGCTCATTAACGAAATCCCCGTGGTTTGGATAAACTCCGGTGCCCCGCACGACATAATGGTGCTCATGGGAGGAGAATATGAGGGGTTTAAAAAAGCGAGCCTCCGAGAGCTGGAACTCAGACTAAAGAGGGTCCTTAAACCCGAACACCCGAAGAAACCCGACCTCAGCCGTACGTACTTTGATGAAAAACAACCGACCTGGACATGGGGTTTCATATTCGAAGCCTTCTGCGATATATTCGCGCGGGATAGGGTAGATACCGGGGGGGCAAGGGTCGGGGATTTCAACGAATCATCAGAAACGGAATGGCAGAAGGTTTGGGACTCGTGTCCTGATTTTCCGCAGTCCGTGAAGGATCAGATTAACGAAAAATTCCTCGCTCACTACGCATGGGCCGATAGGCTCGCCAATTATTATTCGAATATCTACAGGAGTTCTTTCCTGGCTAACTACCTGATGGCCGCTTTGGCGGTCTTATTCGCACTTCTTCCGCCAATACCGGGGTTTGAAAACCTGTGGGTACTCTGCGAGCTCGCTTTGATTATCATGATAATAGCAATCACGGCAGTAGGGAACCTGAAGCATTGGCACGAGAGGTGGATAGATTATAGGCTTCTATCGGAACAGATAAGGCATCTCAGGTTTCTCGCGCCTCTCGGCCTCACCACCCCGGCGTTCAGGGTGCCGGCCCATGATACATACGGAGACCCCAGGAGCTCGTGGGTAAACTGGCATTTCAGGGGGATTGTCCGAGAAGCGGGAATGGTAGGAACGAGGATAGACAGAGAATACCTCACATCCTACAGGGATTTCCTCTCGAAGCAGGAAATATCCGCCCAGATAGATTATCATAAACGCAACTCACCCCGCTTCCACAGGATCCATCACAATCTCCATCTAATTGGCGGGGGACTCTTCGTCCTCACTCTTATCGCGTGTTTAGCCCATCTGTATGTTCACAACGACCTGCTGACCATTCTGGCGGCCATATTGCCTGCATTCGGCGCTGCGTTCTACGGTATCCGGACCCATGGGGAATTCGAGCTGATAGCGAAGCGGTCGGATGCCATGAGCGCCCATCTGGAGAACCTCAGGAACGAGATCGAAAAGACCGATTTTGTACCATCTTACAGGCTCCTCGGCCAAATCGCTGAAGATACGGCGGAGGTAATGTCATCGGAAACACTAGACTGGAGGATTGTTTTTCAATCCAAGCGTTTGGTGTTGCCTGGGTAGTCAATCACAGCTATAATCCTCCGGTATTTCCTCTGGAGGAGAGGGGGGAAACAGATGGCTCACGATGTTTTTATCAGTCACTCCGGAAAAGACAAACCCATAGCCGACGCCGTGTGCGCGACACTGGAAATCGGCGGCGTAAGGTGCTGGATCGCGCCGAGAGACATAGTGCCCGGCACACAGTGGGGCGAGGCGATTATAGATGCCATAAGCTCGAGCCGGGTCATGGTGCTCGTTTTCTCTTCCAATGCCAATGAATCCCAGCAGATCATCAGGGAAGTAGAACGCGCGGTCAGCAAGGGCATACCCGTTATCCCTTTCAGGGTCGAAGACGTCGACCCCAATAAATCCCTCGAATATTTCATAAGCGCACCGCACTGGCTCGATGCCTTGACCCCGCCCCTCGAAAAGCACCTGGAACAGCTTCTGTCCACAATAAAGCTGCTGCTCTCAAGACAAGGGGCGCGCACAGAACCTCCTTCCGACGGAGATACCGCGCGAGCAAGCGGAGCCACTCCATCCGGGCCCGAAAGGGCCGGTCGGGAGTCGGATACGCGCATTGAAACCATCAGGCCGCTCGAAAAGAAGGATTATTCCGGCGGAAAGTCTTTCCTCGAGGATAAAAAGAAGCTCGGCGGTCTAATAGCCCTAGTCCTGGTTTTAGGATTGGCCGGGTATCTGATTTTCGGCGGCGGTGACGACGGCAATGATGGGACGAACAATAATCAGAACCAGATCATACCGGGCCCGTCCAATCATTATCAGCCTCCCGTATATACCCCGTCCCCTCCCGGTCCGTACGATAACGAAGGGAACTGGGGGGCTATAGCGATTGCGCCAAGCGGGGGCTGGGGTTTTTCCTCGAACATGTCCTCGAAACAGGCGGCCGAGAAGGACGCTGTTGAAAGGTGCAGTCAATTCAATACGGGGTGCGAGGTCAGAATCTCGTTCAATACCTGTGCTGTCTATGCCACGGCCCCGGACGGGTCATACGGTTGGGCGACAAATACTACCGTCGATCTGGCGAGAAATAACGCGGTAAGCGAATGTCACAAGTATACGAATGATCTGTGCTCCTCGTTCATCGAATTGTGCGCCGACGGGAGCGTTAAGAGTGTCAATGAATGGGCTGCGATAGCGACTGCCGACAATGGGCAATACGGCGCCGCATGGAACTATCCCACGCGGGTCCAGGCGGAAAAAGCGTCGGTCGATGAGTGTGCGAAGTACGGGCCCAACTGTCAGATGAGGATTTCGTTCACCGACTGCGGTGCTATAGCGAGGAGTGAGGACGGAGCTATCGGATGGGGCTATTATGCGGACATGAGCCAGGCGGTCAAGGCTGCGATGGATGAGTGCGACAACCGGGGCGAAAAACCCTGCAGCATCCTCACCCAGCTCTGCGCCGACGGGAGCGAGAGGAAATAAAGTAGTCCGGATTCTTCAATTGCCGGATTTTTTGACCGGCACGGCTTCCATAACGACCTCGGGTGAATCACGGTCGTTCTCCAAACCCTCGTACCTCACCCATTTGTGCGGGGGGGCGACCGTAAACCAGAAGTAGGTCTTCGGGAAAAAGACTTTGAACACATTGAGGGCGCCCAGCTTGGGGACGAGCTCGACTTTATAGCACTCGACTTCCCCGCCCGGCGTGTTTATCGTCTCACGCCCCTTCTGTTTGAATTCGACGTTATAGAGATCGGGCTCGTTAGTCAGGAATTGAGCTTTGACCGTATCGTCCGTACCGAAAGGGAGCGATCGGAGCGCAAGGACTATTCCCTCTACGATCATCAGGTCCCGTTCGGTCTCGAAAGATTCGTTTACAGAACCGTTGTTTTCGTGATCTTCCCTTACGAATGTCACCGTCCCCGCAGAGTCATCCACCGTTTTCCTTTCTGTCATTACCAGATTCCCCTGCATGTCCCTGACTTCTGTCACCGCTTGTACGGGAGTAAACGCAGCCCCGGATTTCCACACCGAAACGGATTCCCATTTCATATCCCTCGTGTAAGGGTTTGTAAGTCCCTGCGCGTTTAGCACCAACCTTACCTTTGACTCGCCGCTTTCGATAAATTCATCCAGCGTCCAGGTCGCTTTCCATCTCGTCCCTCCTTCCTTGTAAGAGGTGATGAAGGAGCCTTCCTCTTTTTTACTCATAGGGGGTACGCTCATCGGATGCGCTTGGGGCGCGGCCATCAGTTGGGATAATAAAAAGAGCACGAGTATCACAATATCTCGCTTATATGATATGCGAATTGCACTGCGGCTGAGACCGGTAACCATCGCTATTCTCCTGGATATTCCGGTATGATATCGATTAATTATTCCCGGGACGCTGAATTGTTATTATTCGGTCAATAATGCTAATATGTCAATACTTATTACAAGTCTGCCGAATCTGATATTAGAATATGCCTAGCCCTGGAGTCGGAGTGATAATTGAAAAAATTTCTTAGAGGACATTATCTCATCCTCGGGATAATCGCGGGCGTGATACTCGGCGGGATCGTCGGCTCGTTTTACCCCGAGACCGGCGTTAGAGTCGGGTTTCTCGGGAAGCTTTTTATAAACGCCTTGAAAATGATAGTGCTCCCGCTGATCCTGGTCTCGATAACGCTCAGCATCATGAAGGTCGAGAGGCTGGGGTCGCTCGGTCTCAGGACGTTCGTCTACTTTATCTCGACTACCGCCATCGCCGTTATTCTGGGCATAGTTCTCGTGAATCTGATACATCCCGGCGTAGGGGGCGCCGTACTCACGGGCGAGATACCGGAAATAATAAAAGGAAAGGAGAATATGAGTATCGTCGAGGTGCTCTTATTGGAATTCGTTTCCCCTAACCTTTTCGAATCGGCTGTGAAATTCGACATACTCCCGCTCATCGTAGCGTCTATTTTATTCGGCGCCGCGTTCGCCGCGCTCGGAAGGGAAAACAAGCCGGTCGTCGAATTGTTCACCCTGCTCGACAAGGCCGTGATGAAGATAGTGCACTGGATAATGATATTCACCCCGCTCGGCATTTTCGGCCTCATAGCCGAGCGCATCGGCCTGGCCGGGGGCGGGAGCCAGGTGATCGCGCTTGCGGCCGAGCTCGGCAGGTATTTTCTGTGCGTGGTATTGGGGCTCTTCATACACGGGGTCATTATATTACCCATGATACTTTTTTTATTTTCCGGAAGAAACCCGCTCGAGTACGTTTCACATCTGGGCAGGGCGCTGCTCACTGCGTTCTCGACGGCTTCCTCCTCTGCCACGCTGCCCCTCACTATGGAAGGGGTGATCGACGAGGCCGGGGTGAGTCCCAAGGTGGCGAGGTTCGTGCTTCCCCTGGGAGCGACCGTCAATATGGACGGGACTGCGCTCTACGAAGCTGTGGCGGCCATATTCATAGCCCAGAGCTACGGAATAGAATTGGGCATACCGCAGATGGTTGTTGTGTTTTTTACCGCAACGCTCGCGTCCATAGGGGCTGCGGGAATACCGGAAGCGGGGCTCGTGACGATGGTGCTCGTGCTCAAGTCGGTCGGACTTCCGATCGAGGGAATAGGGCTGATACTTGCGATAGACTGGCTTCTCGACCGTTTCAGAACGACGATAAACGTCTGGGGTGATTGTGTCGGCGCAGCCGTTATAGACAAATATGAAAGTGAAGGACAGGGTAAAGTGTGACGAGAGGCCGTGTAAATGTACCGGCGGTATTGCACTTCGGAGCAGTCACAGATTCTTTGCCTCGAATGTGTTGCAGGACTCTATATCTCCCGAATCGAGACCCTTTTTAAACCAGGCTACCCTCTGTTTCGAGCTCCCGTGTGTGAATGAATCGGGCGTTATGCGGCCCTGAGATTCCATTTGAAGACGGTCGTCTCCTATGCTGCTCGCGGCGTTCAAACCTTCTTCTATGTCGCCGTGCTCGAGTATGTCACGGGCCCTGTCGGCGTTGTGCGCCCAGACGCCCGCGAAACAATCCGCCTGAAGTTCCTGCATGACGGAGAGTCTATTCGTCTCGGCCCCACCGAGCCTCCTTTGAGCGCCCTGTACCTGCTCCGAGATGCCGAGCAGGTTCTGAACGTGGTGTCCCACCTCGTGCGCGATGACGTATGCCTGAGCGAAATCGCCGGGGGCGTCGAACCGTTCCTTGAGGTCTCTGTAGAAGCTCAGGTCTATGTATACCTTCTCGTCGGCAGGGCAGTAAAACGGGCCCACCGCGGATTGGGCGAAGCCGCATGCGGAGTCTACGGCCCCGGAGAATAATACGAGTGTGGGTTCGCGGTACCTGCCGTTGTATTTGACGAACAATTCGCTCCACGTGTCCTCGGTATCGGCGAGCACGACGGACACGAAATCGGCGAGTTCCCTGTCTTCATCGGAAAGAGGGGCACTGTCGTAGCTTGAGGTCGGATCGACCCCTGTGGAGGTGATATCATTCAGGAGCTTGACCGGGTCAGCGCCGAGAAGTATCGCGATTACGATAAGTATAAGAATACCTATCCCTCCGCCCGCGGCTCTTCCGGGAAGCCTCACCCCTCTCCTGTCCTCGATATTCGTGCTCCTTCTGCCCATTCTCCAGCGCATTCGCCTGTCATCCCTCCTGATTCAGTTTCCAAAAAGTAACATATAAACCCGCCTGCATCCACAAATATTATATACGGATATTCACAAGACCCGGGAACGTGTATCATGGTAATTCAAATGGGCAGCAAGGCTCTTTTCTCCTGGAGCGGCGGTAAGGACAGCGCGCTCGCTCTCTATGAAGTCCTCGGGACCCGAAGTTGCGATATCGCATCCCTTATCACGACCGTTACAGGGGAATACGACAGGGTCAGTATGCACGGCGTCAGGAGCCTTCTCCTCGAAATGCAGGCGGACTCGCTCGGGCTCCGTCTCGAAAAGGTAATCATCCCGCGGAACGCGTCCAATGAGGAGTACGAGAACTCTCTCGAGAGGGCGCTCCTGAAATATAAAGGGTCGGGTGTGGACTCAGTGATTTACGGAGACATATTCCTCGAGGAAATAAGGAAATACAGGGAGGAGCAATTGGGGAAACTGGGGCTCGGGTGCGTGTTTCCTATTTGGGGCAGGGACTCATTATCGCTCGCCCGGACCTTTATCGAGGCGGGATTTAAAGCGGTGGTCGTCTGTGTCGATTCGACTCTACTCGACGGAGGATTCGCGGGGAGGGAATTCGATAGGGATTTCATAACCGATCTCCCGCCTGATATCGATCCCTGCGGAGAAAACGGAGAATTCCATACCTTCGTTTATGACGGGCCTGTATTCAGGGAGAGGGTAAAATTCGTAAAGGGAGAGATAGTATTGAGGGACGGGCGTTTTTATTATTGCGACCTCCTGCCGCAATGACGGGAGTAGCATTGCCTGTGATGTTTCTCTTTGCGAACCGCCTTCAGACCTCGATCACGATCTTATGGGAATGCCCCTTCAGCTTCTTCAGGAATTTCTCGTTTAGCATTGATTCCGGCATATTCCTCAAGATAATAGTCGAATTGAACATCCTGGCGGTTTCAATGATGTCTTCCATATGATTCTCGTACTCCCTGGCGTCGATCGAGACATTGAAGCCTATGTGCATGAGCTCAAGAGCACTTAATGAATCTGATTTTTTTGGCATCCTGGCATCTCCGTTTTTTTATTAATGATGAATCAGAATTTAAAAAAGGAAAGGCAGCGCATTAAAATAATCCGGAAGGCAGCGGCATGAAGAGGATCACGGAGCCCGAGCTGATGGACGACCCCGAGCAGGCGCTTGCATACGGCAGGGCCGATTTTGAAGAGCCTCACTCGAACTTCATTAAACTGCTTGAAGGGTACTGCTCCCCTCCGGGCCGGATCGGAACGGTTCTCGACATGGGGTGCGGAACGGGGGACATAACGTTCAGGATCGGAAGGGCGTTCTCGGGTTCAGTGATTGACGCGATCGACGGCTCGGCGGCGATGTTGCTTCACGCGCATGAGGGGCTAATCAGGAAACCTGAATTCGAGGGCAGGATTCATTTCCTGCACGGCAGGATACAGGAATTCACGCCTGATAAATCATACGGCCTCATAGTGAGCAACAGTCTCCTTCACCATATTCCCGACCCGGCTGACTTCTGGGGCGCGGTAAAGAGGCTCTCGGCTGCCGGGACGCTGGTTTTTGTCATGGACTTGATGAGACCTGGGACAGCCGGGGAGGCCCGGAGACTCGTAGAGACCTATTCGCCGGACGAGCCGGATATATTGAAAAGGGATTTCTATAATTCCCTCCTCGCGGCGTTCGAGATCGATGAAGTTAAACGGCAATTAAAAGAAGCGGGTCTCGGCGGCCTCAAAGTCACGCGGGTGAGCGACAGGCATCTGATAGTTTACGGTATACGAGATTAGGGCTCGAGCCCGAGCCGGAAGCGGACGTTATTGCTCGACCGTGACGCGCCTGCCCGTGAACGTATCCGAAACGACGTTCTCCGGCACCGAATCGGGGTCAAGAGGGTCTACGACGGGTCCGAAGAACAGTACCGTGAACTCCCCTTCTATCTCCCGGCAGTTTTTGTCCGTGAACCTTATCCCAGCATTGACCTTGGCGACATTCAGGATATTCCCCTCTCCGTCGAAGGAGAAGTCGAGCGAGGTTGCCGACGCTTCGAGCTTGCCCGTCCTTATCCAGGCCCCCTGGGCGTCGCTGAAGTTAAGAGAGGGCTGTGCCGAGCTCGTTATTAGGATTATGCCCCTCGAGCCCAGGCTCCAGATGCTCTTCGTTCCGCTCCCCTCCTCGACCAGGTAAGTCCCGATGAAGCACTTCGGATATTTATCGCTTCCGCCGGCCCGCGCTTCCGCCGTGAAGAGAGATACCGCAAGTGATAAAGAAATGAATATCAGAAACAAATATACACTCCATGGATAAATGCGGTAAGGTCTTCGGTTACTCATACTCATCTCCCTTGGTCTGCCCCTATTTGAAACCCGGAGCCGGATTTTTTATCAATCTGCTTTCGGGTAAATCTACACCAATTATAAGCCGCGAGTGAAGTGTCCGGGCAATAAAGCCTGACGGTTGAAAAACCCCCGCGCTCGTCTACTATATCACTGAACATATCCGTATAGTTTCATCAAGATTACGCAGGAGGCGATAAATTGGGCAATGAATCGGTTAGGGAATCGGTCGAGGTGTCGAATTCCGAGCTCGTCTTCCCGACGCATACGAACCATTACGGCACGATATTCGGGGGCAGGGTGCTCGAGCTGATGGATATGACCGGCGCGATGGCGGCGATGCGTTTCGCGGGCGAGGACACGGTCACCGCGTCTATCGAAGCGGTAGATTTCAAAAAGCCCGTAAAAGTCGGGGACATAATGGAGGTCAAGGCGAGGGTCATATATACGGCCCATACGTCGATGGTCGTAAAGGTGGACGTCTACAAGGTGGGCAAGTTTAGCCCCGGGGTCGAGTTTACATGCAGGGGCTATCTCGTCTTCGTCGCCGTGGACGCTGACGGAAAGCCGATACCCGTACCCGCTCTCAAGGTCGTCACTGAAGAGGACAAGAAGTACTGGAAGATCGGAGAGAGCGTGAAAAACAGGTGCAGGGAGAGACAGGCGAGTGAGGAGAATTAGATTCCTTATCTGTCACAGCGCTAACCCAATCTGTCACAGCGCTAACCCATTAATAGCTTCACTCCCCTCTACTTTTAGCGGCCGCTCTACTCGGGCATCTGCGATTCCATCTTCTGGCAGGTCGTTGTCGCCTGGTCGCCCGCTCCCTTCTCGCAGCTGTACGTATAGCCCTGGCATAGAGCCATCCAGTTTTCGCTTCCGTCGGGGTTGATCTTGTGCTCTACGACCTCGATCATGTCGGGTTCACAAGGTATCTGGCCCGCGGACTGCTGCTGCAGCGGATCAATCACATACGGGTTGCCGCAAGAGAGGATAGTTATCAGCACAGCAGGTATTAGTAGAAATCTTTTCATTTCATCACCGCCGTCTATTATTTATTTTGTTATGCCCGTCCGGTTACTCTTGCCCGCTTCGTTTATCATAATAAGCCAGAATGGGTAAATTTTCAATTTGGGAATCGAGGTGCGTGAAATGAAAGCGATCGTGCTCAGGAAAAACGGCGGACCCGGTGTTCTTCAAACGCAAGAGGTGAAGAAACCTCGGCCTGGGAAGGGTGAGGTCGGGGTTTCGGTCCGGTTTGCGGGTATTAATTATGCCGAGATATTGTCGAGGAAAGGGATTTACGGGTGGGCGCCTAAAAAGCCTTATATACCGGGGATGGAATGTTCGGGTGTAATAGAGGAGACGGGCGAGGGGGTCTGCCGATCAAGGGTCGGAGAGAGGGTGATGGTCGGGGCGAAGTACGGGTGCTATGCCGAATACGTCGTCGTGCCCGATAACAACGCCGTCCCCGTGATAGACGGGTTCGGTTATGAGGAGGCGGCCTCATTCCTCGTCAATTATATGACTGCCTGGGTCGCGCTATTCAAAATGGCGCGGGTCGGCAGAGGGGAGAAGGTGCTCATCACTGCGGCTGCCGGGGGTGTGGGGACCGCGGCGATACAGCTGGCGGCTCATGCGGGCTGTGAGGTTTACGGCATGGCCGGAAGCCCTCAAAAATTGGAATTAATTAAATCCCTCGGAGCGGCGGGCGCCTTTAATTACCGTGACCCGGACTGTTTTAAAAATCTGGTTGCGGCTACGGGCGGTGTGGACGCCGTGATAGAAATGGTCGGCGGGGACGTCTTCAAAAAGAGCATGGTCTCGCTCAACACATTCGGAAGGGTCGTGGTCACGGGATTCGCGAGCCTTGATCTCAACAAATGGAGCCCCTCGTCCTGGCTCAGGACCTGGAGGGATATACCCAGGGCCGATATAGGGGAGTTAGCCCGGAAATCCATATCCGTAATGTCGTCGCACCTGGGTTATCTGCTCGACAGTGAACCCGGGAAAATGAGTCAACTCTATGACGAACTGAGAGGGTTTGTTCTGGAGCACGGTATAAGGCCGGTAGTCAACAGGGTATTCGATTTGGAGGAGGCCCGACTGGCCCATGAATACATCGAATCGAGGCAGAGCTCGGGAAAGGTGCTCTTGAAGATAGGCCGGTGATGTTTAACGGCTGATGGAGGTGCGCGGGTCCGCCGGATTACTCATGTGCCGGTTATTGAAGCTATTTCATGAATGGGAGCGGTCTAGGCCATCTCTTTTTTGCTCGATACGAGCCTGTCCAGTATCTCCCTCTGAATGGCTTCTATCTCTTCCCCTGCTGTCTTGATTTCATCCGTGGGCTTCCCCCTTTCCCTGCACTCCTCGACCAGCTCGTCCAGCTTCGCCCCTATGTGCTTTAGCTTCGTCTGGGCTTCGATATTGGCTTTTATCAGCATTTCCTCGCTCTCCCATTCCCGCCTCGAATATGCGTCGAGCTCTTTTGCCTGTATGAGCAGCTCCCTCAGCCGGTCCCTCCAGCCGTGGAGCGATTGATGGATGACCGACTGGATTTCGGCTTTTTCCCCGGGCTCCCTCCATAGTACGTTCTCCAGAAAGCGCAGGTCGTCCTCGGAGACCTCGCTCCTCCCCTCGAGGTATGCCCTGGATTTGAGAAGAGAGACCGATTGCTTATATCTTCTGTCTGAGGGGGTTATGCCCTTTTTCGCCAGGTCTTTTCTGATACGGGATATGAGCTTCAATATGTTCGAAGGCAGCTTGACCCTTCCCGCTTCTTCCCGGCAGGAATCGAGTTCCTCCGAGGTGATTACCCCTTCTACGGAAATTTCGTTCTCGGTGTTGAGCATCTTAAGAAATCTGAAGTCTTCTTTTATGTAGTCCACGACGTACCTCAGGAGGAACCTGTCGTAAAGGGCTTCGAGCTCGTCTTCCTCGGAGGGAAGCTCGTTGCTCGCACCGAATAAAGAGATAAGCGGTATCCTGACCTTTTCAGTGCCGTTATAAAAGATTCTTTCATTCATAATCGTGAGCAGCGTATTGAGGATCGAGGAGCTGGCTTTAAAGACCTCGTCCAGGAACGCTATATGCGCTTCAGGGAGCTTCCCCGAGGTGACTCTCCTGTATTCGTCGTTCTCAAGCCCCTTCAAGCTTACAGCGCCGAATAGCTCCTCGGGTGTGGTGAACTTGGTAAGAAGCCACTGGAAATAGCGGGCTCCGGTTATCTTGCGGCAGATTTCGTTAGCGAGCTGGGACTTGGCCGTGCCCGGAGGGCCGATAAGCAGCAGGTGGCTCCCCGTAAGGAGGGCGCAGAAGGCGCCGTCTATTACGTCATCCCTTTCGAAGTAACGCGATTTCAGATCGCTTCTAATTTTCTTTAATTTTTCTAGAGTTCTTTCCATGTCACGATGTCCACTATAACTTCCTGGTCACGTCTGGTTTTCTTGAGTACCGCTTCGATTATTCTCTTTGTCGGGTTCTCCTCGCCGAGGCTGCCTACGGCCCGTACGGTGAAAATCTCGCTCTCCCCGCTGCCGAGCACGACGCCTACCAGACCGGCGCTGATCTCGGACGTCTCGTCGACGCTCTTAGCTATCTCCCTCGCTTTCTGCTGGGTTATTATAGGCGTTTCCTTTCTCTCCTCTATTATCTGATCCGCAATCTGTTCCGCCACGTCGTCGTCGACCTCCTTTTCGGAGCCTCCGCCCTGGCCCTCGATGGCGGAAACGGCCGATCCCTTAACCGCGGCTATAATCACCGCCTTCGGAGCCGTGCTGAAGTTTATCTTCTTATCTCGCGGAAAGACGGTGACGAAATCCTTAATCTGGTTATAGAATTCGTCGTCCATGCCGTCTATCATCCTGATTTCCTGGAGTGTGTCGATAGGGCCGTCCTTTATGCTGTAAGGGTTTTCGAGGCTGGCATAGAAAGACCCGTTCGCTCCCGCCGCGTCCTGATCGTTTTCAGCGCCGTCGAGCGGGGCGTCCGTCCAGTTAATGAGGCTCGAAATGAACCTCGCGGACTTGGCCTCGTCGACCTCGAGGATTTTGAAAAGCTCGGTGAGCTCGGTCCGGACCTGCCGGTCTACTTTGTTTGTCGAGCGGCCGACGAGTGAGTTCAGGTTTATCTTCGACCTCTCGTCCGTGACCGTAACGGATACGTTCCCCTGCCCGACGGGGAAATACGGCACGTTGATCGCCCAGAAGCCCTCCAGGTTCTCGTCTTGTCCGCCGAGCGCGGCAGTCAGCGAGCTCAACTCTTCAAGCGGCCTCGCTTTAAGCGTCCCCGCCGCCACGTGCACCCCCGATTTGGCGATATACCGGGCTTTGATTTCGTCCCTCGTGTTTGACGATATCTCCGTATCTATCTGAGTGAAATAAATAAGGTCCGTTACGAGAATCATAAGGACCGCAATAATGATAATCACTATTACAAGGACGATCCCTTTTTCCTGATCCCTGTTCCTCGCGTCGTTCGTAATTTGGTATCTGTTTTTCATGGTTGCCGGGTTCTTTTAGTTTGAGAGCTCGCCTGAATTAATTGACTATTGGTATCATTACCAGCGTATTGAACTGTACGTCATCCCCCCTTGGATTCTTCAGGACCAGATTTACATTGACAGCGGCCGGCAGAGACAATGTCTCGTTCGAATTCCACTCGGTCGAATAGCCCTGGGCTTCCCCGGTTTCCGGGATCTTCGGCAGATATGTGAGGTTGAAACCCGCAATCCGCTCCGATATCGCATACTGGGTGCCCCCGGTATCGGACTCGAACGTCGGGTTGTCTCTCCTCACCAGGGCGAAAAGGTCCGAGTCCTCGATCGGCTCGAGAAAATAGCTTATTTCGCTCTGGTCCGATTCCCTTGCGTCCTGAGCCGGCGTGCGGGATAGCGAAGTGAAACTCAATTTACTGTTTTGTCCGTCTTCCACCCCGTAGAAAAACGGGGTGGTAATATTGGTTGATTGCGAATTTATAAGTCCCCTGGGGAAAGCGGTCGCCAGGTCTTTTGTGATCTTCGACATGATGATTCTGGCCTCGTGATAAAGCTCGAGCTCTTCCTCTATCCTGTCCTTCGCCCTGTTTATCTGAAAGAAGGAAGCGTATAGGACAGTGAGGACTATCGACCCTATAAAGATCGCAAGCAGTACTTCGATAAGGGTAAACCCTTTACCCGTGGTCCGAGATTGCGGTCGCAACTGTGAACTCCCTATCCCCTTCGTCCCAGGTTATGGTCAGTATCACTATCCTTATTTCGGTCCCGAGCTGCTCTATATTGTACGGCTGGACTGATAAATACCATCCGAACTCCGGCTGTTCCTCGAAAACACCCTCCTGGTTCCCGATCTCCGGAAACCCCTCGATCTCGACCTCTCCGAGCTTCCTTTGAGCGAGGAATGAAGCAATAGTAATATTCTTCGATTGCGAGGCGAGGACGAGGTTCTTGTTTACGGCGCCGAGCAATATTGCGAGCGACGATCCGATAATGGCGACAGCAATTATTACCTCGAGAAGCGTAAACCCGGATCTCCGGGTCGGGACTCCCGAGCGGAATCGTGGTTCATCAGTGCGGATTTTGATTTTTTGCCTCGGCCTGTTTATTTATCCCTCAAAAGCTCTACGTACTCATCGTATACCCTTATCCCGCCCGTGTAGGGTTTGGTCTCCAGCGTATAGTAGTCTTCGTTATCGGTTACCAGATGGATGACCGCGGGTTCGACAAAACCTGTTGGCAGGAACAGGATAAATTCCCCGGAATCGTCAAGGGAGCTTCTCCCAAGCGTGCGTTCGGTTATGACATCCTTGAAATGTACGCCTCCGGGCAGCGTCCGTTTTTTGTGCAGGTAATCGGTAGACACCACATACTCGCTGCCGTTCAGCACTTCGACCCAGTACTCCCCCCTGTCGATATCGAAAACGAGCCTGTATATATTCTTTTTAAACGCCGCTTCGTTGTACAGGTATCTTATCGTTCCGCTCAGGTTCCGGGAAGCGCTCTTTACGTTGATCTCTGTGCTGCTTTTAATCTTCGGTACGGCTATAAATACGAAAGCGCCGACCAGAAAAATCACGACCAGGAGTTCTATGAGTGTAAAACCGCTGCTCTTCCTCATTATTGTATTGTACGGCTTGAAATATCGTCCTCTGACTGCTGCACTGCATCCTCACCGATGGAGATAATCTCATAAGTTCCGTCCCCTGTCTGGTCGGGCCCTATGTATATGAACTCGCTTTTCCAGCCGTCCTTGGGGACCTGGTCACCGTCCAGGTATCCGTCCTTTGCGTAACAGCAAGGCTCTCTCCCGCTCGTCGGCTGCTGTATCAGGGCGATAAGCCCCTGTTGTGTCTCGGGGTAGAATCCGTTATCCAGCTTAAAGAGCTTCAGCGCCGACTCCAGGTTTTTTATCTGGATCTTGGTCTCCTCTTTCTTGGCCTCTCCGAACCTTCCGATCACATTCGTGCCCACGATGTATGCGAGCCCGGCTATGATCAGGAGCACGACCATAATTTCAATAAGCGTAAAACCACCTTCAGATCTCATAACTCTTACCTCCTTTATCCGATAGTTGATGTCAAATTAAATATTGGCAGCAGCACGGCGAATACGATGAACCCCATCACGGCGCCTATTATTAAAATCATAACAGGTTCAAGAAGAGAAGTAAGGGTCGATACCATTGTTTCGACCTGCTGGTCGTAGATGTCCGCGACTTTCGTGAGCATCTCCTCCATTTCACCGGTTTGCTCCCCGACGGCTATCATTCGTGTAACGAGCGGCGGGAATACCCCGCTGTCCCTGAGCGGTTTCGCCAGGCTCGTCCCCTCCCTTACATTGGACCTGACCTCTTCGAGCGTCTTGCTGTAGACCCGGTTGTCCAAAACGGCTTCGCCTATTTTGAGCGCGTCGAGGAGCGGTATGCCGCTCGCAAGGAGCGTACCCAGGGTGCGTGTGAACCTCGATATCACGACCATGGAGTTTATTTTCCCGAATACGGGCAGTTTGAGAGACAACCTGTCGAAAAACATCCTGCCGCGGGCCGTCTGATTAAACCGGTAGGCCAGGAAAAAGAGTACCGGGAGCAATATAAGGATGAGCAGTATGTTATTGCTGAAAAATCCGCTTACTTTTATCAGTATTACCGTCATGACGGGCAGAGCCTTCTGGCTGTCCTCGAATATCTTCGCGATCCTGGGTATTACATAAGTCATCGTGAAGAAGAGCACTCCGCCGCCTATGAAAAACATGAATATCGGGTATATAAGCGCGCTCTTTACCTTGGAAGACAGGGCGGCCTGTTTTTCAAGAAAATCTGCAAGTCTGAGGAGGACTATGTCGAGCGTGCCGCTCGCCTCCCCGGCCCTGACTATATTTATGTAGAGGTCGGAGAAAACGCTCCGGTGCTCGTTGAGGGCGTTAGCTAAAGAGCTGCCCTCGCTGACCCTGTCCTTCACCTGAGTCAGTATCTCACCCAGCCTCGCGTCCTCCGTTTGTTCGGAGAGGGCGGTCAGAGATGCTTCGAGGGGAAGTCCCGCCGAGATGAGTGTCGAAAATTGCCTCGTCGTAATCGCGAGCTCGGAAATTTTAACGCCCCTGAAGAAATTAAAGCTTCTCGCCTTTCCCTGTCTGACTTCGCTAAGGGACGAAAGGAAGACACCCTGGCGCTTGAGTTTGTCCGTTGCGCCCTTCGGGGATTCCGCATCTAAGATGCCCTGGACGGTCCGTCCGGTCTCGTCAATAGCTTTATATTTATATACGGGCATATCTTATATATTCTCCGATTCTGTATTTAAAATTGGGGTGATCTGGTTAGGCGGGTTAGATAATGCTTTCCTCTTCTGTAACCCTCATGACCTCGTCGACCGAAGTCAAGCCCCTTGCCACTTTCTCAGCCCCGTCCATCCTGAGCGTGGTCATTCCGTGCTCCATTGCCTTTCTCTTGATCTTTGTAGAGTCGACCTGACTGAGGGTCAGGTTCCTGATATCGTCGTTGATCATCAGCATCTCGAAAATCCCTGTCCTGCCGCTGTACCCCATGTTAAAGCATTTGTCGCACCCCTTCGCCCTGTAAAGCACGCCGTCGTGCAGCTGGCTCCGGCGAAGGCCTATCTTCAATAGTTCGTCGTCATGGGGCTCGTAGGGCTCTTTGCAGTGGTTGCAAAGGAACCGGAGGAGCCGCTGCGCGATTACGGCCATAAGCGAAGAGGCTACCAGGAACGGCTCGATCTCCATGTCTATAAGCCTCGTGATGGCGCTCGCCGAATCGTTCGTGTGCAGGGTGGAGAAAACGAGGTGTCCCGTGAGCGACGCGTGGATGGCTATATCCGCGGTCTCTCTGTCCCTTATCTCGCCGACCAGGATTACGTCCGGGTCCTGCCTGAGTATGGACCTGAGGCCGTTTGCGAAAGTCAGGTTCACTTTGGGGTTAACCTGTATCTGGTTTATCCCCTGAATCTGGTATTCTACGGGGTCTTCGACAGTGATGATTTTTTTGTCCGGTGAGTTAATCCTTTCGAGGCCGGCGTATAGCGAAGTCGTTTTACCGCTGCCGGTGGGGCCGGTGACCAGTATGATGCCGTGAGGACGCAGTATCAGACCCTCGAAAATGTGTAGTTTCTTTCCGGCGAGCCCGAGGTCTTCAAGAGTCAGGAGCACGGAGGATCTGTCGAGGATCCTCATTACTACGCTCTCCCCCCACGTGGTCGGAACGGTCGATATACGGACATCGACATCCCTGCCCGCGACCTTGACTCTGATCCTTCCGTCCTGGGGTTTCCTCTTCTCGGCGATGTCGAGCTCGGCCATGATCTTGACCCTCGAAATAATAGATGCCTGGAGTTTTTTCGGCACGGAAGTTATCTCATGGAGTATGCCGTCCTTTCTGAACCTGACGGACAGCTCCTTTTCGAAGCACTCGAGATGTATATCGCTCGCTTTCTCCTTTACCGCCTGAAAGAGGAGAGAATTGACGAACTTGATAATAGGGGCTTCGTCTTCGGCTTCGAGGAGGTCTTTAGGCTCCTGAAGGTCGTATTCCGAAATACCGGTCGAATCGTCTTCGATCCCTTCCGTCATCTCCTTGCCGCGCTCGTAGACCCGGTTAATGGTGTCGAGGACGATGTGGTTAAGCGCGAGTACGGGTTCGATTTCGCACCCGAAGAGTGACTGGACTTCATCGAGGGCGTAAAGGTCGAGCGGCGGGGACATGATTATAACTACCTTTCCGTTCTTCCTCTGAAACGGTATAAGCCGGAATTTTTTTGCGAAGCTTATCGGCAGCGTCTTTACGAGCTCCGTGTCTATTTCCCGCTCGGATATTGTGAGAGTATATGGGAATTCATAGAACTCGGAGAGCACCTCCAGGACTTCCTTCTCGTCGAGGACTCTCGACTTGATTAATACTTCCTCGAGGCTTTCTCCGTTTTTCGATAATAACTCATCAATCTTAATCAGTGCGGCGGGATTCCGCTCGCCTATTATTTCCTGAATGCTTTTCATATCATCAAATTTAAGATCAGTTATTATCCTCCCTGTTGAAGCCCCTCTCCTGTAAAAGCATATTGCGTCTTTGCCTTTCTTCAAGTATCCGCTGCATGTCCTGCTCGTTCTCAACTATCCGGGGGGTAAGGAGTATCATAAGGTTGATCTTCTGACTCTCCCTCTGCTTGAATTTAAACAGGTTGCCCAGCACGGGTATATTGCCCAGCACAGGCACCCTGTTCTGGATGACGCTCTCCCTGTCCTGCACGAGTCCGCCTATTACGATCGTCTGCCCGTTCTTTACGACGACGGAGGAGTCGGCTGTCCTGGTCGTGGTGGCGATACCGAATTCTGCGGTATTCAGCCCCTGTACCGGAGCCTGTCTGATCGCCGAAACTTCTGTAAGAATATTGAGGTTCAGGAAGTCACCCTCACTGATCTGCGGGACTATGGATAACCTTATGCCGACGGGTTCACGCTGGATTGTCTGTACCGTTACACCGCTGTCCCCGACCGTGCTCCCTGTGGGGAACGGTATGACGTCAGCGACTATGATTTCCGCGGGTTCGTTGTCAGTGGTGATAATGCTCGGTGTCGACAGCACATTTACATCGGTAAGTGAGGTCAGTGCCTGGAAAAGGGCGGTGAACGAAGGTATCGGCGGTATGGGGCCCGATCCGTCCACGTCGACTTCCTGACCTACAACACCCAGAAAGAGGCCCGAGAGGCTGCCTAAAACGTTCACGGATGCCTCAGGGTCGGCTGCTACGCCGAGAAGGCTGGGGACTCCGGGCAGTATTGTCCCGCCGAAGCCCAGGGTATCGCCGTTAACCGTAAACCCGATACTCAGGTTGGTCCCGAACGATCTGATTTTATCCAGGCTGACTTCGAGAATCGCAGCTTCCACGAATACCTGCTTTCTCCTGACGTCCAGTTCTTCGATTACTTCCTTGATCGTTTCATAATCCCTTCTCGAGCCGATAAAAATAATGGAATTCGTCGATGGGTCCGACGTGACTCTCAACTCGTCCGTCTCCGCTACCACCGCCGAGCTGCTCCCTACCCCTCTCTCGATCGCCTGCCTGCTCGTGGAAGTGTTTGATCCGATTCCTGTCGTAGAGGATCCGAGCCCCGAGTCCGATCCGAAGCCTGAGGTCCTTTGATTCCTGTCGGCCCCGAGTCCGGTCCTTGCCCCGCCCCCTCCGAACAGGCTCGCGAGCACTGCCACGATCGATTCGGCGTCGGCATTCAAAACCCGTATAACGTAGATGCCCTCTTCAGGCTCGGCGGTCTCCACGTCGAGTATCTCTATGACGGCTTTAATTTTTTTCATGTCGTCCGGATATGAAATGACTATCAGAGAGTTGGTCCTCTCGTCCGTGATTACCTTAAATCCCACTGCAGAGGTTTCAGTGGTAGATTGGGATGTAATCGCAGGGGCTTCCGACCTGTTCTCGGATCCGGGAAGGCTGCGTGTGCGTGTGGCCGACTGTCTTTGCGACTGCTGGGCCTGTGCCGGGGCGCTCGATTTCGACGAAGCCGTTCCGCCGAATATTTCGACGAGCTTAGCCGCTACCTCCGCAGCATCGGCGTTATGTATCTTAATGAATTCGATTTCGGTCTCTACGTCCAGGTTCTCGATTATTTTCAGGATCCGGTTCAGGTTGTCCACTGTTTCCACAATAATGAGCGTGTTCGTCGCCGGATACACTACTATATCACCCTCTCGGGAAATCAGAGGCTTCAGAATATTCGCCGCCTCGCTCGCCTGTATGTTTTTAAGCTGGATCAGTCTCGTTATAAAACTGTCGGAGGACTCACCTAACTCCGTGCCTATTTCGGTAGGTATGCTGGTTATTTTTATGTCCCTCTTGGGCACGATTATATTGGTGCCTTCCTTTTTGACCACCGAGAACCCGTTCAGGCTCAGGATCGTTTCAAAGAGCCTCATTGCGTTCTCTTTTTTAAACCCTCCGGGCGCAATTACCGTGACCTTCTTTCCCTTCACCGACTCGTCGAGAATGAAGTTTTGTCCCGTGATTTCGCTGATGGTTTGAATCAGGTCCTGGACGTCCATTTCCGACTGCAGGTTTACTATCTCGCCGTCGGTTACGATGATTTCGGGTTTTTGTTCGTCTGCCCCGGTTTCCTCCCCTGTTTCAGGAGGGGGCTGAGTCCCGGTTTCTTTGTCCTTGGGCGGCGACTTCTGAAAATTCGGCCTCTCGCGGGTGTTTTGTCTGCGCGGATTCGGTGTCTGCTGCCGGTATTGTTCTTTTTGCTCGAGGAGTTTCTGTCTCCTCTGTTCGATTTCGGCCTGTCTGTCTGATGTGGGCTGATCAGACGCGTCCTGGTTATAGGCGGGGTCCTGGTCGCCGAGAGATTGAGTCATGGTCTCGGAATCACCCGGTCCGCCGTAAGGAGCGTAGGTGTCATTGCCTGCTATATTGAGTCTTCCGGTATCGCTCTGGACCGGTATGTCGATATACTCGCCGACCGACAACACATCGCTTGTCAGGCCGTTTATCTCTTTTAACTGCTTGACCGATACTTGAAACCTTTCTGCGATTTGAGATAAGGTGTCGCCTTCCTGTACCTTGTAGCTGGGGTCCTCATTCTGTGACTGTAAAATAGACTCTTCATTCTCTAGCTCGGTTGTTTGCGCCGTGTTCTCTTTGATTGTTGTTTTTTCGTGGTCGGTGTTGACATAGACGTATAGAGTTAGCAGGAATCCAAGAATCAGAATATTGATCAGCAATCCTCTCATTATTCGGTCCTCACACTCTGTGCGGGCTCTTCTCCGTCTCTGCTTGAATAATCAGATCCCGTACGGGGCACATAATCCAATATCGGCAATGAAACCGAACATCCGGACTCTCTTCTATTTAACATTGTACTCATAAGTGTACTGTTTACCAGCCCTGGTAAAATCAATCGTGAAATTGCTCTGGGACCTCAGTTCTTCAAACACACTAAGGGCCTTCTCCACATCGTTCAATTCGACGTTGTTTATTTTGTGAAGGGTGTCCCCGTTTTTAATTCCGATCTTCCAGAAAATGCTGTTCGACCTGATGCCGAAAAACCTGAGTCCGTCCTCCTGAGGTATTACGCGCGCCTGCTGTATTATGTTTGTAGGATCGCTGAGCACATCTTCAAGCAGCTCCCTGCTGATCTCATATTCATTCTCTCCGACCTTGCTTATCCCTTCGTTGTCCAAAGAGTCCGCCGAGCTTCCTGAATCGAGACCCCTCGCCTGAGTTCTTTTGCCCGAGGGGCCCGCAGGGGAAGTGGAAGCTATTTCTCCAAGGTCTTTGCATTTAATCGTTTCCCGGCCGGTCCTTTGCCGTTCTATGACTACCCTGCAATTCATTATTTCTATTACCTTCACGTCATCCGACTTGATAATGTCTACGACTTCACCGCTGCGGTAGCCGTTAACCTTGTTATCATCGGGGTTCTTTATGATCGCGACTGAGGAGGCGTCATGGTTGATGATCGTCCCGAGGAGGACTATGTTGAGCGTGCTGTCAGGCAGGGCTTCCTGACTTCCCGCGGGCAACCCCGCGTCTGATAAATTCGTAATACCGAATATGTTTCTCTTAAGAATGACATGATAGTAGGAAATTGCGCGTTTAGCGCTCGATTCCGGTTTGCTCTCCCTATCGTCCAGAAATTTTTGAGATGCCGCAGCGCGCGGGGAGCTTATCATGCCTTCGATTTTCTGGTTTACGGTGACAGCCGCCAAATAAGCTAGTCCCGTAAGGAGGCTTAAGTTTATAACCCACACATATTTTTTTAAAATCGTAACAAGCATTTAAGTAGAGAGGTTAATTTTACCTAAAAAAATAAAGTTTTTTACTTTATATGTCAAGCAAAACTTGTTTGCATGAATAATAAACCAGAATTTGCCTTTAAAAGCCGTCTCCCATTGCTTTATTGGTGAGGCGGTAACGAACCTCGCTCGCATATTTCTGAAAATCGAGCTCGATGCGGCAGCGTCTCGAATTTTCAATTCAACAAAATAAACAATGGTATAGGGATGAATTCCCTGCCTCTGAATACAATTTACTTTTTGATTTGACAAAAATCAATTCCGGGAAGTCATTTAATTATCAATATTTAATTGATAGTTGAATTGCCCACTGCTCCCGGCCCGCAGCATCCGACCAGCTCGGACAGCAGGTTATTCTGGAACTCCTTGGTCTTCCATCCCAGTCCGTTATCCAGAATCGAGAATACCAACACATCTCCCTGTTTTGTAAAAACGTAGCCGGAGAGGGCCCTTACATTATTGAGATAGCCGGTTTTCGCCATGACCCTGCCCTGGACATCCGACTGCCTGAACCTTTTCTTGAGGGTCCCGTCTACTCCGGCGATCGGGAGGGAATCGATAAAGTCGGAGGCAATGATCCTGTTTGTGTAGGCATAACTTAGCACTTCGGTCAAGGTTTTGGGAGAAACACGGTTGAGGAGCGAAAGGCCCGAGCCGTCGACAACCCTGAATCCGTCTTTAATTCCGATCCTGTTAAGAAATTCCGAAATTACCGACGAACCGTTTTCCCAGGACCCGGGGGCCCCTTTGAATTCTGCACCGAGTGTTTTTATAAGGTTTTCACCGATTATGTTGACGCTGTTCTTATTGTATTCGGTTATGATCGCGGAGAGCGGATCCGAATAATGCGTGTAGAACACGGTGGCCCATCTCGGCACATCGCCCGCTACGACAGGGCCCGATACCTTGATGCCCGCTTCCTCGATAGCGTGTTTGAATACATTGCCGGTGAGGAGCGTCGGGTTTTGAACGGGGATCTTGAGGAGAACCGATGATTTCGGTCTGATTCTTCCGCCCACGATGATTGTCTGATCGTCCTTCCAGGTCGTTGTAAGCACGCCCTGCTTAGTACTCGTGACAGCGTTGTTTACTATCGCTATGTTCGAGCCTTCGGGCAGTATTGAGATTGAGGGTTTCTGCCCGGACTTGGATGAGGTGACCTTGACCTCTATCGTATTATAGTTGAAGGAAAGCGCGCTTATCGGGGGGCTGTAAAAATCGTCCGTCCATTCTTCTTTCCATCCCTCAGCACGCCTTGTCCTGCTGAAATACGAATCGTCGACCGTTATTCCGTCTTTTATCTCCTTTATGCCCCTTTTCTTGAGCTGGTAGACGATGAACCCGATATGGGGCTCGCCGAGGGTCGGGTCTCCGTAGCCTTTTATGTATAGACCGCCGTGTAGCATTCCTTTCGATATACCGCCCCCGCTCGAGAACTCGGTCTTGAACCTGTAATCTCTTTTCAGAAGCGAGAGCGACGCCACGGACGTGATTATTTTTTCATTCGAGGCCGGGATGAAGAGGTTCTGCGCGTTGTGCTCGAAGATTGTTTCCCCTGAGGTGAGTGACTTGACCACGACGCCGAGCTTGCCGTTGTTCCTCGCTTCCTTGGGAAGCATGGTCGCGATTCTCGCCGTATAGGCGCTGGTCGAGCTATTGACTGACAGTGCGGTCTGAATTGAAACAGCTATTAGAGTGACCGCGAGCAAGGGAGCGAAATACCATTTCATCTTAGAAAAAATATTCTAACACCTCCGTAATTTCATTGCAAAGAAAAATTAAAATCTTATCGGAACTAATCCGATTAGTACAGTATTAATTTCAGCTATTAGCAAGAATTCCGACGCGGTCGTATCGCTATTACATTCCCGATTACATTCCCGGCTGTGGAATTAGTGGAACTTGCCACATATGCTATCATTTTCTTTATAAGGAGCGAATAAGGACCCGGTAAAAGTGTCGATTAAAATAGATAAGGCAAAAAAGGCATTCTTCTTCGATTTCGGCGATACGCTGGCATCGACCGATCCGCCTTTTATCTTCAGAATCGCCATGGCGATGAGGAAGTCCGGTTTTGATATTACGGACAGGGAATTCGAAGCGGAATACATCAAAGCGGATTACAGGCTCTTTTTGAAGCACAAGGAGATAGGGCGCATCAGCCCCAGGGAGCACAGGGAATGGTTCTTCCCTATTCTCTATGAATCACTTTCGCCGTCCGCCGATATCGGGAGTTTCCGGGAGAGGGTCAGAAGGGAGATGAATGAAATCGGTTTTTCAAGGTCTCCGATTCCGGGCGCGGCGGAGCTGCTCGATTACCTGAAAGGGAAAGGTTACCTGCTCGCCGTAATTTCGAACAACGACGGCTATACGGAGGAGAAGTGCGAGGAAGTCGGGATCAGGCGGTATCTTGATTTCGTCTTCGATTCTACGAAGCTGGATATGGTCAAACCCGACCGGCGGATCTTCAAATTCGCGGCCGAGAAGATGGGGATTTCTCCCTCGGACGCGGTGCACGTCGGCGATATGTACGGTACGGATGTCATGGGGGCCTTAAACGCGGGCTCCGATGTGATATGGTTTAACGGAAGAAGAATGGGGAAATTCGACGACACCGATGTCAAAGAGGTAAGCGAACTGTCCGAAATAATCGGGCTTGTCGATTAATTCAACAGCTGGACTGCAAAAACCGGCCGTCTCATCGAGGCGGCTTCTAATCGTCATTACAATATTACAATCGAATAAAAGGGCACGGTATGGAAGGCGAGATCAGAATCGAGGGAGCCAGGGAAAATAACTTAAAGAATATAACGGTCTCGATACCCTGGCATAAATTTACGGTCGTGACCGGACTGAGCGGTTCGGGAAAGTCCTCTCTGGCCCTGGATACGCTCTATGCGGAGGGTCTCAGGAGGTATATCGAGTGCCTGTCGACCTACGCGAGGCAGTTCCTCGAGCGCGTCGACCGTCCGGACATGGACGATATATCGGGGCTCCCTCCGGCCGTTGCGATCGAGAGCAGGAATACGGTCAGGAACTCGCGCTCGACGGTGGGTACGACGACCGAGGTATACGATTATCTGAGACTCCTTTTCGCCAAAGTCGGCAGGATCCTCTGCCCCGAATGCGGCAGGGAGGTAAGGCACAGGTCGCCCGGGGACATCGCCGGGGAGCTGCTTAGCGGCCATGAAGGGAAGAGGGTTTTAATCACTTTCCCCCCCGGCAATTTAAATCTGACGCCTGCCGAGCTGTTATCGAACGGCTTTACTCGAATAATCTCCGGGGAAGACATAGTGGAGGTCGAGGGCCTGTCAAAGGTCCCCAAGGGCTCGGAGATCGTCCTCGACAGGCTGGTCCTGGATAAGAAATCCCGTTCCCGGATAGTTAGCTCGCTCGAGCTCGCCTTCGAGGAGAGCAGACATGTGAACGTCCGCATACTCGACGGCGAGACCCTGAGGTATTCGGCCGGCCTCGAATGTCCGGCGTGTCATATGAGGTTCAATGAACCGACCCCTCTCCTTTTCTCCTTCAACAGCCCGCAGGGCGCCTGCCCGGAGTGCAAGGGGTTCGGCAACATACTCGGTCTCGATCCCGACCTGGTTATCCCCAATCCCGAAAAGAGCCTGTCGGGGGGCGCGATAGAGCCCCTGACAAAGCCTTCGCTCAAGCCTCAGATGAGAAAGCTCCTCCACTTCGCCGAGGAAAGGGGGATCTATACGGATAAGCCTTACAATACGCTCACGGATAAAGAGAAGGAGCTCGTTTTCGATGGCGGAGCCGGATTTCCGGGCGTCAGGGGTTATTTCAGACATCTCGAGGAAAAGAATTACAAGATGCATGTGAGGGTATTCCTCAGCAAATACAGGTCGGCGTTCACGTGCGATGCCTGCCGTGGGTCGAGGCTCGTGAAAGAGGCACTCTGGGTCAAGGTGGGGGGTGTGAACATATACGAGCTTTCCCTGCTGCCGATAGACGTGCTCGGGGAGTTCTTCGAGGAGCTTATACTCAGCGAGTATGAAAAAAAAATCGCTCACGAAATTATGAAGCAGATTAAATCGAGAATAGATTTTCTTATAAAGGTCGGCCTCGAATACCTCACGCTCGCCAGGCTATCGAAAACCCTGTCGGGCGGGGAGGCGCAGAGGGTGAACCTCGCCTGTCAGCTGGGCGCTACGCTGACGGAGACACTATACATAATGGACGAGCCCTCGATCGGGCTCCACCCGAGGGACGTCGACCGTCTCGTCTCTCTCATCAAGGAGCTCAGGGACAGGGACAATACTGTGGTCGTGGTCGAGCACGATTTCGAAATGAAAAAGTCGGCTGACAATATTATCGAGCTCGGGCCCCTTGCTGGCGAAAGGGGAGGGGACATAGTCTATCAGGGAGAGGTGAAGAATCTCCTCAACGGCTCCGTGGACTCCCTGACGAAGAGATATATAACGGGCAGGTCGAAGATCGAACAGCCTTTGAAGAGACGCAAAGGGAGCGGGAAATCCCTCACGGTCACGGGCGCAATCGAGAATAATCTTAAAAACCTGACCGTTTCGTTTCCGCTCAGGACGTTCATATCTGTAACTGGGGTCTCTGGCTCGGGGAAGAGCTCCCTCGTGAACGATGTGATTTATTCGGCCCTGGCGCGCAAGTTCAGGGGCGAGGTCGAGAGGGTGGGGAAATACGGGGATATAAAAG
>MFCJ01000038.1 GCA_001775255.1 Candidatus Dadabacteria bacterium RIFCSPHIGHO2_12_FULL_53_21
CGAGAATAACGGACGTAATTTCAACTAGCCGGGAAAGCTGAAATAGAAAATGCAGGATATTAATGTCGGCCTCATTGGGTGTGGACGTATCGCGAGCCTGGTATACCTTAATATACTGAAAAAGTTACCGGGGCTGCGACTTGCCGCGATTGCCGAATCAGACGCAGTGAAGAGAGAAAAAGCCGGAATATCGGCGCCTCACGCAGCGCAGTTCTCCGACTATCAAGACCTGCTGCGGGAACCTAACCTCACTGCTGTAATCATCTGCCTGCCTAACCAAATCCACTCAGAAGCCGCTATCGCGTCTTTCGAGAACGGCAAGCACGTCTACCTCGAAAAACCGATTGCGATAAACCGCACCCAGTCAGGTGAGGTAATCAGGGCATGGAAAGAGAGCGATCTTGTGGGTATGATGGGATTTAACCTGCGTTTCAACCCGCTATACGCATCGCTCAAGGGGCATATAGAAGCGGGAGCGGTCGGAGACGTGATCTGTGCGCGGACCGTTTTTACATCCTCGGGCAGGGCTTTGCCGGAATGGAAAAAGAGCCGCAGCACTGGAGGCGGGGCGCTTTTAGACCTCGCGTCGCACCACGTAGACCTCATGCGGTATATACTCGGAAACGAGGTTATTCAGATTTCCGCCCGGATAAGATCGCATACAACCGAGGACGATATTGCCATACTTGAATATAAAACATCCGACGATATCGCGGTTCAATCCTACTTTTCCATAAGCTCGGCAGATGAGGACAAGATAGAGGTTTTCGGTACCCGGGGCAGGCTCTATGCCGACAGGTACAATTCACTGAATGTCGAAATTATAACCCAGGAGTCCCGAAAGCAGGGAATGTTATCGCATATGACAAGCAGCATTCGGTCGCTTCTTAGCAGCCCCAATATCAAGGACAAGTTATTTGCCCCGGGCAGGGAACCCTCATTTGAAATTGCGCTCAGCCACTTTGTTTCGGCCGTCAGGGGGATCGAACAAGCGAGACCGGACCTTATTGACGGGTACAAGTGCCTCGCGGTGTTGGAAGCAGCCGAAGAATCCGCGAGGACGGGTCATGTAATTTCTTTATGAGATTAGTAAAGATAATGTCTTGAGTTATTCGACACATATACTCAATAATGATTAAACATACCGAGGCCTGTCATGAAAAATGATCAACCCCCACTCATGTCGGTAATAATCACAACCGGCCCGGGATATGAATCAATCCGTACTACTATCAAATATCTGAAAAGACAGACTGTAAAGGAAAGTCTCGAAATTATTATCGTATCTCCAGCATTAGAGTGGTCAGCCGCAATCGAAGACGAGTTCAAGGACTTTTACAGCACAACCCTGATCGAGGCAGATATCGACACTGAGCTATACGATACATGGGTAACCGCTGTGCGCAGATCTAACGCGCCTATCGTGGTTTTCGGGGAAAACCATGCATTTCCGGAGCCGGAATGGGCAGAAGCGATAATTGAGGCACATAAGGGACCCTGGGCGGCCGTAGGCTGCGTTATCAAAAACGTCAACCCTGATAGTGTGAATAGCTGGGCCCAACTCTACATGACATACGGACGCTATACCGAACCTGTCGAGTCGGGGGAAATTAACGACCTTCCAGGACACAATACCTCCTACAAACGTTCGATATTACTGGATTACGGTGATGACCTTAGGGACATGTTCATCAGAACCAATATAATGCACATGGACCTCCGGGCGCGGGGCTACCGTCTCTACATGGAAAATAAAGCCAAAACCGATCATCTAAATGTGTCAAAAACATCATCTATCTTGTCCGATTTGTTCTATAACGGCCAGCTATACACGGCCGCTCTCGCCCAGTATAAAAGATGGTCAATATCTAAGCGGATTCTCCACGCTCTACTCGAACCACTGATCATCCTAAAACATTTCCGGGGTACCTTACAAAGTATCCGGCGCGCCGGACAATGGAACCAGCTCATACCGGCAGCCCTGCCAATCATTGTGATAGGACTCGCAGCTCATTTTATGGGAAAATTACGGGGGTATGTGATAGGTTTCGGGAATGCACAACAGAAAACAAACAGCATTGAATTCGACAGGTTTAAATATATCACTGAGCAGGATATAAAACGTGTAACGAACCTTTGAATTGGAGTTTAACGGATTTCTTAACGATGAAAATCTTACTTATTAACGATTATGGGATCCCTCAGGGCGGCGCCGAGATACAAATGTTCAGGCTGCGCCAACTGCTTCGAGAAAAAGGACACGATGCCAGGATACTCACGAGCAGCGTACTAGACGGGAATTTAAGAAACGGCGCGGACTATCAATGCCTGGGTACCGTTTCGTCATTTCGTACACTGCTCCAAACATTCAATCCTTGGGCATATTTCAAACTTAAGAATGTATTGAGAGAATTCAGACCCGACATAGTACATGTCAAGATATTTCTAACCCAACTTTCCCCGACAATCTTGCCGCTCTTGAAAGACATACCCTCACTTTATCACGTAGCATGGTACCGCCCGGTCTGCCCCACGGGGACGAAATTTCTTCCGGATGGAAATATCTGCACGGTAAGTGCGGGCATCTCTTGTTACAGGAACAGATGCGTGCCGATGAGGGACTGGGTCCCTCTCATGATCCAAATGAGACTATTCAAGCAATGGCGAAGCGTATTCAATATGATATTAGCCAACAGTGAATCCGTGAGGGACACATTATTACTGAACGGTATCGACGGGGTGGAAGTGCTTCACTACGGCATACCCGGAAGGCCAACAAGCCCTTCATTATTGGAAAACCCGACCGTCGTATACGCAGGGCGTCTCGTTAGGGAAAAAGGCGTCGACATACTGCTTCGCGCATTCGCGAAAACAACGGAGCAGTTACCGTCTGCCAAACTCCTGATTGCCGGTGATGGGCCAGAAAGTGAGAAATTAAAGCATCTGATCAGTGATTTGGATTTATATTCGAATGTTACCTTTCACGGACATCTATCGCATTCGGAACTCGAGAACGTGCTCAGCCGCGCGTGGGTGCAGGTAGTGCCCTCCGTCTGGGCGGAGCCTTTCGGCATAACGGTTGTCGAGGCCATGATGAGAGGGACGGCGGTAGTAGCGAGCGACTCGGGGGGACCGAGAGAAATTATCGAAAACGGAAAGAGCGGTTTCCTTGTGCCTCCGGGAGACGTGGATGCGCTCGCGGAAAAGTTACTCCTGCTTCTGAGTGACAGGAATCTATCTGAAACCCTCGGCAGAGCAGGACGCAACATCTCGGAATCGAGATTCAGCGAAGAGTTGTTTCTCGGCAAGCTGCTCGACATTTATGAGAGACTTTTAGTGAGAGCTGCATGAAAGTATAGTTACCGACCGGGATTCATTCTCTCATGAGATATACCGAATGAAGGAACCGGGTCGTTTATATATATGAATATCGGCAGGATAAAGACGACGCGAGAAGAATCATTATCGGACGATAGATTCACTATATTTTCATTCCTATGGGCAGCTGCCGTAATTTTTCACCTCGGGAAATGGAACATCTGGCTTCATTCCCCGGTTTCTTTCGCGCTCGGTGTCTCGGCCGTATCCGTTATTTTGAAACCCTCCTCTGCGTACAGGTTTTATATATTAATTATACTGCAGCTCATCGATGCCTTTGAAAAAATGCCGTGGATTTCAAACCACTGGCTGTTCGCGTCAGTCGTTAACCTTACTATTCTGGTATCGGCACTGGTCCTTATTATCTCAGCCAGGAATACGGGTATCGACAGGTCCAGATTGTTTAATACGTTCGCTCCCGCCCTCAGGCTCGAACTCGTTTTACTCTACTTCTTCAGTCTCTTTCACAAACTCAATACGGGTTGGTTAGATCCGGCCGCCAGCTGCGGCACCAGAATCTTCTTATCATCGTTCAATCATCCGGGATTCCTTCAATCACCCCTCGTCTCGGAAACCTTGCCCATATACGGTACTTTGGCCGTGGAATGCATGATACCTCTTTTTCTCCTGACGGGCAGGCTGCGGATTGCCGGAATAATCATCGCACTATTCTTCCATTTTATGCTGGGAATGTTTGAATACTACAACTTTTCGGCGGTCACATATGCGATGCTTTTTCTATTTACACCCGACAATACTCCGGAAAGACTCCTGGAGCTGTGGAACGGCTCGAGGATACGGGAACTATATAAATACTCCATCGATACAGGATTGATCGCAAAGGTGAAAGCACCGGTTTTGATAGTGACAGGCGCTGCCTGTTTGGCTCTTTTAATTTACACAAAACTAAATTATCCGAGTGTACAGCCGTTCATAGATCCGATAGAGGTTTGGACACTCAGAAAACCGAGGCTTTATTACGTCTTCCTCGCACTCTGGGGGTTATACGGCAGCGCTCTGATTACCGTATTCCTGTTTACGCTTCGAAAGGGGAAACCTTTACGCTATGGGACGAGCCGATATTTCATTCCCGTCTATAAAATATTAATGTTGTTCCCGCTCATCATCGCAATCAACGGCGGAAGCCCCTATCTCGGCCTCAAAACACAAACCGCATGGTCCATGTTCAGCAACCTGCGTACCGAGGGGGGATCTACAAACCATTTGATTATCCGGCATCCGTATTACCTGGCTGATTTTCAGAACGACCTGGTTGAAATAAAGTATTCCACCGACCCCCGTCTCAGCGCTTTTCATGAGAAAGGGTATTTAATTCCATATTTCGAGCTCAGACGCTATATGAGCATGAATGTTAGACCCGAATCTGATGAAAACAAGCTCGAATATGTCAGGAAAGGCTCTGATAAAAAGGTATCAAAGCCCGGCGACGATCCCGCGCTCTTCGAGCCGGAGAATTACTTCCTCCGGAAGCTCCTGTCCTTCAGACCCGTCCCATCCGGCAACAGCGGTGTTTGTCAGCACTGATCCATGACCTGATATATCATCGTGGGCCGCTCCCAAATTGAAAGAGTATTAAAACCATTTATAATTGATTCTCACTAAATGACACCCTATAAAGAACACCCTCCGCTGGTTATAATAGGCATCGATGCCGGTGACCCCGTATTTATAGAAGAGTGGGTCGATCAAGGTCATTTGCCGAACATTTCCTCCGTCATGAAAACCGGCCTATGGGGCAGGACAGCGGGGCCGGAGCTTGTTACGGAGCACGGGGTATGGATTTCGCTTTTAAGCGGTATTTCGCGGAGCCGGCACGGTTACTACTACTTCAGGCAGCTGATACCCGGGACATACGATCTAAAATCAGTAACTGGGCTCGATATAGACGCACCTCCCCTCTGGTCACATTTAATCGGAAGGAATAAAAAAACCCTTGTTATCGATGCAGCCGACACGCGTCTTTATAAAGGGCTTGCGGGAATCCAGATCGCAAACTGGGCGACTCACCATAATTGGGACCCGTACCATTTTGTTACCGCATCCGAGCCGCCATCAGTAATGGATGAGATAAGTAAGGAATACGGACAGAAGCTCTTAACCGTGGAGAACCATCACAGCACTTTCGAAGAAGACGTAGAAATATACAGGAAATTATTAATAAATGTCAGGATAAAAGGCGAGATGTGCCGTTATCTCATCAATCGAGACAAATTCGATCTCTCTTTAATGATCTTCGCCGAGTCACACGCGGCAAACCACCAATTCTGGAAATACCATCCGAAAAACAGAGACATTGGCGAAGAGGATTGCGAACTGACATATGCCATCAGAGACGTATACAAGGCGATCGACACCGAAATCGGGCTGATACTCAAACAATACGACAACCCTAATATCTCGATCGTGTCATCAGTCGGCATGGAAGACGATTTTCCAAACGCGGCCCTGGGAGAAGCCTTTTGCAGGCAACTAGGCTATCAGGCGTCGCCCGAGAGAAGCTCCAACTCCTTCAGTCCTATAGACATAGCGCGCAGACTCCTCCCCGAATCGGTACGGATTGCGCTCAGCAAGCGCATGTCCCGGGAAAAAAGGGAGCAACTGGTTTCCGACATCTTCAGGAAGGGTACGGATTGGGACCGGACTACGGCTTTTTCGATACCTGTCTCATACACCAGCTTCATACGCGTTAACCTCAAGGGACGAGAGCCACATGGAATCGTCGAACCCGGCAGTGAATATCATGCAATCGTTGACAGAATCGTGCGTGAACTGTATAAGTTGATCGACCCTGCAACAGGAAAACCCGCCGTCGTCTCCGTCAACAAAACCGTAGAGATTTTTAATTGCGCTCCGCACGAATATCTCCCGGACATTTTTGTAGAATGGAAGCCCGGAAGATTCATGGAACTGGTTCGTCATCCGGATGCAGAATTGAGACAGAAAAAACCCGAGTTCTTCAGGAGAAGCGACCATTCCTCTCACGGATTCTTCGCGTTGTCCGGACCTTCCGTAAAAAAATGCGGAAAAATCGACGACATAGAGGTTCTGGACATCGCCCCGACTTTTCTGTCACTTTTGGGCGAGCCTATCCCCGCAGTTATGGCGGGAAATAAGCTCAATATTTGACCCCGGCGTCCCTTTATTTTGAAGGACAGATATGGCAATATCTCGGGTGGTGTAAATACATACCCTATAATCGATCGAGAGATAAACACAATCGGGATATTTACTTTTCTGCTTTTTCAGAGCGGATTTATTATTATGGTGGTACAATCCCTCCGACAAGAAATATAATCCGGCCCGGAAGGGTCTATAATATAGTATCATGACCGAGCTAAAACAGCGTTTTTCAATCATCATCCCCACATACGGACGGCCAAAGCAGCTCAAAGAGTGCCTGGATTCGGTAGCCGAGATCGCATATCCCAGGGATGGCTACGAGGTCATCGTTGTCGACGACGGCAGCAAGACCTCCCTCGAAGAAATCGTCAGAGCGTTTCAGAAAAGAATCAACGTAAGACTTATAAGACAGGATAATGCGGGGCCCGCGACCGCGCGAAACCGAGGCGCCGCGGAATCGAGCGGCAAGTATCTCGCATTTACCGACGATGACTGCAAACCCTCGCAGCACTGGCTCACGAGATTGGAAGAGGCGTTGAATCCGAATCCGGAACTATTAGTCGCGGGACGGACGGTCAATGATCTGCCGGACAATTCCTATTCCTCCACGAGCCAGATCATCGCCGATTTTCTCTATTCCTACTATAATAGAGAAGACGCGAGGTTTATAGCCTCAAACAATATGGCGCTATCAAAAGAGCAATTCCTCAAGGTTGGGGGATTCGATACAACCTTTCCACTCGCCGCCGCCGAGGACAGGGAATTCTGCGACAGGTATCTCTATAAGGGATTCAAGACGTTATATGCCCCTGAGGCAATCGTGCGCCACGCCCACCCGCTTACATTGGGCAAATTCTTCAGACAGCATTTTAATTACGGCAAGGGCGCGCATCAGTTCCACAAAATACGGGCGAGCCGCAGCCT
>MFCJ01000039.1:0-3142 GCA_001775255.1 Candidatus Dadabacteria bacterium RIFCSPHIGHO2_12_FULL_53_21
AGTTATATTTTAAAGACTGGATTCCCGATCGCAGTCGGGAATGACAAAATAATAATCTGCCTTAGCCCGCCTCTTCCGTATTTTTCCGCAGCCAGGGGTCGAGCGCCGAGAATTCGAACTTTCCTTTCGCAAACAACCTGTCTATGAATCTCCAGATTTTATCGGGCCGCGCAGTGATTCTAAAACCGTTCAGCCTTAAAAACGTATCCGTCACGGCGAAACCGACGCGCTTGTTGCCGTCGATGAACGGATGATTGACCGTGATGCTCTCCCAGAGAGCGGCGGCCTCGGCGATGACGTCATCGTAGTACCCGCTCTGAGGCCTGTAGAGCGCAGAGTCGAGCGCGCCCGCGTCCCTTAGGCCGTGAGACCCCCCGTAGCGCTCGATCAGGATATAGTGCATCGTCAGGACTTCGACTGCCGTAAGGTAGACGGTCACTTAGCCAGCTTTTTATAGAGGGAATCGTAGTCGGCGAGGCTCTCCGCGAAATGGCCCATGACAGCCTTCCGGGGCTTCGCCTGTTTACGCTTATCCAGGAGGTCTTTGAAGGCCTCGTTGATTATAGCGTAGAGCTTCGCGTTCTCTTTATCTGCGAGCGCCCTTATCTCTTCCAAAAGCTCTTCGTCGGCCTGCGCCCCGAATTTTATGAGTGTCATGGATATCACCTCTTATATTAAGGTTACAGTAAATATCTAGAATATTCTAGATTATTCCATAAATCCATCAAATTCGTCCCTCCTCCTCTTAAGTAGGGAATGAAAGAAAAAACGAGATTGCCGCGGTCGTGATAAGTACTCCCTCGCAAAGACAGATAAAAATAGATCTCTCACGCTTAGGTTTGTGTTGTTGATATGCAAGAACTAATGGACTGATTTGGAATCGGCAAATGGTGTCCGGTTCTTGCACATGTTCAGAACCGTTGTTCGAAATGACAAGCCGAGGGAGGGTTTCCCAGAGCGCCCGGATAATTGTAATATAGATAATGGGAGAAAAAGCACATGACCATTGACGAATACATGGCGAAGGTGCCGGCCGGGAGGCGCGGGAGGGTCGAGGAGATAATGGGGCGGACACGGTCGTGGTTCCCCGATGCCCGGATCACCATAAGATACCGGATACCGACGTTCGTGATCGGGCGCAATTGGGTCTCGGTCGCCAATCAAAAGGGCTACGTCTCCGTATATACCTGCTCGCAGGAGCACATCGCCCCCTACATCGAAAAGCACCCGGGAATAAAGCACGGAACGGGGTGCCTCAACTTCAGGGACAGGGACGAGATAGATTTCGGGGATTTGATGGAGGTCGTGAGCCGAGCGCTTACGATGAAGAAGGCGTGACGGCACTCTGCCTTTTGCTACTTCGACTGCACACTACGTGTTCCCGCCGCAGGTTCCGGGAATGTCTGGGGAATAGAAAGACGAGATCCTGAATATCTTGGTTTGACAAACGAATAAGGGGAGAATAGTTACATCATTGGATTCGGCCAATGGCGTCCGTTTCTTGCGCGCACTCAGAAACGTAGTTCAGGATGACGAAAAAAGAGATTGCCGAGGTTGTTTCACAACCGCGCAATGACTACAAGGGAAGTTCGATTATAACATGCTCAGGATAGAAATATGGTCGAAGGATACGATAGAATGGTCGCTCGAAGGGAGTGGGGACTGGCTCCAGTATCAGCAGGCCTCGATAAAGCTGCGCTCCCTCTTCCCGGACTCTGAGGAGGTCGAGCTCGTCCTCGGCGGGGATAGCGTAAGGACTGTCCCCCTCAAAGACGCCATGGAGGAAGTAAAATCACTCGGCGGCACACAAAACCTGATGCTTTGCGACAAAAAATATGAGAAAATGATGATGTTCGTGTATTACGGCTGAGCGTGATTCTATGAGGAACCTGAAATACGGGATTATATTCGCTGCGCTGGTACTATTGCCCGCGGCCGTGTGCCCCGCCGGGGAGAATGAGAGTACCAAGAAACCCACCCCGGAAGAGACCTACAAGAGCAGGCACGGGTTCTCGATCGAGTACCCCGAGGGCTGGGAGCTCGTGACGTACATGGAGGAATACAAGACGCTCAAGGAAGCGGAGAAGGACGCAGGGAACTATTTCTCCATCCAGAGTTATAAAGACGACGACCCGCGCATAAGGAGCTACCACTACTTCCCGGCAGACACGCTCAAGATAGAGGCGTGGGTCTATCCCGATTACGGCGGCACCCTCGCGGAGCTCATCACGCAGACGAAGGACATAACGAGGATCGACGACTTCACGATAGGCGGGAAGAAGGCGAAGAAGGTGTGGCAGAAGGTCGGGGAAGGGGTCGACGAGGGGGACGAGATCTACTCGATTTATTTCGTGGACGCGGGCAGGAGGGCGATATTCACGTGCTATCCGGTGTATTCGAGCCTCACCGCCAAATTCGAGGAGATAGTCGGGAGCTTCAGGTTCACCGGGACCCCGGCGAAGAAGAAATAATATCTGCAGTCACCGCACCTTCCAACGCTTAGCGGTCATGGTATCTGCGATCGAGCGGAGTTTCTACTCGAACAACTCAACTAACGGATTCCCTGTCGCGCCTGAGGGGTAAGGAATCCTGAGCAGGGCCGAGACCGTGGGCGCGATGTCGGTGATGTACACCGGCCTCATGGATTCGCCCTTTTTGATGTTCCGCCCGTAGAAGATGATCGGCACGCGGGTGTCGTAGTCGTAAGGTGCCCCGTGCGTAACCCCTTTCTTCCCGAACCTCTCCTTGTACTCGATCCACGAAGGCTCCATAATCACGATGACATCGCCCGACCTCTTCCTGTTGTATCCGTTCCCGACGAGCATTCTGGCCCCGGTTGTGAAATCCGCGGAGTCAAGCGTGGACGCCGTTACCACGTCGGCGACACCGTCGAGTGTCATGAGATAGGAGGCCGCTTCCCTTTCCACGTCCTCAAGAGAGAGCCCGAGCTTGTTCCTTATCAGATCGCGGTCTAAATACACCTGCTGGTTGCTGTAGGCGAGCGCGAATTTACTGCCTCCCCTTCCGAAAACCTTCCCCAGATGCTCGTTCAGTCCGGCAAGCACCTGATCGTCTTCCATGAAATATCCCGAGGGTATGCCTATGTCCCCGAGAAAGAGCGGCGAGTCCCCTACCCCGTGGT
>MFCJ01000039.1:3226-11667 GCA_001775255.1 Candidatus Dadabacteria bacterium RIFCSPHIGHO2_12_FULL_53_21
TGAGGTAGGCGTCTTCGACCTCGACGGACCTCGGGCCGTAGTAGTGTCCTATTATGTCGGTCGATGAAAAGCTGACCGTGAGAAAATCCGTTACGCCGTCCTTACCCAGCCCCTCACCCCTGACCGCGGCGAGGGCGAAGTCCTTCGTTATCGAGTTCCCGAAGGGCGCAACCTTTATGAGCCTCCCGTATTGCCCCTTCGTCTCCTCCGGGTTCCCGGCGAGGACGTCCTTCAGGACGTAGGGGAAGACGGGTTTTCTGTACTCCCCTGTCTCTTCGTCCTTGCCCCTGATCGATTTCTCGTAGGCGTTGTCGTCGGGCAGGCTCTCGCTGTAAGTAGATATGTCCCCGAGCGTATTCCATATGCCGTCTATGCCGGGCATGGTCAAATATTTCTCAGCCGAATATTTTTCATTGAAATCCGTTACCCAGGCGGGGAGCTCGGGCTTAGCACCCCCGGGCATTTGCATATCGCGGTAATAATACGTGCTCGTGACCCACTCACCGCTCGCGTCGTCGAGCCAGTAGGCGGCGTTCCCGAGATGCCCCGCCGGCATTATCGCGGCCCTGTCCTTGAGCGCTACGCCTATCACCTTCGAATTCATTCTGGTCGCGAGTCTCAATTCGTCCGTGACCGTCGTGGTCAGCAGATTCCGGGGCGAAAGCCGCCCGGCTTTTTCATCCGCCTCCGGGCCGCCTCCGACGAGACTGGCCGAGAGGTCGCGCGCGCAGTAGGTCTCGTCGTTTTCGGGCGCCCTGACGAACCAGTCGTTCCCGATTATACCGTGTACGGAGGGAGTAGCGCCCGTGTATATGGACGCGTGGCCCGGGCATGTCGTCGTCGGCACGTAGTTGAATCTCGCGTTCCTGAAGATAAACCCGTCACCGGCGAGCCTCTTGAAACCGTCCTCGCCGTACTTGTCCCTGAACCTGTCGAGGAAATCGTACGCCATCTGGTCGACCACTATCCCGACTACGAGCCTCGGGGCGGCGTCCTCCCCGTCTTCGGTTTCGGGGGCCGGGGCTTCGGTCGGTCCCAATGTCGGATGCGGGACGCTCTCTTCAGGCGCTTCATTCGTATCCCGCTGCTCCGGCTGCTTACACGAAATCAAGACGAATATGGCGAGAAAAATTACGAGGGCGCAGAGAATCCGGGGTTTCTTTATATATTTCATTTCGACAGTCCTGATGAATCAGCTTTTATTAATTTTACTCTATCTATGTTAAATCGGTATGAAGCATAAGACGGGTACACATATATTGCAATTCAATTCCCCGAAACCGCGTAAATAGTCTTTCTCAAAAAGCATATTTAGCGTTATAATTCCGGTTAACATCAGTATCAGGAGGAATTTTATGAGAGAGATAAAACTATTTTTTATTTTCGCGCTCGTGCTCGCCGCGGGGTGCGTACCGCAGGGACAGTACAACCAGGAAGTTCAGGAAAACCAGCAGCTCGCTTACCTGAACGCTACTTATCAGCAGCTTAACCAGGCGCTCGAAGCCGAGGTCGCCGCCGACCAGGTCCAGATACAGCAGCTCCAGGACGAGCTCCAGGTCACGATGTTGAATGAGATCCTCTTCGCGGAAGGCGGATGGGAGCTGCACAGCCAGGGGCGCCAGGAGCTCGACAAGATAATTCCCGCGCTCCAGCAGGTGCCGGGCAAATACATAGTGATACAGGGATTCACAGACAACCTCGGTATCCTCGAGCCGCTCGCCGGCAGGTTCCCGACGAACTGGGACCTCGCCGCGGGACGCGCCGTATCCGTAGTCCGCTACCTCGCCGAGCAGGGGATTGACCCGAACTATTTGGCAGCCGTTTCGTTCGGACAGTACCACTCGGTAGCCGATAACAGCACTCCCGCGGGACGCGCGCAGAACAGGCGGATAAACATCACGATACAGGACGAGATGCCGTAAAGTAAAAATATTTATTAAATCCACCCTAACCCTCCTTTAAGAAAGGAGGGAATTTAATCATAAAAGATGAGATTGCCGCGCTTCGCTCGCAATGACAGAAATGTGAAGGTACCCCCTCACCCTTCACTATTTTGGCTTAGGTGCCATTGAGCCACAGTAAAGCAACTTTTCCACTTTTACTGTAAGAGTGACCAATTCCTCGCTTGCTCGGAATTATTTCCCACGAGGGGGAGAGGGAATTAGAACTCTGCCCTTCGACGGGCCAGCACTAACGGGGCGGATTCAATCGCGGGGAATATATTTTCCCCCTTTGTAAAGGGGGATTTAGGGGGATTTATTATTTATGAATTTTATTCCTCTACAAAATCCGCCGCCACATAAAACCTACTAGTACTGAACTTATCCCCCTCACTGGAAAAATTAAACAAGTCGTTTATATTTTATTTCTTGATTGGGGTTCCCCGGCGCGCCCTGCCGGGGCAATACAAACACATATCGAGGCAGAACCGTACATTGTCGGGAAGGAAACCGCTCGCGCTCGCTATTTCGTTCGGGGTATTAATTTTGGGGCTTTACGCATTCCGCTTCGTGAGCGGGACTCACACGGAGTACTGCCCCCTTTCCCACAAGCTGAGCGACACGGCCGACTGCATCGTGCTCCACGTCTCCCGCGGGAGGGTGCTCGTGCGCCACAGGGACAGCTACACGAGGGAAGCCTACTTCGAGATAATCACGAACGGCCGCTCGCAAAAGTTCGATATTCCGGAATTCAGCCTGAAGGGCGGCGCGCCCAAAAAGTTCCGTGTCAGGCTCATAGACAACGAACCGGGCGCGGTCACGATAAACGGCGCGCGCTTCGACCTCCTGCCCCTCACGAACGGGGACAGGTAAGGCGGCTAATTATAGATACGGTATGGTCTCGAAGCACCGGGGCGGGGTTGAGCTGGCGCAGAAATTGCAAACGGCCTCTTCGGACCTCACACCGGGTATGTCGATAGTGAGGGAGAGCTTGTCTATCTGAAAGGGGTCGATGTCCCCGAGCGTGCCGGCGAGGTCCCCCTTCACGAACCTGCCGAAGTCGTTCTGAAACGTTTCATAGAGTGTGAGCGTCCCGCAGTCGGTGAATTCGGCGATCCACTTGTCGGTAGTGTTCAGGAACGAGAATATCGTGCCCGGGTCCGGAGTGCCTTCGAGCGGGCCCTCGCTCCAGGCTATGGAGAAATGGTCGCCCGTCTCCTGCCCCGTGCACTTGTAGCACCCGAGCCCGTCCTGCTGGCCTATGGCGAGTATATCCTCCGCAACGCAGGACGACCCCTCCAGGTTCACCCCGAAGCACCCGTTTACCACCGAGTCGCAGGATATAAAGTATATCCCGGATATAATAATAACCGGGACAACCGCCAAGAGTAACATCACGCGCCTATCGAGCCTCATACGATAATTATAGCCAATAAAAAGTGAGGATTGCTATTTTTCCGGCAACTATCATATTTATGATGAAGTCCCGGTTTTGCTGTTAGAATTGAAAGCGGGGACCGGGCTTTCCCCCCGCTGCGGGCATGATAAAAAGAAATCTGGCGATAATATCAATATTGTTTTTACTCATCCCCTGGTTTTCAGGATGCGGGGATTCCGCGAATACGAGGAAAGAATTAAGCGGGACGTGGGAAAGGCACGTCATGAGCGAGTCAGGCTCGTTCGAAGGGTTTCTCACGTTCGGTACGGACGGCTCGTTCGCTTTCACGTTCGAGGGCGATGTAAAGGGGTATGAGCGGTCGGCGGGAAGTTACAGGCTCTCGGGACGGGATATGACGTTCGAGGACGGATCATGCGGGGGCGCGGGCAAGTACAGGTTCCTCGTGAAGGAAAGCGTCCTCTCGTTCCTCCCTCTCGGCGACGGCTGCGGGAAGAGAAAGGCGGTGATGACGGGGGAGTGGAAGAGGCGTGACACCGTAGGGTCTCCCATGAAATAAATACCGGTACCACACCGAATCAGTACGGTGTTCCCCGACACCTCAATTCCACGACACCCTCCTCCGAACACGCCGTCTCACCCGATTCGCCCGGTCATGTAAGGGCGCGGCTCATCCGTCAGATACACATCCGGCCGTTTAATCCCTCTCACCCATAATCACCGTAAATATTAAGAAAAGCACATATATACAGATATGAGTCGTTTCGCCAAATTCATTGTATATATTATATAGATATAGATAAGCACCGATAATTCTTGATAAAGTGAGAGAAATGAGATTTAAGGGCAAGAGCGTAATAGTCACAGGGGGCGGGACGGGGATAGGCAAGGAAACGGCGCTCCTTTTCGCTAAGGAAGGGGCGAGGGTCCTCATAACGGGCAGGAGGAAGGATAAGCTCGGCGCTGTGAAAGCCGAGGCTGCGGGACTGGGGCTCGAGATCGATTACACGGAGTCCGACGTATCGAACGAAGAGGACTGCAGGGCAGCGGTCGAATACGCCCTCGGGAGGTTCGGGAAGGTGGACGTACTGTTCAACAACGCCGGGGTGCTGCATCCGGGAATGACGCACGAGACGCCGGCTGATGTGTGGGATAAGACCTTCGGCACCAATGTGAGGGGCACGTGGCTCATGAGCAAGTTCGTGATACCGCACATGATAGAGCGGAGAGAGGGGAGGATAGTGAACAACGCCTCCATTGTGGGGATGAAAGGTTTCCCCTCCCTGGCCGCGTACACGGCGTCAAAGGGCGCGGTGGTGCAGCTCACGAAGAGCATGGCTTTAGAGTACGCGGACAAGGGGATCACCGTGAACGCGGTGTGCCCCGGAACGACGATGACTCCCCTCGTTACGGAGGGTTACCTGAAGAGGGTCGGCGAGGAGGAAGGCATGAGGTTCATGAACTCGCTCCACCCGATGGGGCGGATTGCGGAAGCGAGCGAGGTAGCCCACGCCGTGCTTTTTCTGGCCGGCGCGAACGCGGGGTTCATTACCGGGAGCATGCTCACGGTCGACGGCGGCTGGTGCGCGAAATAATAAACGAGACTGAAAGAGGAATAAATAGAGAAGGAGCATTAGAATGAAGATCGACGAGTTTGTCTATAAGCTGTGTACGGAAGGGAAGAATTTCGCGTCCCTCGCTACGCTTATGCCCGACGGCTCACCCCAGGTGAGCGTCACATGGGTGGATTCCGACGGGGAATATATAATCATCAATACCGCGGACGGGCGCGTGAAGACGGAGAACATGAGGAGGGACCGGAGGGTCGCCGTCTCCATAACGGATACGGGAAACCCCTACAGGCAGGTCATGATAATGGGGAGTGTGGAGGGGGACACCTACGAGGGCGCCGAGGAGCACATAAACAGGATGGCCAGGAAGTACCTCAAGCTAGACACATACCCACGCACGAGAAAGAACGAGAAGCGGGTCATATTCAGGATAAAGCCGGAGAAGATATTCAAGCTGACTTGAGCGGTGGAATTTAATTTTACATACGTGAATTATTTAGAGGACGGATTGCCGAAGAGACTGTCTTTTAAGGCGGCCAGAAAACGGCCCGTCCGGCGGACGAGCTCGAACACGGAATATAAGACCAGATGCCGGGCGCTCTCCATGCCGAAGACGTGCTGGAGGAATTTCGGGAACCCGGAAATTCTGGCAAATAAATTCTTCCCGCTATTCTCCCTCGAATAAGAGCTCCAGAGAAACCTTAGCTCGACGAGCCCGTCGAGCACACCCGGGGGCCTCGTCCTCACCCGGTACTCGAAGTACCCGGCCCTCGATACGGGGACGGAACCGAGCTTCCGAAGGACCGCATCGGGCAGGGGCGTGTCCAGATACCTGTTCAGATACCCGAGCGCTTCCCTGACGGGGAGGACCTTCCCGTGCCGATTTGAAGCGTTAATCAACCTCTCCCAGTCGAGCCCCTCCCCTTCCCCGCTCACCTTCCGCACTATGGCCGCCGCGTCGGCCACCCACCTTATGGGCGGTATAGTGTTCCACACAGCCCCGTGCGAACACACCTGAAGCAGCTGGTCTGCGGGGTCGAGCGCGAGCGCCTGCACCCCCTCCACGCTTATGCCCCGCGCCCCTTCCCAGAATAACGCGTCGGCGTCCGGACGGTTATATCCGTGGAGCAGGTGCCAGTGGAGGTCAATCGTGAACTGCGCCGGGTTCGTGAAGTCCTGACCGTGCCTGACCGAGAAATATTCGCCGGTATAATCCCGGACGGTTCTCTCCGCCGGGGTCCATCCGAGCCTCGAGAGGAGCTTCTTATCCGAGAAGCCCTTGAGCGGGGTAACGGAAGAGCTCCATCCGAGACCCGTGATGATATCTATCGCCTCGCGCACCCTCGCCGTGGGGACGAGTATGTCCGCGTCCATCATGGGGCGGAGGCCGGGGTCCCCGTAATAAAGGAGCGCGAGCGCGGAGCCCTTGTGCAGTATTGCGGGCATGCCTCGCCTCTTGAGCTCGGAGAGGAGCCCGGAGAGCCTCCCGTATAGCGTCCTGTTGTTTGAGGCGGTCTTCGCATATACCCACCCGAATATGTTCATGAGCGGGTCGTCGATGCCCATAGATTTAAGATTTACGTAGAGGAGGGGGAAGAGCCTGTAGGAGCCGGGGTCGACGGTCCCGATGTCGGCAGAGGCCTTCCATTCGAGGAAGGCGCCGGCGGCTTCGTTTCCTGTCGAGAGGCAGGCCCTCAGCAGCAGCTCCTGTGCGGGGGTCGGCCAGCATCCTCCGTATCCTTTCCCTTTTATCATGTGGAAATTACACCGCAAATGACAGTTTGATATTACAGGTGAGTATTATCTCTAAAACGGGCGGATGAAACAAGCGGGCAAAACAACACCCGGAGCATACAGGCGGGAAAAGCAGTGAACGCGCGCGAAAGTATCCGTTGCATACACGGCCGACGAATACCATCGAAACGGACTCGATCCGATTATATCAGGGGGTAAAGGTGTCGTTGCTCATGGCGTTCGCCGTCGTCAGGTTGAGCTTCTGGTTAAGCATCATTATGGATATGACCGTCGGTATGATGAACGCGCCCTTCGTGACCTTCTTCAGGAACTCGCGCCTTTCGGGGCTTACATCGTCGAGGAAATTTTTAGAAGTCTTCTTATTCTCATCCATCGGCTGACCCTCTCACAAAAAATTTATTTTGATTTATCATATATAATCCGGCCAAAAAATGCAAGAAAGAGAGTGAGGAACGGGTATGACGCCCGGGTATTCAGGATTTTTTAAGGAGCGCGGATATGAATTTATGCTTCGTTTGGTATTCAGGGTTTTCCGGGTCGCGCTCGAGGGCCAGAGAATAGCACCGCCCGCTCTCGCCGAGCCTGCCGAGCTTGAAGTAGCACGTCCCCATGGGCTCGTACGAGTACTCGCCGAATATCCTCCTGTCGTATGAGATCCGTCCGGGGTCGAGATTGTCCGGGTCGATGGACGTGAGCTCGGCGAATATCCCCGCCGCCTCCTCGTATGCGCCGCCGTGCATGAGGACCATGGCCCTCACCCACATGATAAGGCAGTTATCCGGGAACAGGGCCTCGGCCTCTTCCACGAGCAGAGAAACGTCCTCCCCCTTATCGAGGAGGAGACGGATCAAATCATAGTAGGGCTGGCAGTCCCTCGGGACGACGCTCCGGCTGCGGCGGACCGTCTCTATGGCCCTCCGCCACTCGCGCTCGGCCCCTTCCGTATCGCCGAGCGCCTTCAAGACCACGCCCAGCTTGAACCTGAGAAAAATATTCTCCGGATGGTTCTCCACATGCTTCAGCAGGAGGGGCAGGTTCCTCCTGTGCTTGTGAGCCATCTCGCCGTCGTACCCGATGTGGTCGATCTCGAGTATGGAGTTGCCGATCACGAGACCGTCCTCCTCCCCCGCCCTCGTGACGGACGGGAGCACGGTCTCGTGAATTATCCCCTCGAACCTTATCCTCGGATCGTTCCTGAATACCCTGAACTCCCTGAATGCGGTGAACCCGGTGACCGGCCTGTAGCTGACGGTAAATGCATTGTATCCGGGGCGCGAGAGGTCGGCCCTGACGAGGGCCTTATCGACGGGCCCTAGCCTTTCGTCGGCGTCGATGAACAGTATCCATTCCCCGAGGCAGTGTTCGACGGATACGTTCCGGGCGGCTGAGAAATCATCGCACCAGGGGAAATCGAAGACCCTCGCACCGTATACGGCCGCTATCTCCTTCGTCCCGTCCGCGGAACCCGTGTCGACGATGACGATCTCGTCTGCGACGCCTTTGAGCGACTCCAGGCAGTCCCTGAGAAAACGCTCCTCGTTGCGGACGATCATCGCTGCTGAAAGGAATATATCGCTCATAGGAGTATAGCCCCCGGATTATGATAACGGGAAGGTTAAGGCTGAGTAAACGGTCTCATCTGTCAGCCGTGCAATTCGGAAGGGAAATGCGCCGGTAAAAACATGCCATTGATTACTATGGTCATCCGAAAAGCGGTGGGGCTCGCCCTCTTTACGTAAGCACCGCATCTCTCGTCAGCCGGAATACGCCTCTGCTTCC
>MFCJ01000039.1:11711-13185 GCA_001775255.1 Candidatus Dadabacteria bacterium RIFCSPHIGHO2_12_FULL_53_21
AGTGCTGCCCAGAAGAACTCCGTCGGCCCAATATAACCCGGTCTCTCCCGATGGGAGGAGGTCATATGTGTAGCCTAAATCGTAAGATATTTTCACGATAGATATGATTTCCGCCCCGTCGAGCACATCGCCCGCGGAGAGACCGCCTATCCCTCTGTTATCGGCCGTTGGGTGCCCCGCCGACACATGCAATTCCCTGCCGTCGTCCAAAATCAGATGACACATCATATGATCGCCCGGCACCAGTACTTTCGAAACGAGCTCAATCCGGCTTACGACCTTTTTTCCGTGGAGGTCGAGCGTAAATACAGGCATACCCGGTTTTAATTCGGTTATGGGTATAGATCCGCCCGGGACAGAGATCGTTGTACATGAAGGAAGACAACCGTCGTTGCTTACGGCGTTCGCGGTCGTGAGGTTTAGCTTCTGGTTCAGCATCATGACCGATATCACGGCCGGGATGATGAACGCACCCTTCGTAACCTTTTCGAGAAACTCACGCCTTTCGGGGTTTATATTTTCGAGAAACTTCTTATCGCTCATTCGTCACGCTCCTTCTTAAAATTTCTCAAATATTAATCATATCCCGATGCGGCATCAGCGGAAAACTCGGGCGGACTCGGAGAGCCCGCGGCCGGAACCGGGCTATATGTCTTAACCGGGATCGGCGTCGTTGCTTACGGCGTTTGCAGTCGTGAGGTTGAGCTTCTGGTTCAGCATCATGACCGATATCACGGCCGGGATGATGAACGCGCCCTTCGTGACCTTCTCGAGGAACTCACGCCTTTCGGGGTTTATATTTTCGAGAAACTTCTTATCGTCCATACGTCATGCTCCTTCCTAAATTTTCTCAAATATTTATCCTACCCCAGAAACGCAGGCGCGGACAAATCGCCTGCGGCCTTAACCGGACAATCAGGGCAAGGGCGCGGGGACTTCCCCGTCGTTGCTATTCGCGTTCGCCGTCGTGAGGTTGAGCTTCTGGTTGAGCATCATGACCGAAATGACTGTCGGTATGATGAACGCACCCTTCGTAACCTTTTCAAGGAATTCACGCCTTTCCGGGTTTACGCCGTCTAAATATTTCTTTTCGCTCACGGAATATCCTCCCAAACCAAGATTATCTGAAACATACCATATTATTCGCGGATGCTCAAGCAATATTTCCAAGATTTCGGACAAGTTAGGCACGGTTACATTTCCCGGTTAAATATGGCGCATTAAAGGGAGCGCATGTATTCGAGGAGCTGCTGCTGCGAGCCCTCGTTCGTCCATTTATTCTCGATCCACCGGCTCCCCTGCACGGCGCGTATGAGATAGCTCCCGTAATTCCGGTACACGTCCCATACCGCGTCCTCGATGTCCCGGACGCTCACCCTGTTCCACTGCCCGTAGGTATCCCCATCGTAGCTCGCATCTTCTTTGCCTCTCACGGGTATCGCTCTGCAGTATCCGGACTCGATTATCTCCCGGT
>MFCJ01000040.1:0-3246 GCA_001775255.1 Candidatus Dadabacteria bacterium RIFCSPHIGHO2_12_FULL_53_21
GAGGCCGCCGCCAGGAAGCAGGCAAGGATAGACTCGGGCCATGACACGATAGTCGGCGTCAATAAATACATTACGGACGAAGACGCGGGGATCGACATACTCGAAGTCGACAACACGGCGGTGAGGTCGGCACAGATAGAGCGCTTGAGGAAGCTGAAGAAGGCGAGAAACAACGACGCCGTCAGGGCGGCTTTAGACGCGCTTACGAAATGCGCCGAGACGGGCGAGGGGAACCTGCTCGAGCTCAGCGTGGAAGCGGCACGCAAACGCGCGACGCTGGGCGAGATATCGGACGCGTGCGAGAAGGTGTTCGGACGGTATAAGGCCGTGATCCGCACTATTTCGGGGGTATATTCGGGAGAGATGTCGGAAGACACAGGGTTCAGGAAAGCGAGGGAGCTTGCGGACGAGTTCGCCGGTCTCGAAGGCAGGAGGCCCAGGATAATGGTCGCGAAGATGGGGCAGGACGGCCACGACAGGGGCGCCAAGATCATCGCCACGAGCTTTGCCGATATGGGATTCGACGTCGACATCGGATCGCTGTTCCAGACACCCTTGGAAGCGGCGCGCCAGGCCGTCGAAAACGACGTACATATCGTAGGCATATCGAGCCTCGCAGCGGGTCATAAAACACTCGTCCCGGAGCTGATAAAGGAATTAAAGGATATGGGGCGGGGAGATATAATGGTGGTAGCAGGGGGAGTCATACCCAAACAGGACTACGAATTTCTCTACAAAGCGGGTGTCACGGCCGTTTTCGGACCGGGCACCGTGATTTCAAAAGCGGCTCAGGAAATACTCAAAATACTAATCGGTAACATCAGGGATAACGCCTGACCCTGCTCACGGGTTATGAAAATTGTCTCGCACTAACAAAACCGCTCCCGGAGAGATAAAAGAGCGGTTCTATAATAATGAAAGTGTCAGGGAAATTATCGGGGATACGGAGAAAGGGGCAGCCGAAGGAAAGATGAGCCCTTTCTCCGCAGCCAGGGAGTTACTGAGGATATACTTCGGGAAATGACTATGAAATTAAAAAATGCTGTGGACATATTATCACTAACCTGAAAAAATAATAATATGGAAAACGCGCCTAAATTCGAGATCGACAGGATAACCCCCGAGGACCTGGACGGTATCGTATCTATAGAGAACGTGAGCTTCCCCACTCCATGGCCGAGACGGGTTTTCGAGCGCGAATTAAAATCGCAGAGGTCTTATAACAGGGTAATCAGGTTCGGGGGAATGGTGGTCGGATATATCGTGACGTGGACCATATATGACGAAGTCCATATCCTGAATATAGCCGTGCATCCGGAATTCAGGAATATGGGGCTCGGCGAGAGACTCCTCCGGGACTGTATAGGGCACTCCGCCCGGAGCGGCCTGAAATACGCGATACTCGAAGTCAGGATTTCGAATACCAGGGCCAGGAGCCTCTACGAGAAAATGGGTTTTAAAACCATCCATACGAGAAGGAAATATTATTCCGACACCGGGGAAGATGCCTACGTTATGATGTTTGAAATCAAGCCCGAATAGAGGATGCCCGGGGATTCTCAGTTTTTTCTTTCCGCCACATAATCGGCAAGCATGCCGAGAGACTCCTTGCAGGCGCTCCCGGGCAGGGACGAGATCGCGCTCCTGGCTTTGTGTATGAAGCTCTTCGCCACTACTTTGGTTTTTTCGACGCCTTCATACTTTTCGACGAGGTCCCTTACAAAGCCGAGGTCGCCATCGTTAAGACCGTCCCTGTTGAGAAGAATATCTTTTACCTTCGTTCTCTCCGCACCCGAAGCCCGGTCGATCGAATAAAACAGCGGGAGGGTCATCTTGCCCTCGATCAGGTCCTGTCCGACCCCTTTCCCGAACTCCTTCTCGGAAGATGAGTAATCGAGCGCGTCGTCCACGAGCTGGAAGGCCACCCCTATGTTGAACCCGTACTGCCCGACAGAGCGTCTTACCGCCTCATTGGCGCCGGCGAGTATGGCCCCCACGCTCCCGCAGCTTTCTATGAGCGATGCAGTCTTGTTTTCTATGATTCCGAAACACACTTCCTCGGAGACCTCCAGCATGTTCCTGGCGCTCATGACCTCGAGCACCTGCCCCTCCGCGAGCTTCGCGGCGGCGTCGGTAACTGCCTTGATAAGCTCGAGATTACCGCAGGACTGTATTAAGCCCAGGGCCTTGGCGAGCATAAAGTCGCCCACGAGCACTGTCGCTTTATTGCCCCAGACCACGTTCGAGGCGGTTTTCCCGCGCCTCAGCCTGGCCTCGTCCACCACGTCGTCGTGCAGCAGCGTGGCCGTATGAATGAGCTCGAGCGCAGCGGCGGAATATATCCTCTCTTTCCCGTCCATAAGACCGCAGGCCCCGCTCGAAAGGAGAAGAACGGAAGGACGGAGCCTCTTTCCGCCGCTCCCCAGCAGGTACTTGGAAATCTCGTAAACGAGAGGAACGGGGGATTTGATATTGGCCTCAAGCTCCCTTTCGACCTCTTCAAGCTCCGGATTTATAATGGAAAGGATATCGGAAAATTCCATCGCAGTTTAAGTTATCTGAACAGTTAATATAAGTCAAAGAGCCTAAAAGATGTGATATTTTGAGTAAATGTTATATTAACTAACATGTTATCCGAGGGTCGGTATTAACCGATGGTCCCGCTTACGCTGAGTGTTAGAAACTTTTTGAGCTACGGAGAAAATACCTCCACCCTCGATTTCAGGGACTTCAGGATCGCCTGTCTTTCGGGAAGGAACGGGCACGGCAAATCGGCGCTGATAGACGCCCTCACATGGGCGCTATGGGGCAGGTGCAGGGTCAAAAACAAGGAAGAGGTAATAAAAAGAGGGGCTTCCGAAGCGCACGTCGAGCTGGAATTCGAATCCGAAGGGAACAGGTACAGGATACTGAGGACCATATCGAAAAAAAAGGGAGGCTCGCAGAGCTCGATAGACCTCCAGGTGTTCGACGGCGGTTCGGGCTCATACAGACCGCTCGACCAGGGTACTAAGGCCCAGGTCACAATCGAGAAGATATTGAAGATGGATTACAACTCCTTCATTTGCTCGTCGTTCATACTGCAGGGAATGGCCGACGAGTTTACGAAGAGGACGCCTGCCGAGAGAAAGGAGGTATTGTCGAAGATACTCGAGCTCGACGAATACGAGACACTCACGAGGAGAGCCCGCGAGCACGCTCAGGCTTCAGGCGTGTCTGTGACCTCGCTCGAGACCGAAGCCTCGC
>MFCJ01000040.1:3273-7330 GCA_001775255.1 Candidatus Dadabacteria bacterium RIFCSPHIGHO2_12_FULL_53_21
AAATAATCGAAAAGAAGCTCCTTGAACTAAAAAAAGAGGACGAAACGGTTTCGTCCGGCATCGCGGAGTTCGAGACGATACGCGGTAATCTCATAGGGGAATTTGAATCCGTAAAGTCCAAGCTCGAGACGCTTGTAAGACTGGGCAAAGAGAGGGATGCGTTGCTGACCCTATGCGTCAGGCTCGAAGAAGAGGCCCTCGCCCTCGGGGAAGGCATAAAGAAAGACCGGGAGATACTTTCGCGGGAGAAAGAGATAGAGGACGGTTATAAGAGGCTCAGGGACGCCGCGGCCCTCGACCGGGCGCTCGACGAAAAAAGGGCCGAAGCCCTGATACTGGATCAGCAGAGCTCCGCGCTCAGCCACAAGATCAGCCAAAAGAGAGTGGAGCTCGAGATGAGGGCGAAGGAGCTCTCCTCGAAAATAAAAGGGCTCGAAGTCAGGGCCGCATCGTCCGGCAGGCTAAAGAAAGAGATCGAGGTAATTAGCGCCCGGATCGGAGAGTGTACCGAGACCTCACGGAGGGCCGAAGTGTTAAGGGGAGAGCTAAGGAGAATTGGCGGGGAGAAGGAAGCGGCGGGGGCGAGAAGATCCGAGCTCAATAAAAGAAAAACCGAGGAAGAACAAAAGCTGCATGTGCTTGCCGCGGGGGACACGGGGGCCCACTGCCCGCTCTGCGAATCGCCGCTCGAGGAAGAGGCGAGAGCCGCCCTCGCGGAAAAACTCAAGACGGCGATCATGGGACTCGACGACGAGATACGGGGCGCCGGGAAGGATATCACGGCGCTCGAAGATAGAGAGAAAGCGCTCCACAAAGAGCTCGCCCCGGCCGATATGAGGATCAAACTCCTGCCCGGACTGCATAAGGCGCTCGGAGAGAGGGAGCAGGGCCTCAGGGAATCGGAAGCCGCCGCAATCGAGCTAGTGGAAGCCAGAAACAGTTACGACGGCGTCTCTAAAACGATAGCCGGTGATGAATTCAAAAAAGAGTACGATGCGGAGCGGAAAGAACTCGAACGGAAAAGGGACGCGCTCGGCTATGACGATAGAGAGCACAGGGCCGTCAAGGATGCGCTTAAAAAGCTCGAGCATGCGTCTGGTGACAAAGAGATGCTCGAGAGAGCGAGGCTCGGCCTTAGCCTCCGCGAGAGCGAGGAGAAGAAGCTAACCGAGAGGCTGGCAGAGGGAAAGAAGAGACTCGAGGAAATTGAAAACGAGATTAGCGGACTAAGCGGCATAGAAGCCCTGGCGAGGGAGATTAAGGAAAAGATGTCGGCAGTCGAGGACAGGGCGGCGGCTCTTAAAAAACAAAAAGACGGGCTGGTCATGGACATAAGCAGGGCCATAAGCGCTCTCGAAAGGATCGGACAGCTCGCGGTCAGAAGAAACGAGATAAAAATTAAAATCGGGGAGACGAATCACGAGCTCCTGATATTCCAGGAGGTCGCTAAAGCCTTCGGGAAGAACGGACTCCAGGCGCTGATAATAGAGCACGCGGTCCCCGAGATAGAGGTGGAAGCGAACAAGATCCTGGGCAAGCTTACGGAAGGCAGCATGGCCCTCAGCCTCGAGATGGTGAGGCCGACGCAGAAAGGGGGAGAGAAGGAGACCCTCGAAATCTATATAGGCGACTCGTCGGGGACGCGGAGCTACGAGACTTTCTCGGGGGGAGAGGCGTTCAGGATAGATTTCGCGCTCCGGGTCGGAATCTCGAAATTCATAGCGAACCGGTCGGGCGCGCAGCTGAGAACCCTTATAATCGACGAAGGATTCGGAACGCAGGACAGGGACGGGTTGAACCAGTTCGTGCAGGTGATAAATTCCATAAAGGACGACTTCGACAAAATACTGGCGATAACCCATGTCGATGAGATGAAGGAAAGATTCCCGGTCAGAATCGAAGTGACGAAGGAGCCGGGTTCAGGCTCTAGATTCGAAGTGGTGTACACATGAGGCGCTACATCAACAGCAGCCGGAGGAAATAATCAGAAACGGTATCCGGGTATATATATGAACTGGCTCGATATAACTATAGCCGCGGTAATCGCGCTTTTTACGCTCGTCGGGTTCTCGAGAGGACTCGTGAGTCAGATATTCTCCATCGCCGCCCTCCTGGGGGGACTGATCATCGGCTTTATTCTTTACGATGTATTGGGCGATGTGTTTATCAAGGAAAGACTCGTGGAAAACAAGTCCGTAGCCGACGTCGGGGGCTTCATCGTGCTGGCATTCGCAGCGTATGTGATCATCCAGACAGCGGGATGGATGACGACCAGGCTGATAGGCACGCTACAGCTGAGCTGGCTCAACAGGATATGCGGAGGGGCCGTGGGGGCGCTTATGGGAGCGGTCACCGCGTTTTTACTGTCATCGTGCCTGAGTCTCTTCTACCCGCAAAACGACCCCGTATTCAAAAGCTCGGCGCTGCTCCCTTATCTGAACGAGGCGTCGCTGATCGCCAAAGACGCCCTACCCGAGGACTTCGCGAAGAGCTTCAATGACGCGAGAGACCTGGTGAGGGAAGAGGGACTGAACGCCGCGATGAAAATAAAGGATTCGGACGCGGTAAAGGAAATCCTGAACCGGAATGACGGTCCGCAAGAGAAAAAGGATTGATCACCGGCCTCTGGCACCGTACACACCGTGCGGTTTTTGAAACACGCCGCACTTGGATACCAAGGCTTTCTTAATGACGGAAGTTTGGTAATATTATCGGGTAATGATAGGCATTGAAACGTTAGACGAGTTCGTCATCAGGAAGCAGACCGAATTCCCCGATGCGCGCGGGGACCTCTCGAGGCTGCTCCGGGACATCGGCCTCGCGGCAAAGATAGTGAATAGAGAGGTGAACAAGGCGGGGCTCGTCGATATACTCGGGAGCACGGGGAAAATGAACGTTCAGGGGGAGGAGGTCAAGAAGCTCGACGTGTTCGCCAACCGGAGGTTCATCGCGGCTCTCGAGCTCGGGGGGCAATGCTGCGGTGTCGCATCCGAAGAGAACAAGGACTTCATAACATTCCGAGATGGAGTATCCAAAGACGCAAATTACGTCGTAGCCCTCGACCCCCTCGACGGCTCATCGAATATAGACGTCAACGTCTCGGTCGGAACAATATTTTCGATTTACAGACGTGTCTCTCCCTCAGAAGGGCCTGTTACGGCGGAGGACTTCCTGCAGAAGGGAAGAAGTCAGGCGGCCGCGGGATATATAATATACGGCTCGTCCACGATGCTCGTTTATACAACGGGATACGGCGTAAACGGCTTCACGCTCGACCCTTCGATAGGCGAGTTCTGCCTCTCTCACCCGGACATGAAAATACCGAAAGCCGGAAAGACCTATTCGGTGAACCAGGGCAATTTCCTGAGCTTCCCCGAAGGCGTAAAACAGTTCATCAGGTATTGTAAAGCAATAGACAAGCCTACAAACCGTCCTTACTCGTTAAGGTATATCGGCTCGATGGTCGCGGACATACATAGGAACCTCATAACCGGCGGCATATTCCTCTATCCCGCCACCGCGGACGCACCCGGCGGCAAGCTGAGGCTCCTCTACGAATGCAACCCGATGTCATTCATCGTGGAGCAGGCCGGGGGAAGGGCGACTGACGGAGTCACTCATATAATGGACATAGAGCCAAGGGAGCTGCATCAGCGAACACCCGTATTCATAGGCTCGGAACTGCTCGTATTAAAGCTTGAGGAGTTCCTGAGAGAGCATCCCGCGAGCTGAACGCCCGCGTTGCCACGGCTCCTCACACCCGGGCGCAGAGACTTTTTGAGCGTGTCTTATAACCGCTCACAATCCCTTAACAATCTGTTAATAATCCTCTCCGGATTCGCGCCAATATCGGCCTCCCGATTCACTTGACATTTCAAAGTCAGGGTGTATCGTTTCAGATAAATCACGGCTATAGGAGAATTATCATGGTAATCGAACTTAAATTGCTCGCAAAGGACGATGACTGGGAAGACGATGAGGACGAGTGGGACGAGGACGAAGAAGAATTATGGGACGAAGACGACGAAGAAGAACTTGACGATGATGAGGAATGGGA
>MFCJ01000041.1:0-114 GCA_001775255.1 Candidatus Dadabacteria bacterium RIFCSPHIGHO2_12_FULL_53_21
GTATTGCCGATGGGCGAAGAACTCGGTACTAACGTAAACTAAACAATAAAAGTTAAAAAAGATTATCAAGAGGGGGCGGTTAGAGATAACCGCCCTTTTTTTTGGCCTGGGCAA
>MFCJ01000041.1:169-7300 GCA_001775255.1 Candidatus Dadabacteria bacterium RIFCSPHIGHO2_12_FULL_53_21
TGGTGTAAAACCCGTTCATACTTCGACGGGCTCAGCACGAACGGGTTAGGCGTCGTTGCGGGTTTAAGCGGAAGAGGCAGGGTAGGATCGTAGAGACGCACTATGTATCTGTCCTTCGACGGGCTCAGGACGAACGGATTTATCCCCCTCACCCTTGCCCTCTCCCACGCTGGGGAGAGGGAAGTTGTCGGCTACGAGCGCAGGTTCTGCGCTGGGTGGACAAATATGGAAATTTCAGTTATATATTTCTCCCTTACGGACGCCCGGACACATAGTGTCCTTTACGTTTGTGGGGTAGTTCCCTTCTGTTAGGGGAGGGGGACGACGGGGGTGCCGACGGGTAGTAATTCGGAACCCTGGAAAACCAGAAATACTCAAATTCGGAGTGGGCGGTTAGCTCAGCATGGGAGAGCGCCTGCCTTACAAGCAGGATGTCATAGGTTCAAATCCTTTACCGCCCACCACTCCAAAACTAACTTGCGGGGACGTAGTTCAGTCCGGTTAGAACGCTGGCCTGTCAAGCCAGAGGTCGCGGGTTCGAGTCCCGTCGTCCCCGCCAGTTTTATTGCCTGAATAAGTACCGGCATACATGGTTTTCCTTTAGCAAATTTTTACCCTTACTTCTCAATTTATTAATAATCTTGTATTATTTGTTCAACATTCCATAACGCGCGGGCAGAAAGGATTACGGCGGTCTGCTCACGCAGGAGGAGGGGGAAATGATCGGTAAAGCTATGGACGCGGTATTCAAACCTGCCGCCAGAGTCCTCGAAAGGAATTACATGAGCGCCCTGGGAGTGAATAATACAACGGCGCTCGCCAGGGCATATAACAGTCTCAGATTCCGAAATTACCATGAGAACAGGAAGAGGTGGTATAGGGATAGCTTCTCCGAATTGATAGCCGAAAACGGTAACCCGGTCACGCCCGTGAACGAAATGAAAGACGGGTGGGTCATCGATACCTCGGGGAGGCTGCCTTATCTCGGGGAGCTTCTTAAAGAATCGAGCCTGATAATAGATGATCGGGGCGGCGAAAAGCATCAGTTTTACAGGAGACCATTTTTCCAGGATTTATTTACCGACGATTATTTCCCGAGATGCCCTTCGATACTCAATTTCGCAACGTCCTCGGACGTACTTTCCACCGTTTGCAATTACCTTGGCTTCATACCCACACTTTCTTATTCCAAACCCTACGGCGTGAGGCTCATAGAGTCCTGGAACAAGTTCGACGAAACTCCGGACGCTCAGCCCAGGGAGAGCCAGCTCTTTCATCTCGACTATCACGATAAGCCGATGGTCTATGTGATAGTCGTTCTGAGGGAGGTCACGATGGAGAGGGGGCCCTTTTGCTTTCTTCCCAAGTCCGTGTCGGCGCGGGCCGAAATCGGTCTCGGCGATTATCATACGAAGAAAGGCGGCCACCGCGTCAATGACGAAAAGATGTACTCCGTCGTTCCCGAAAGCGAGCTGATAAAGTTGTGCTATCCGGCGGGGACGGTGTTGATCCTCGACAGCAGCGCGTGCTTTCACTACGGCAGTCGTAACGCGGTGAAACCCCGTCACCTGATGATGTTTGCGTATGTCTCAACAATAAGGACGGATTTCGGCGATATAGTGCTCAGGAACATGAGATATCCGGTCAGGAAGGAGGATTCAAGACTAAGGCGTATGGTGCTGGACAAGGAATATTGATAATGAGCGGGATAGCGCCAGTCCGTCTGGGGATCAAGTGGCGGCGCGGGAGGAGAAATGATCGGTAAAACCATAGACGTTGTATTCAAGCCTGCTGCCAAAATCCTCGAGAGGAATTACATGAGCGCCCTGGGGGTGAATAATACTACGGCGATTGCCAGGGCCTACAACAGTCTCAGGTTCGGGAAGTATCATGAGTACAGGAAGCGGCGGTATAGGGAGAATTTCCCGGAGCTTATCAAAGAGAACGGAAACCCTGTCGCGCCCGTGAATGAAATGAAGGACGGATGGGTTATCGATACTTCGGGGAGGCTTCCTTATCTCGAGGAGATCCTCAGGGAATCGGCAGAGATAATAGATGAGCGGGGCGGCGAAAAGCAACATCTTCGATGGAGGCCTTTTTTTCAAGATATATTTATCGAAGATTACTTCCCGAGGTGCCCATCGATACTCAATTTCGCAACCTCTTCTGACGTGCTATCGACTGTATGCAGCTACCTCGGCTTTATACCCACGCTTTCTTATTCCAGGCCCTACGGCGTGAGGCTTGTAGAGTCCTGGAATAAATTCGATGATAAACCCGACGCTTTGCCCAGAGAGAGCCAGCTCTTTCATCTTGACTACCACGATAAGCCGATGGTCTACGTCATAGTCGTTTTGAGGGAGATCACGATGGAGAGGGGGCCTTTTTGCTTCCTGCCCAAGTCCGTGTCGGCGAAAGCCGAGATAGGTCTCGGTGATTACCATACAAAGAAGGGCGGTCACCGTGTTACTGACGAGAAAATGTATGCGGTCGTTCCCGAAAGCGAATTGATAAGGCTGTGTTATCCCGCGGGGACGGTGTTGTTCATCGACAGCAATGTGTGCTTTCACTACGGCAGCCGTAACGCGGTGAAACCCCGTCACCTGATGATGTTTGCGTATGTCTCAACAATAAGGACGGATTTTGGGGACCTTGTGGTGAAGAACATGAGATATCCGGTCAGGAAGGAGGATTCAAGACTAAGGCGTATGATTTTGGATAGGGAATATTTACCACGATAAGATAGCTCAGGACCGTTTGGCAGCGGGACGACGGCGTGCGGTATCAGGTTCGCGATGAAACGGTTTGACAGGCATGATACTGCTCGTGAATAAAAATAATAGAATCCACCCTAAGATAATTTAGTGATATGGAGGGGAAGTCAAGCCGGAGGTCGCGGGTTCAAGTCCCGTCGTCCCCACCAGTCCTTATTGTTCCGGTATCGGGAATATATACCAACGAATATAGCTATCTGGTATAGTGTCGCTATGAAAATTATGTTCTTTATTCAGGACCTCGGGTTTGGAGGGGTCCTGCGCCAGGTCTCGCTGCTGGCGGCGAATCTCGCACGCAGGGGACACGGCGTTTCCGTGATCGCCATGTATCCGAAAGACGATACCTGGCGGGGCTTGTGGAACGCCGATTCCATCGATATCGGCACACTTTTCTCCCGGAAGCCGTACAGGGACATTCCCGGCCCGATCACGATGTTGATGGCTGTATCGCGGTTAAGGCGTCTCTTGAAGAGAGAGAGAACGGAAGTTCTTTACTGCTTCGGCGGCAGCGCAGCGATGCTCGTCTCGTGGCTCGCAGCCCGGACACTGCCCGGAACGAAGCTTGTCTGGGGCATCCGCGGGTCAGGCGCCCTGCTCAGGCTCGGCAGCGATAATATTAAGTACAAAGCCGTTTTTCAAATTCCAAAATACGTATCGTCATCCGTGCCTCTGGTGGTGTCGAATTCTGAAGCGGGATTGTACGTAAGGCAGAACATGGGTTATAAATTTGTAAAACATCTCGTAATACACAACGGTATCGATACGGAGAAGTTTAAGCCGGACACGAAGGCGCGTAATGAGCTTCGACGGGCGTGGGGAGTCTCGGAGAAGGAAGTACTCGTGGGCATCGTCAGCCGTATAATTGAAGCCAAGGGGTTCCGGCTGTTCCTTGAGGCCGCGTCCGCAATCACTAAAGAGCGAAATAATCTGTGGTTCGTTTGCGTCGGAGAGGGGGATGAAGATTATAAAAAAAGAATGGTGCTTTTGAGTAAGGACCTGGGGATATACGACCGTGTTATCTGGGCCGGTTTTAGAGAGGACATGAACGCAGTTTTTAACGCGCTCGATGTGTTATGCTCCGCTTCTTACGGGGAGGGCTTCCCGAACGTCGTAGGGGAAGCCATGGCGTGCGGCGTGCCCTGCGTTGTCACCGACGTGGGCGCATCCGCGGAAATCGTGGGGAAACTCGGAGTCGTCGTGCAGCCGGGCGATGCGAAAATGCTCGCCGGGGGCCTCGAGAATATCCTGAACATGCTCCCGGATTTCGATTCAACGGATTTACGCAGGAGGATCGCCGAGAATTTTTCCGTTGAAAAGATGGTTGAAAGGACGGAACAAGCTTTGAAAGAGGTTCTAAGCGGCGGGTAGTTTTGCATTATATGAGCCGTCTAAAAACTCCCATAATATAATGCAAAACGGTGCGCCCCTTCTATGCATCAATCAGGATGATGCGAAGTGGTTCTTCGTCTGTGCCGCAATTCTCCGCTCACTTGGACAGTTTAGTGATATGAAGGGGAAGGATTTTCGCGGACGACGTGGTGTAAGGCTCCCTTCTTATAACTCGGAGGGTGTTACCCTGGCACCACTGCCTGACCATCACCTCGCCCCCGGGATAGGGAATAAGAGCGTTGACTACCGTATCGATGACGGCTTTATCGTCAACCTCGCCCACACGAGGGCTCACGACTATATTCACCTTCGGGAGCCCGTCTACCTCTTCCTCCGCGAACTGGTAGTCTGTAGGGCCGCCACCGAACCTGCCGGGCAGGACCTCCTCGATTACCCTGAGCAGCTCCGTCCCGAGGAAAGTCACTCCCTCGCTCGTAAGTTTTTCATAGCTTCTGATATTGGACAGGTGCGTACCGTATCCGAGCTCTCCTATCCGGCAGCCGCATTCCCTTGACTCAAGATTGCCGTAGTCGTCGCTCTCCACGTTCAGCATGAGCTTCGGGCAGAGCGGAAGGACAGACGTATATATGAGGGCTCCGACCTTTCCTCCGCCGGTCCCAACTTCCTTCGTACGCTGGATCACCGCTATCTTATCGGTGAGGAGGTGGACTTCGTCCAGGTGTATGGGGTTCGCGCAAGCAAGCCCCATAGTGCCCAATTCCGTCATCGAGTAGTGACAATGGACCCTGCTGCCGGTTTCTCTTATTATCTTCGCTTTTGCTGGTGTGAGCGGTTCGCCTCCTCCCGGGAAGAAGGTGCCTGATATGTCGAACCCCTTTTCCCGGGCGGCGAGGCATACCCTGACCGCGGCGCTCACATTAGTATCCAGAACGGCCGGTCTGCCTTGTCTTCTCTTCGTCTCGAGCCAGGCGGCGACCTTGTGAGCCTCGTTCAGAGGCACGTGCTCGGGCACGGGCATGGGATTGGCGAACATCCTGCTCGCCAGGATGCTGTATCTCGTGAAAATATAGAATTTGAGGTTTTTTAAATTGAGCGAAAGCGCGGTGGGCGAAAACCACCGTTCGAGCGGACTCCCGAGCTTGGAATAACGGAGGGCGAGTTTCATGCCGACGGCCACTGGGGGTATCTCCCGCCATGCTCCCCGGGGATTCGCGGTCAACCCGAAGGTCTCAAGAAATAAATGGAAGTAGGCCGCTTCATGGGTGAGCAGATCGAGGTCGATAATGATGCGGTTCCCCCTGCTTCTCGACCCGCCGCTCCTGGCTTCATAAAACTTGACCAGGAACGGGTTGTCGAAATCATGGGGCAGGGTCGGGAACTCGAGCCCTGGACGACGTACAGGCTGCCTGCCCTTGAATTCATTCAGAGTGAGGTAAACGCCTGAGTCGTAGATTTTCGAGAGTGATCCCTCAATGCCTTCGCTCTCTACAAGTTTTACAAAATCCCCGTACTCGATCCCCGCGTGCCTGAGGAGCTTGAAATACGGGCTTCTCGGATTATCGTAAATCCCCAGCTTCAGTATGCGCAAAAAGGACTTCTCCCTGTTTTGCAGCTGACTGGTAATCATATTTCTGCAGACTTCCGGGGGCAGGGTGTGACGGAAGAAATCATTGAGCCCCCATGCGTACCTGCTGAAAATTTTCAGTTCTTCAAGCATAGTAGTTTCTAAGGCTGTTATGTATAAGCATCAATCGGGCATTTGACGCTTCGTAAGAATCGGGATAATATACCAGGTAATATCCAATAATACTAATGTGTTATCGTTATTTATGTATTGATTCCCTAAGTCAGAGATCTAACGTTAATTGATTTTTTGCCAATAGCTATTAATAATGCTCGTTAAGTTGTTGGAGGGGGAGTGTCTATGAAGGAACTTTCTATTGCCTACACGCCGGACAGCGATGATTTGTTCAACTACTACGCCTGGGAGCACGGCCGCGTAACGCTGAGCGCCGATGGCTATAAGCCCGTTTTTTATCGGAATCACATCATTGACCTCAATCATGCGGCGCTCGAGGCTCTATACGATGTGGTAGCCGTTTCTTCAGTTTTCTACCCTCGGGTCGCCGACCGGTACCGTATACTTTGCGTCGGGAACAGCGTGGGGAGGAATTTCGGCCCCGTGCTCGTTTCAAAACGTTACAAGTCGGCCGGGGATCTCCGCGGAAAGCGGGTCGCGGCAGGGGGCCATCCTACCACTGGCAGCGTGCTTGCATTGATGTATTGTCCGGGTATCGAGCTCGTGGAAATGCCCTTTGATTCCATAGTCGACGCGATCGCCGGGGACGAGGTAGATGCCGGCGTTATGATACACGAAGAGATCATCCACTACACGGAGCGTGGGCTTGATCGCATATGCGATCTCGGCGCCATGTGGTGTGAGGACACCGGGCTCCCGCTGCCCGTGGGGCTCAACCTCGTCAGCAAGAGGCTTGATATGGAGCTGGCGCGCGATATTGCCGCCACGTGTCAACGCTCTCTCCTCTGGGGGTACGAAAATTCAGAGGAGGTCTATTCCTTCGCGAGTAAATTCGGGAGGGGGCTCGCCAAAGAACATGTCGAGATGTTCAGGATAGAAGATTTCCTCCGCATTCCGGAGGACGTCCGTAAGGCAATGAAAATAATGTTCGGGCGCGTCGCATCGATGAATCTCGGGCCCGCGATCGACACGTTCGAGGTCGTTGAGGGGATAGATGATCCGGAGCGGCTGCTTATAAATAGAGATACCGGCATTCGAACAGCCAAGTAAAACTTTACATATGGGCATATACAGAATTTATAATGGTGCAGACGATAGATCTCACATTGAGGAGCTTCCATCCGACAATCCGTTCTGGAAATCGGTGAGGACCGCATCGACTATTTTTTTTAAGGAATTTTCGCCCGGCACGTACCTCGACTGGCACCCCGCCCCCAGGAAACAGATAGTCATCATTCTGTCAGGCCG
>MFCJ01000042.1 GCA_001775255.1 Candidatus Dadabacteria bacterium RIFCSPHIGHO2_12_FULL_53_21
AAGAACACACAGAGTGCGTCTCTACGATTCTCCCCAAACTCCTCCGCCTAATCCGGCAATCTCGGCAATTTCGTCTTTCTCTTCTTGTCATCCCCGAACACCAGTGCAAGCCCGGCCATCGGAATAAATCACTTCCTCGCCATAATGAACCAGGTGCTGGAAGGGAGATAAACCCCGTCCGCTTTCTCATATTTTTTCATCGAGGCTTTCATATCCTCGCGGACCACGGGGAGCTTCTCCCGCCCGAGCTCGGCCGCCTCGCGGACTATCTCCCCCGAGGGGCCGACCAGTATCTGAAAATCAATTGCCTCTTCCAGGCTCGTCCCGATACACACCTCCGCATCGTTTCTTTTGAACAATACTACATTCTCGAACCCCGCGGCCTTCAGCATAGCCCTGTCGGTTTCTTCGTCCGCCAGCGCGAACGGGCCCGGCCCGCAGGTCTGAGCGTTTTCTCCCGGAGGGGGCAGATGTTTCAACGCGACGTCCTTCGCCAGGCCCCAGCACGGGTTATCCCTTATCGTCCTCCAGACGATCATGCAGAGCTTGCCGCCCGGCTTGAGCGTCTTGTGGGCGTTCTTGAGCGCATAGACGATATTTTGAAAAAACATCACGCCGAAACGTGAATAGACCACGTCGTAGTAATTCGCGGGGAGCTCGTACGTCTGCGCGTCGCCCAGGACGAACTTCACGTTGTCGAGACCGGCCTCGTCCCTCTCCCTGTTCGCGATTTCCAGAAACGCCTCGGTGCAGTCGAGACCCAGCACCTCGCCCCCGGGGCCGACTAGTCTGCCCATCTCGAGGCAGGTCTCGCCGTATCCGCAGCCTATATCCAGCACCTTGTCGCCGGGCCTGATCTGAAAATCAGCGTAAGCCATCCTGCTGTGCACGGCTCCGTTCCCGGAAAGCAGATGACGAAACCTGTTCCATTTCGGGACCAGTATCTCGTTCCAGCAGCTAATAAAATCATCGTTGTTATTCATCGCCCGCCTCCGTCAATTACTACATAAAGAGTATTTTATTACACCCCGGTGTGTCAAGTCGCCGGCTCGAATACATAGCACAGAGCCCGGTTCAACCTCCAGTCTTTATTTCCCCGACATTCACAGAATTGGCGGCGAGCAAGCGCCCGCACACACATTGTGTGTTTTATGATCCTTCCGCAGCCCATCCGATCATACCAGCAATGAAGCCAAACCCGTTCGTCCTGAGCTTGTCGAAGGATTGAACGGGTGTATTTTTAGCAAATTCTGTAATGTCTTTTCATAACGCACACTACGTGTGTGATTTTTGCTTCTTTTCATCCAGGAAAAGAAGAACACACAGAGTGTGTGTTTTACGATTCTCCCCAACCTTCACCGCCCAATCCGGCGACCGCAGCAAACGAATGTGAGCTCAGCGCGGTAAAATGACAGCATTTATCAACCACTTGCACATACATTGAAATTCCCCGCTCATTTATTGTATAATAGAGAAAACTCTTGAAGGAGGTGAGGATATGCGCGGAATACGGTCTTATTCGTTCGTAATCGCTTTTCTAGCTTTTGGTTTCTTGCTTTTAGCATTGCCTGAAGAAGGATTCTCGGGATTCAGCATACAGATAAATTGCTGCCAGTTAGAGGGTCAGTGCGAAGATACCGCCGGAGGCCCCATAATGTGTCTTGAAGAAGACTTTGTGCCGAATGCGCTTTGTAATGAAACAAGCGGCTTATGTCAGGGAATTCCCGGAATAGCCCCAATCCCGACCCTTAACGAATGGGGTTTAATAGCCATGGCGGGTATTTTGGGGATAGCGGGATTTCTCATTATCAGAAGAAGGAAAGCAGCAGCTTAAAGCCTGGGATCTACAGTTTATGCACATCAAGGGAGCTTCGGCTCCCTTTTTTATTGCCGCGACCGGGGTGCGGTTCTCAAGACAGACCATCCCGTCTATACCACCGTCGGCAAGATGACAGCGTCTATGACCGCCCTGGAATTCAGTTGTTATTCCCCGCTCATGTATTGTATAATAGAGAAAGTCTTGAAGGAGGTGAGGATATGCGCGGAATACGGACTTATTCATTCGTAGTCGCTTTTCTGGCTTTTGGTTTTTTACTTCTGGCATTGCCGGAAGAAGGGTTTTCGGGATTCTCCACCGATATAACGTGCTGCCAGGGGGATGGTCAGTGCGGCGATAGTTCAGAGGGACCCTTTCTGTGCAGGGTTGAAGACGTTGTAGAAAATGCGTTTTGCAATCAGGATACAGGTCAATGTACGCTAATTACCGGCATAGCCCCAATCCCGACCCTTAACGAATGGGGTTTAATAGCAATGGCGGGCGTTTTGGGGATAGCGGGATTTCTCATTATCAGAAGAAGGAAAGTAGCGGCTTAAAACCCGGTTCTACAATTTATGCACATCAAGGGAGCTTCGGCTCCCTTTTTTGTATCCCCACCGCTCAAACATCAACCGAAGCCAACCCGTTCGTGCTGAGCCTGTCGAAGCACGCATTTTTTCCTTCCGACATTACAGAATTTGCGTTAAGAAAATCGATTGTACGAGCGTTAAAAATCTTCCACGGGATGGGGTTGAATTGGAAGATTTAGCGAGCACATGAGATTTTTAGCTAATTCTGTAGTCGGATGATTTTTGCTTCTTTTCATCAAGGAAAAGAAGGATAAAAAAACAGCCTTTCTCCTTCCTTTGTCTTTTCATAAAACACACACATTGTGTGTTTCTACGATTCCTTCCAACTCCTCCGCTCAAACCAGCAACAAAACCCAACCCGTTCGTCCTGAGCCTGTCGAAGGATTGAACGGGCGATACGTTCCGATGCACGCGCCACGCCCCCCTTTTTCCCCCATTCTCCATGTATAATTCTACGGAGGAGAAACCACCCCGATGAAATCGATCACACTCGCTCTGATTGCGGCCATTATAATCACCGCCCTCGCCCCCCAATCCCACGCGCAGAATAAGACCCACGACTTCCGCAAGACCCGCTGGGGCATGTCCCCCGCGCAGGTAAAGCTCACGGAGAACGGCACCCCGGTGAGCGAGACCGAGCTCCCGCCCTACGACCTCGCGATTAGCTACAAGGGGAAGTACGAGGGCCTCGACTCGGAGATCGGATACCTGTTCACCGAAGGCAAGCTCGTCCTCGGCGGATACGCCGTGACGAACAAGTACGAGGACCCGCAGCAGTACGTGAAGGACTACGACAAGATAAAGGGCGTCCTCACCGGGGAATTCGGCAAGCCCGTCAGGGACGATAAGACATGGAGCGAGGGTCAGCAGGAGGAGAAGCCCGAGGCGTACGGCAAGGCCGTCACCGAGGGCAGGCTCATACTCCAGTGCGCGTGGCACACGCCGGAGACGGAAATATTCCTCACGCTCGAGGGCGGGAACGTGAACACCATACTGTCCGTGCTTTATTACAGCGTGAAGTGGAACCCGCGCGTCGAAGAGCGCCAGCTCAGGCAGGAAATGGAGAAATTCTGATTGCAGAACCCCCTTTCCGGAACCCCTCCCCATAGCATATAATTATATAAACATCACGAATTCATTATCCGGAGACACGCTATGAGATACCTGACCGCAGCCGCGCTTGCACTTATAACGATCTTCACGGCGGCCGTTCACGCGCACGCCATAAGGGAGGACGCAAAGGGCTGGAGGGACGCTAAATGGGGCATGACGACGGCCGAGCTGAAGAAGGCTTTCCTCGGCCGGGTAAAAACCACCGAACCCAGGACGATCGAGAACGGGAGGCTCTATTCCGACCTCTACTTACCCGACGCATCTATCGAGGGGAGCGAGTACGAGGTCACGTTCTGGATGGACCCGAAGACGAACGAGCTGACCGAGGTATTCATAAAGCCCGCGTCTCCGGGCGGCAACAAAAAGTACATAAACCTCTACGAGACACTCCTCACCAGTATCTTACAAAAGTACGGGAACCCCGAGAGCTTCGAGTCGGACGAAGGCTCATCGCACCGCTTGAGAGCCGAATGGCAGCTCTCCTCGAGCGTGATCGAGCTCAATTACCTGAGGAACGCCGACGAAAGCGAGCTCCTCGCGCTCAAGTATAAAGAGAAGAAATGAGGTGCTAAAAAGCGGCGCGAAGTAATCCCGTCTTTTCTTTTCTGTCATTCCCGAGTGCTTAAATCGGGAATCCAGTTTTTGCCTTTCAATCCCCTCCGCCTGTCCTGAGATGGTCGAAGGGTCGAAGGACGGTTTTGTTATATCCTATATATCCCTTCTATCCTATATTAACTCTTCTCTTCTTTATGGCGAAGAACACGGCGATCATCATCAGCCCCGCCGCCGCTATCATCCCCCATTCCTTATCATTCCCCTCCCCCTTGAGGGAAACGAATGCGAGCAGGCAAGCATTCGGTCGCTCTCTCAACAACGGCAACGTAGCATATAATCTTCCGGCACAACGAAGCCTAAGCCAAAATAGTGCGAGTGGGGGTGTCACCTTACATTAATAATCCAACTGAAATTAAACCGCCCGAAAATTTAACAACACCGCGTTCTCCGAGTATAATTCAGTTATCCAAGGCAAAATTTTCCCCCTGAGGCAAGGTGAACCCGATGCGCGCTGTCTTTAGAACCCTGGCGGTCATAGCCGCGGTGCTCGTAATCTACTACTGGGCGTACCCCCGGACGGTGAGGCTCTACGACTACCTTACGGCCGAGTCCAGCATACTCGAGGTCCCCGCGTTCCCGGAGATAAAGGAATTCTACCCTGACCTCTACGCCAAGATACTCTCCGACACCAAGTCGGCGATAATCAAGGGCGGAAGCGTGGACGACATAATATCAGAGAACGGCATGACGCTCGCGGCGCTCCTCGAGCACGACCTTCCCCTCGCCTCGCCCGAAGCGACTTCGGCGTTCATCACGTCCTTCGTAGGCGTCTTCCGGAAGGCCGGGAATAACGATCCCGAGTGCTGCGTCGAGCTCATAAACGGCAACGAGCAGTGCATGTGGCAGCTCATGACGCCCGAGGAGCAGAACGACCTGCTCCGCGCGATCGCGCTCATAATCAGGTCCGCCCACACGGGGCCTGCGGAGCTGAATGACGTGAAGCAGGCCGAGAAGGACGTCGGCCGCATCTCGTCGAACGTCGTCGCGAAGTTCGGGCCCGAGATCGACTACACGGCGCAGACCCCGCTCACGGACGAGGAAAAGAAAAAGGTCTGCTTCGCCATCGCCGATCTATACTCCGAGACCCTCAAGCTCCCGCCCGCCCGCTCGTCGGACGCCATCAAATACCTCCTCTCCGGCCCGGGCGAGGAAGAGCAGCAGTAAGCGCGCGCACACACACACGTAGTGTGGCTCTACGATTCTACCGAACCTTCCTCCGCCTAAATCAGCAGCGTACCCCACCCCGTTCACCCTGAGCTTGTCGAAGGGTCGAAGGGTCGTAGGGTGTCATTTCGAGCGCACGCGAGAAATCTATCTTTGCTTTTATCTTCCCGACATTACAGAATTTGCGTTAAGAAAATCGCGTGTTGAAGCGTAAAAATCTTTCAGGGCTGCGGGTAGAATTGAAAGATTTTAGCTTGAACATGAGATTTTTAGCAAATTATGTACAGTCGGATGATTTTTGCTTCTTTTCATCAAGGAAAAGAAGAACACACAGTGTGTGTCTTTACGATTCTTCCGAATCTCCTCCGCTCAAACCAACAAGCGAAGTCAATCCCGTTCATCCTGAGCTTGTCGAAGCACGCATTCCCCCCCTTGCATCCTCCGCCCCACCGGCACTATACTATCCGTAACATCCGGAACCGGAGCGGAGACCCATGAACATCAAATCACTTGCCGTAATCGTCGTCTTATTGCTATCCCCCGCAGCTCCGTCCTTCCCGGCCGATGAAAAGCCCGACCTGAGGGACGTCAGGTGGGGCATGACCAAAGACGAAGTCAAGAAGCACGAGAACGCCGAGATAATAAAGTACGGAGAAGCGATACTCATATACAAAATCAAAGGCGGGACTTCGCACGAAGTTGTCCATACCCAGCCCGCCCCCGGAAGTGGTGAATCGTACACATTCGAAATCGATCTTGATGTACCCGCCTACGATCTCGTCTACCTGTTCCCGGACGGCAAGCTCGGCATGGCCGTGCTCCACATGAACAACCCCCAGGCGCAGGCGGACGATTATATCGACGAGTTCGATCGCCAGTCGGATGAGATAATCGAGGCGACAGGGAAGGAGCCGAGCGGCATGGCGAAATACCGCGAGAACGAAACCGCGGACGCCCTCTACAGCCACCCTGAAAGGATATGCAATGGCATCTACGCCATCAAGAATATCTGGCCCACGATCGACGGCAGGACAAACATTATGATGTAGCTCGACGACAGGAAGACAGAGCTGGACAAATACGAATGCACCCTATCGATATTCTACGAGAGCGTGAAATTCCCCATCGACCCCGCCGCCTCAGCCAAGCTCCACGAGTCGCTGTAGGTTTAATTCCCTCTCCCTCCACAGGGGGGGAAACGAATGCGAGCAAGCAAGCATTCGGTCGCTCTCTCAACAAGGGCAACGAAGCATAGAATGTCCAGGAAAACGATTCTTGACCCAAAATAGTTTGGGTGAGGGTGTACCTTAATTCAACAAATCAAACCCGTTCACCCTGAGCCTGTCGAAGATTTAAAATAATTTCCCTCCCCCCTTTGAAAAGAGGGGGAGGGTTAAGGGTGGGGGTTTACCTTACACTCCAATCGATCCGGAATGCTTTTCTCTCTTCCCCGACATTACAGAATTTGCGTCAAGAAAATCGATTGTTAACGCGTAAAAAATGTTTTAGGGGATGAATGCAAGCTAGCGCGCATTCGGACGCCCTTTCCTATCAGTAATAATGTAACTAGACTTGCACCATTGCTAATTAGGGCGGAATTAAAACATTTTAGCGTTAACATGAGATTTTTAGCAAATTATGTACAGTCGGATGATTTTTGCTTCTTTTCATCAAGGAAAAGAAGAAATTAAATTCGCCTTTTCTTTTTCTATTCCTTGTCATTTAGTAGTCGGCAAGCCCGGGCACTCTCCTCAAACTCATAGCATCGAATCCGCTCTCCCCCCCTCCCCCATTTCCCATTTACCCGCAATCGCGGTTATAATTGTTTATCGTTATATTTTCCTGTTAATCAAAATCAC
>MFCJ01000043.1 GCA_001775255.1 Candidatus Dadabacteria bacterium RIFCSPHIGHO2_12_FULL_53_21
ACCCCCTCACCCTCCCCCTCTCCCACAAAGTGGGGAGAGGGAATTAAAAGCAAAAACGAGATCGCCACGGCCGGTAATGCGTCCTCGCGATGACAGCGTGGCGGGAGGGATCTCAGCGCGCCGTTTGTCCTTCGCGCAAATATTGATTAAGATAACCGGGTCATGCAGACACGTTCCCCAAAGTCCGCCGGGAAAAGGAGCTACACCCTCGGCTCGGAGGACTGGATAGATATAACCGTGCCGCTTTCGGACGGCATGGTGCACTGGCCGGGCGACCCGCCGGTCAAGGTATTCCGCGTCCGCGACATGGGGAAAGGGGACGATTTCAACATGACCGCGCTTTCAATGTCCGTGCATACGGCGACGCATTTGGACGCGCCTTCCCATTTCACGAAGCTCAAGACCGGGATAGACAAGATGCCCCTTTCGGCGGTCGTCGGCAACGCGCGCGTGATAGAGATAGAGGACAAGGAGCTGATCAAAGAGGAAGAGCTTCGTGCCCACCGAATAAGAAAGGGCGAGCGCATACTCTTCAAAACCCGGAACTCGAAAAGGAAATGGGACAAAAAACCCTTCGACGAAAATTTCGTCCACCTCTCGACGGACGCCGCGAAATACCTGGTCGAGCGCCAGGTACAGACGATAGGGGTCGACTACCTCTCCATAGGCGGATACGAAGGGAACGTCGCCGAGGTGCATCACATAATACTTAACGCCCGCATATGGGTCATAGAGGGGCTCGACCTCTCGCAGGTCGAACCGGGGGATTACGAGCTCATATGCCTGCCCATCAAGATAGAGGACTGCGAAGGCGCCCCCGCCCGCGCATTGCTTCGGCCTGTTTAGAATTACAGATTGTTGTAAAATCCACCCTAACCTTTGTATGATATTTCGACATTTAGCCGGATGTTAAATTCCTTCGGTGCCTTTATTATAAGGGTGAACGAATGCGCGCTCACTTGCATTCGTTCTTTACAAAAGGAGGGAATTAAAAGGCAAGAAACATCATTTCCCCCCCTTTGTAAAGGGGGATTTAGGGGGATTTGATTTCTCACCCGTTCGTCCTGAGCCTGTCGAAGGACATATTATTTTTTTGTGATTGCGAGCGTAGCGCCGCAATCTCGTTTATTTTTCTTTCCCGACATTACAGAATTTGCGTTAAGAAAATAGATTATTAAGGCGTCAATAAATCTTTCAGGGGATGAATGCAAGCTAGCGCGCATTCGGACGCCCTTTCCTATCAGCAATAATGTTATTAGTCTTGCATCATTGCTAATTAGGGAGGAATTGAAAGATTTTCGCCTTAATATGATATTTTCAGCAAATTATGTTCAGTCGGATGATTTTTGCTTCTTTTCATCAAGGAAAAGAAGAAAAATATATGTGCCTTTTCTTTCGCTTTTGCCTTTGTATTCCCATTCCGAAAAGCGCAAAGCAATCTCCTGAAAATGAGAGATTGCCACGTCGCTCCTCGCGAAGAGTTATCTGAAAACATAATTTAGGTACCCCCTCACCCTTGCCCTCTCCCACGCTGGGGAGAGGGAATTAAGTGCAAAAACAGATCGCCGCGACCGCAAAACGGTCTTGCGATGACAGAATAGAGGACCATCCCCTAATACCATAACCCCCATTCATTATGTATTCTTGTATATCCCGGCATCGAGGCCGGACAAACTCCCGGAGGTCTCAAATGTTCGAAGGCTCGCCGCTTGAATACTACATAAAGAAATTCTCCGAATACGACCCCGTGATCTCCGCGCACGTCATCGAGACCATGGACGTGGAGGAGAGCGCGGAGGTGTTCAAGAGCCTCCCCCCGCACATATCCAAAACGATTTTCGAGAACCTGCAGAACGAATACGCGGCCAGGCTCCTCGGCCGTCTGCCCGACGATATGGCGGGGGAGATCATCCGCAGCATGGAGCCCCTCAAGGTCTCGCTCATCGTGAGCGTATGCCCCATGTCGCTCAAGGGCAAGATAGCGCAGAACCTCACCGAAAAGCAAAAGCGCGAGATCGGGGAGCTGCTCGAGTACCCGAAGGACAGCGTGGGCTACATGATGAGCCCAATTTACCTCGCGCTCAGGGGCGACCTCAGAATATCGGACGCGGTGAACAAGATTAAGATGATGGCGGGACAGGAGAACATGCCGCTCTCCTACGTTTACGTCGTGGACGCGGACTTTAAGTTAGCAGGGGTGCTCAGCATGAGGGACCTCCTCATCCGGGACCCGCAGAAGAAACTCTCCGAGGTCATGATAAAGAACATCTTCTACCTGGACGCGTTCATGGACGTGGAGGACGCGGCCAGCATCGTGTCCAAGCAGAAGTTCTTCGCCGTACCCGTCGTCGACAGCAGCCAGAAGCTCGTAGGCATAGTGAACACGAGCCAGCTGCTGAGCGACATGCAGGAGGAATACTCGGCCGACATACAGACCATATTCGGCGTCCACAGCGACGAAAGACCCTTTTCGAGCACAGTTTTCTCGCTCAAGAAGAGGCTCCCGTGGCTCAACGTAAACCTCGCAACGGCCTTCCTCGCGGGCGCCGTGGTGGCTCTTTTCGAGGGCACTATAGCGAAGGTCACGGTGCTCGCGGTCTTCCTCCCCATAGTCGCGAGTCAGGGAGGGAACGGGGGCGCGCAGTCCCTCGCCGTAGTGATGAGGGGGCTGGTCATGCGGGAGATATCGAAGAGCGATTTCCCCAAACTCCTGTGGAAGGAGCTTAAGCTCGGTCTCATAAACGGGATTATCACGGGTATCATCACGGCGCTGATAGCATACCTCTGGCAGGGGAACGCCACGCTCGGGCTCGTGGTAGGGCTTGCGATGGTCGTGAGCCTCCTGATCGCGGGCCTGTCAGGCGCGGTCATACCGCTCGGGCTAAAGTCCCTCGGGCTCGACCCCGCACAGTCCTCCATGATAATACTCACTACGGTAACGGATATACTCGGGCTTGCGGCCCTCCTCGGATTGGCTACAATCTTCTTCGGATTGAGTATATAGGCGGGACAGGATCTGATGGCAAAGGAACGGGTAAAACTGCTGATCGGAAGGAAGGAGAAGGTCGATTTCCCCAAGCTCAGGCTCTACGGCATTAACGCGAAGATAGACACCGGGGCGTACACCTCCGCGATACACTGCGACAGCATCAGGGCCGTGAGAAAAGGCGGCGAGAGGTTCGTGAGGTTCAGGCTGCTCGACCCCTCCCACCCCGCGTACGACGGGAGGGAGATGCGGAAGCCGCTCCTCGGAAGAAGGAAGGTCAAGAGCTCCTTCGGTCAAACCGAATACAGGTACATCATAAAAACGTTCGTAGAGATATTCGGAAAGACGCACGAGATAGAGCTCTCGCTCTGCGACAGGTCCGGGATGGAGCACCCGATACTGCTCGGCCGGAAATTCATACAGGACAAGTTCGTGGTGGACGTCTCCAGGTTCGACCTGTCCCGTAAAAAGAGGGCGATCGAGATAAGAGGGAACGGGGCGCTGCCGCGCCGCGGCAGCGCGGACAAGTGAGAGCCTAACCCGTTCGTCCTGAGCCTGTCGAAGGACGCAGTTTTAATTCCCTCCTTTGGAAAAGAACGAATGCGAGCAAGTACTGTTTCGAGCGTGCGAGAAATAGGTCGATCCACGCTGATTTCTCGACTGTTCATAATCCATGGAAAAGCCGCCTGAATACAAATACATTCGGACGCCCTGACAACAAAGGCACCTAAGTAAATTAATTTCTGGCTGAGTGTTACTGAAGTCCAAATAGGTTAGGGAGGATTTTTCTTTTCTTATTTTAAATCCCCCTTAATCTGGCTTAACAAAAGTGTCGCTTCGATTAAGATAGTCCTTTGCAATTAATCATCTCCGACCAATTCCTCACACGTTCGGAATTGTTCCCCTTTACAAAGGGGGAAAACAAAAAAGAAATACCAACCGCAGGCAAACGGGCGTTATACAAGTGCGGAGAATTCCCCCCTCATCGGAGGAGTTGGAAGGAATCGCACACGAGCACAGGTTCTGTGCCTAGCTTATCACGTCGATTGCCTCCTTCATGAGCTGCTCGGGGAACCTCGCTACCCTGCCGTCGACGAACTGCACCCTGTAGGATTTCCCGTGAGGGAGGTCGAACTCCTCGACTACCGTTCCCTTGAGCCCCTGCTCGAACCTGTCTTTCTTCCCCTCGATAGGCTGATTCAACATGACGCTTGACCCTTTTTTGTACATCCCGCACCTCTTGCGAATAAAAATAAAACGAATGAGAAATATACAAATCCCGCGCGGTTTTGCAAATTTAGGGGGGGGCGAATAGTTTGTCATTCCCGAAACGATTGCGAGCAGGTAAGCAATCGGTCGCCCCTGGCTGATTGCGAATAAGTCCCTTTGTCAGAGCACTACAGTAGTACAAGCCAAATAGAATCGGGAATCCACACACATTGTATGGCACACAATGTGTGCTCATATACGATCCTTCCCAATCTCTTCCGCCCAAACCAGCAACCAAGCCCAACCCGTTCGTCCTGAGCAGGAGCCTGTCCTGAGCGAAGTCGAAGGATCGAAGGATTGAACGGGTTATACTTCCGTATGTCCGCGGCGACCCGCCGCCCGTTCGTCCTGAGCTTGTCGAAGGACGGAAACACACACGATATTTCACCCTAATGCAACATCTTTACATCGATTCACTAAAAGTTATATAATGTGATGACGGAGGTGACGCCGATGGCAGAGTTCCTCGATAAGCTCAAGGTCAGAATAGACAAGGGCCTGACGACGGTCAACGTAAAGTCCAAGGAAATAATCGAGAGGCAGAAGATAAGGCTCCACCTCTCGGAAATTGAAGCGGAGAGGAAGATGGTGTTCCAGGAGCTCGGGAAGCTCACCTACAAACAGTACCAGGTTTCGGGGGGCGTCCCCGATTTCACCGTCGGGCAGGCCTCCGTTACGGCGGATCCGCCCGGTCTCGACAGGTGGGAGGAGTCCGTCCTCGACGTGCTCGGCAGTATATCGGAAGGCGAGCTGCCCGGCATCCTCTTCGAGGATACCGCCAAACAGTTCAAGGTCACCGCGAAGACCCTCTGCGAAGAGGTCGAAAAACATCTCCCCGATTCCGAGAAAAAGGGCCAGAACCTCCAGTGGCTCGGGCGCGTGCTCGGGAAATTCAAGCTCGCCGCGAAGAAGGTCTCGAAGAGAATAGACGGCGAACGGGAGACCGTATACGTGTTCGACAAGCAAAAAACCCGCTCGATACTGGAAGGCGTGAAGACGGCCGGAGGAAGCGGCGTGAAGCCCGAGAAAACGGGTAAGGACACAGGAGGCGGCGCCCCCGATAAGGACCCCATTCTCGCCGCGTGCGCAAAGCTCGCGGATATCGATTCAAAGATTGAGAAGCTTAAGAAACAGATGAAGAAAATCGGTGAAAAGGTTTGAGGTGTAAGCCTTTCTTAACGAATCTACTCAGAGGGTCTTTCCGACGACCCTCTCTATCTCGCCCTTGGGTACGGCGCCTATAATCTGCTCGACGGCCTGCCCCCCCTTGAAAACGATGAGCGTGGGGATGCTTCTGATTCCGAATTTCATCGTGGTCTGCTGGTTTTCGTCAACGTTGAGCCTCCCGACCTTGAGCCTCCCCTGATACGAAGCGGAAATCTCCTCCACGACCGGGGCTATCGCCCGGCAGGGGCCGCACCAGGGAGCCCAGAAATCCACTAATACCGGGACATCGCTCTTCATAACCTCGGCGTCGAAGTTAGAGTCGCTCAGTTCGATTATTCCGTTGGCAGCCATTAAAATCTCCTTTTGTATAAGCTGAAAAATAGTATAGCAGAAATCTCAACCATGTCACATCAGCCGGCTACTCGGCTGCCGGCGTATCGGCGCCCGGGCCGAACTCCTCGATCCGGACGTTGTTTTTCTCAAGCAGAGTCCCTTTGGCGTATTCGAGCTCGGCGAGCGATATGTTGTAGCTCGTTACGGCCGTGATCTCCCTCGTGCCGGCGTCTATGAGGTCCCTCTGCGCTTCGAGCACATCGCGCGTCGTGCCTATTCCCACGTTGAGCCTCTCCTGCTCGTTCCTCACCACCTCTTCCGCAAGTCCTATCGACACCCTGGCGGCCTCTATCGCCCGGAGGCTGTTCTCTATCTGCCTTATCGCGCTCCTGACGTCGAGCGCGACGTCGTCTTTCGTCCGGCTCAGCACTATCGCGCTCCTGTCGAGCTCCGCCGTCGCCTTTATATAATTCCCCCTAGCGGTCCTGTTGAATAACGGGAAGCTGAATATGCCGAGCACCTGCCACGTGGCGAAGTCTCCCCCCCATATCTGGCTGAACGCGTCTCCCGGGCTGTCGAACTGGGGCGGTATGGGCTCGGGCTCCTCGTCGAAGCTGAGCCTGTCGGGGTTCTCGTCCCCGCCGAGGCCCTGGAGCTGAAGGCTCCCCTCGACGGCGAGCCTCGGGAGCTTCTGGTTGGAATAGTAGTTTTTGAGTGTCTTCTTGTTCGCGATGTCGAGCTCCACCTGCTCTATCTCCGGGCGCTCTTCATAGGCCTGGGCGAGCGAATCTTCCTCGCTGAATGTGTAGACCTCCGTGGTGGGCTCGTCCGCGGCGGCTATCGGCAGGGAAAGGTCCATTGCAAGTACGTTTTTGAGGTTGTCCTGCGTGGCCTGGAGCTCGTTCTCGGCCCTTATCACGTTGACCTCCCTCGCCGCCACCTCGGACTCCGCCTGCGTCACCGCGACGGGCGGCAGCACTCCCACGTCCACCTGTATCTGGTTACGGTTCTTGAGGTCTATGGCGAGCTCGAGCGCCGTACGTTCGAGCTCCAGGTTCTTCCTCGCGGCCACGACGAGCCAGTATCGCCTCTCGACCTCGAGCAGTACCTCGGAAATCCTTTTTTCGAGCTCCTTTTCCGTTATCTCGCTTGTCCTCGTGGCCGTGACGATGAAAGTCCTGTTCACGCCCACGCCGAAATTCCTGAGCAGCTCCTGCCCCAGGCTGAAGCCCACGTTGTTAAACCAGCTCGGGCTCAGGTCTTCGAGGGGGTTGTTCGTGTCGGTCCACGTGGTAGAGAAGTCGATCAGGTTGTAAAAAGTACCGGTCGGCAAGAGTCCTTCTATATTCGCTTCGGCGTTGAACTCCTTCTGCGAGACCGTGCCGCTCGGTATAAAAGTGCTGAGCTCGGGGCTGTCCCCGTCGTTATAGAATGAAACGATGTTGAAGAGGGGGTCGAACACCCCTTGCTGCGTCTTGATCTCCCCTTCCGAGACCTCCACGTTCTTCTCCTCTATCTGAATGTCCCTGTTATTCTCGAGCGCCAGCCTGACGGCGTCCTTGAGAGTGAGGTCGAGCACGCCCCCGGTCCCGGTCGCCGTGATCAAAATCAATAAAAGCGTTTTGGTCATCGTTATCTCCTCGAAAGGCACACGCTCCGGGTCTTTATAATTATTAATCCTGGCAATAATATATAATTGATAAATTCAGGTTTTCAATCGGTCATTTAATCGTTAAGCCGGTTTTCTTGACACTCCGTACCAACGCTGGTAATTTGTAAGTAATTACTTACTTACAGCCTACAGGGATAAAACAAAATGTCAACAGATAAAGCGCTCGAAAAACCGGAAGCCGCGGCCAAGGAAACGGCTAAAGAGAAGGTCAACACGCACGACAGGATAATCGAGGCAGCGATCAAGCTGTTCTCGGAAAAGGGGTTCAACGGCACGACTACGAAAGAGATAGCGGAGACGGCCGAGGTGAACGAAGCCCTTATTTTCAGACACTTCTCTACCAAAAGGGACCTCTACGGCGCCATTATCGAGAAGAAAATAAGCGAAGAGCCCGGAGTCGAGCTATCGCTCGAGACCCACAGGGACTCGAAGGACGACCGGCTCGTATTCACGGCGATTGCCTCCCGCATGTTCGAAAAATGCGGCAGGGACCCTTCGTTCATGAGGCTCCTCCATTTCAGCGCGCTCGAAGGGCACGACCTCTCCGATATGTTCTTCGATACATACGTCGAATATATAAACATGCTCATATCCGACTACATCGATACCAGGATAAAGGACGGCGAGTTCAAGAAACTGAACCCCCTCTACTCGTCCAAAGCCTTTATCGGCATGGTCGTAAACCAGATAATAGTGCAGGAGCTGTTCGGGGAGAAAAAGAAAAACAAAACGGACTACAAAGAATTAACCGAGACTTTCGTCGAAATATTCCTGGAAGGGATAAAATCCGGGAAATCCTGAAGCGCCCGTAAAAATTATCGGAACCGAACACAAGGCCGGCCGGATCAAAAACGTAAGAGAGAAAAATGGGACTTACTAAAGCCGGAACGTATATCGCCGTATTATCCGCTTTGATTTTCTTATTTTCAGCGCCCCGGACGCTCGTACTCTTCCCGGCGGTGTTCAGCCTGGTGCTCGAATGGCGGGAGGGCTTCTCGCGCTTCCTCTCGAAGGTAAGGGGCGGGATCACGGCCTCGCTTGAGCCCAAGTAATTCCCGGGGGCGTGCTATGTATCCGGCATCCGCAGCAAATAAATAATCAATCCGGATCCGGGAAACATCCGTATTAATCAGGCGTAATGAAAATCACCTTCACCGACTGGATTCCTGTATTCGTCCTCCCGGCGCTCGCGATATTCGTCGCCCGGCCGGTTCTTCCGGGCTGGGGGTTTCTATTCGCGGTCGCCTTCTCGATCTTCTACGGGTTCAAGTGGCTCACGTACAGGAGGGCAGTAGTCATGGGCGCAAGCCCGGGGCTGAAGAGCACGATCGGATATCTCTTCTGCTGGGTCGGAATGGACGGGGCGGCGTATTTCGAGAGGTCAGCCAAAGTCCCGCAGCCGTCCCGCTCCGAATGGCTGCTCGCTTTCTTGAAGACCGCGTTTGGCCTCGTCCTCTTCTTTCTCATAGCGCGTCTCTTTTATCCGGCGCATACCCTGACTTCGGGCTACATCGGGCTCGCGGGCTTCCTGCTGTTCACCTTCTTCGGCACGTTCCACATCCTCTCCCTCTTCTGGAGGCGCCGCGGCGTGAACGCGGTCCCGATAATGAGCTCCCCCCTCCTCCCCTCTTCGCTCTCCGATTTCTGGAGCAGCAGGTGGAACCTCGCGTTCAGGGACATAGCCCGCGCATTCGTGTTCAGGCCGGTACTCAGGAGATGGGGCGTCGTGTACGCGGTCATAGCCGCATTCGTTTTCTCGGGAGTGCTCCACGAACTGCTCATATCGCTTCCCGCGGACGCGTGGTACGGCCTCCCCACCCTCTTCTTTCTCATACAGGCGGGCGGGGTTTTCATCGAGAAATCCGGGTCCGGCGTGAAGGCTGGGATAAACCGCGGACGGAGGGGATGGGTATTCGCCGCGGCTTTCATTCTCGTCCCGCTAGTCCTCCTGTTCCATCCGCCCTCGATAGAGAACTGCATGCTCCCTTTCATGAAAGCCCTGGGCGCTCTCAAGTGACCTGATGGACTTGACGCTCCCCCGCCGTTAAACTGAACCCGAAGGCAGAGGAGGGTTGAGCCGTGCTATTCTCTGTAAAAAAAAGTACCGCCCTTTCGCTTATGCTGACGCTCGTATTCGCGTCGGTCTCCCTCCTCCTCAAATATCACCTCGGCCTCGACTGGAATTTACATATCGGCAGAGCATCTCTGGAGCAGTTTTTTTTGGGCCTCGGCCTTATCATCGCATCCGACTTCTCAATCAGCCTCATTCTCGTGATCGTATTCCATACGGCATACGTCCGTCTCTCCATGGATCTGGCGCAATACTTCAGCCGTCAGGGCCGGTACGCAATACTGGCGGGAGGCCTCCTCGCCGCAAGCGAGGAGATGTTCTTCCGGGGCGTCCTGCTTGAGTACTTGATCGAGACGCTTGACGCCGGGAGCTATTACGCGGTCATCGTATCGGCAGTAATATTCGGCTTATTCCATATCATAAGGAATAAACGCCTCGCGCTCTTCTCCCTCTGGGCGTTCTGGGAAGGGGTCGTACTCGGAGCTATATATCTCTACACGGATTCCCTTCCCGTCACGATGGCCGTGCACGCGGCCCACGACATAGCGGGGTTCACCCTCTTCTCCCTCCAGAGGAAGCGGGGGTTCCTCGTTCTTAAAAAACACCCGGGGTTTTGAGCGGCGATATAGATGGTAAAATGTTACTCCTTAGAATATTTACACCCGGGGAGTGAGATATGAATTACGAATCCGAGCTCAAAGTCGCCGTCGAAGCCGTGAGAAAGGCCTGCGGGCTCTCTATAAGCGTGCAGTCTTCGCTCGTTTCCGAAGAAACGGTAAAGAAGAAGGACGACTCCCCGGTCACTGTCGCCGATTTCGGCGCGCAGGCTGTAATATGTCACGAGCTCATAAAATCCTTCCCGGATATACCGATCGTGGCCGAAGAGGATTCCTCCGAATTGAGATCGAATGAAGGGAATGCCCTCACCGTCCGCGTGCTCGAATACGCGGCCCGGGTATTCCCCGGCATGGACGAAGAGGGCCTCGTCAGGGCGATAGACGCGGGGGACTACGGCGGAGGAAAGGGCGGCAGGTTCTGGACGCTCGACCCTATAGACGGGACGAAGGGATTTTTAAGGGGCGAGCAGTACGCGGTGGCCCTCGCGCTGATCGAGGACGGCCGCGTCGTGCTGGGCGTGCTCGGATGCCCTAACTTGCCGCTCGATCTCAACATCCCTGACGCGAACCGGGGCTGCATACTTACCGCGGTGAGAGGAGGGGGCTCGTCGATGCGCCCGCTCGAGCACAATACGCCAAAACTTATAGCGGTCTCCGATATCGGCGACACGAAACACGCGCCTTTCTGCGAGTCGGTCGAATCCGCCCATTCCTCTCACGGGGATTCCGCGCGCATAGCCGGGATCCTCGGCGTGACGGCCCCCCCGAT
>MFCJ01000044.1 GCA_001775255.1 Candidatus Dadabacteria bacterium RIFCSPHIGHO2_12_FULL_53_21
AACTAAATTTGTAATCTTGTTATAGAATACTATTCCTCCTTCTTCAAACATGACACGAAGTCCTTATTATATGAATCGTATTTCAGGCTCGAAAGATAGGCTATAAGAGCCTCGAAGTCGTCCGGTGTCCCTTTAAATCTTTTTCTGTATTTTTTCTTTGCATTACTCTGACATTCGGGCGTATCCTTGAAGTAACTTTTTGGGTCTTTTAGAAAGGCCCCAAATGATTCCACGTCCCTTTTTTTGCCGACATCCGAAAGGTCGGGCGCTATCCCTTTTTCTTCTTTTTCGTCTTCTGGTTTGAGTTCAACTCCTTTTGATTTTGCAAAAGCTTCTTTTTCTTTTTGAATAGCATCCGATTCGGCTTTTATCGTGTGGCAGGTATAGCACCTATGCTCGACGAATATCTTTATACCCTTCTGCTGTACACTTCCGTCCTGGGCGTGCGCCCACGCGGATACCGCGAATATCAGTACTAATGCGTAAATATATCTGTAAATGTATACCATGATATACACCTCTCGTTAATTGATTCACTATAATTTAGTCTGCATATTTTATGCCACATTCCTGTTACAATAACTACCCGTATGTGCTAACTATTAATTCTTGAGAAAGTTAAGGTCTATGTAAGGTGTCATATGTTATGACACTTACGAGTATTCTTACTGTACATATATTGAAGATGTTCGCTAAATTTAAGCTTAATCGATTCGAAGTAGTCATCGTCACACACTCATTCTTTTAAGCACGACTCGAAGCCCGCTTCCTGCTTGTTCCCGGATTTAAGCGTTTCGATCCAGGCCACGAGGTCCTGGAACTCGGCGTCGGTGCCCTTGAACTTCTTCCTCTCCTTCTTCTTCGCGAGTTTCTTGCAGTCAGGGGTGTCCTTGAAATAATCCTTCGGGTTTTTCAGAAATTTAGTAAGCCATTCCTGAGTCCTGTCGGCACCTATGTTCGAGAGGTCTCCCCCCTTGGACTCGTCCTTGTCTTCGGCGCTCTCCTTGAGCTCGACCCCTTTTGATTTCGCGAACGCCTCCTTGGCCGCCTCAATCTGGGCCGACTCGGCTTTCACCGTATGGCACGTGTAGCACCGCTTCTCTACGAATATTGCGATACCCTTCTGCTGCACGCTCCCGTCCTGGGCGTATGCCGCGGCCGGTATCATGAGAAAAAGCGCTAATACGTAAACATATCCGTGAATTTGAACCATGGTGTGTAGACCCCCTTGTATTTAATGGTTTCGTGACAGGTGCTGCAGACTTTATTCATAGGCTCCCTCAGATAGACTTCCTTCACCGGGTCGAGCTCTATTTCCATGCCCAGCTCTTCCTTGAGCTCGGGAGCAGTGATGATTCTGAGGAAATCCGCGCTCCTCTGGCTGAGCTCGGCGCCGTACACCTTCCGGCCCTTTATGACGCCGTCCGGGTGCGGGTCGTGGCACGTGAAACAGGCTATCTTCCCGTTCTCGTCCCCGGGGAGCGGCTTTGCGTCCATCCCCTCGTGCTCCTTCGAGCCCGGGTGCATAGTCTCGTCGTGGCACCCGAGGCAGTTCTCCGAAGGCGCGTCCACGAGGAAATACGTCGGGCTCTTCATCCCCTCCTTCGGGACCTCCGTATGACAGTCGAGACATACGAACTCGTCGTCGACCATACCGGTATGGGGGTTCTCTTCCTCTTCCTCTCCTTCCTTCTCCTGAGAGATGAGGAGCGTCGGGACGAGCACGATGAGAATGGCTATCAGGATATATCTAGTAATCATATCCGCCCTTCGTATGACAGGTGTTACAGAACGTTACCTCGTGACAGCTCCCGCACTCCCTCGGGTTGGCCCGCGCCTCGATCCCGTGAATCATCCTGAAATTCCTGTCGTGGACCATTATCGTGGGGAGGTCCCTTCGCTTGTGGCAGTCCTCACAGAACCTCGGCGCGTGACAATTTTCACACGACTCCTCGTCGGCTTTGGAGAAGACAGCGTGTTTCTCCATCCAGTTGAAATTATGGTTCTTGGGCTCGATCTCGGCCATGTTGAAATGGCATAGGCTGCACTCCCCGGGCGCTATATTGCCGGCCTCCGGATTGAAATGACAGAAATGGCACGTCTCCTTTCCGGGGAAGAAGGACTGTTTGGACATCTTTATAGCCTCTTCTATGCTCTTTTCATCTTTCGTTTCTATGTTCATGGGGTGGCAGACGAAGCAGTCGAACCCCTCCTTCTCCATAACCTTCTTGTGCGTCTCGTGCGAGTAGTTCATGCTCACGTCGAGCGGAACCTTCGGTTTCGCGCCTGAAGCGTTCTCTTCCTTGTTCTGTGCGCCGCACCCTATGAGCGCAAACACAGCCGCTGTTAAAATTAGTATCGTTCTCTTCATCACATGCTCGTCGAAAAGAAATAACTCAATCCCAAATCAACCCTAATGTCCCTGTGAAAATCCTGGTTCGTGTTGAACTCGAGAGCGGTCCGCAGCACGAGGTCCTTCATAAGCACGTAGTCGCTTCCTATAATATAGCTGAAGGCGTTCCCGCTCTGGTTCGTGATTTTATTGTAATAAGCATAGGCGAAAGCGAACTGAAGCTGCCATCCGCTCATCACTTGTTCATATAGGCTCGTATTGAGCCCTACGGCGTAGTCGGTCTCTCCGCCGCCGTCTATATAGTAAAATCCCTGAAAAGCCCTGAGCCCTATATTCTTCCAGAAGTCGAACATGAAGCCGAGCTTGGCTATGTTGCCGTTTGTGCTTTCGTCTTCGGAGGGGTCATAATGCGAATATGCGTAGCTCCCGTTTATCTCCAGGTAGGATACCGGAACGAACGTAACGCCGACCCTCGCCTGCTGCAGCCTTCCGACGGAAAATATATCGAATATCGGGTCGAGCCTGAACTCGTCCCTTTCCTGATCCAGATTATAGTTATCGTATTCGAGGTTGAGGTAGAGCGACCGGAGCACCGTTATGCCCACTCCCGTCGTGAGGAGCCCGAGGTTCCCTTCGCCTACGTCTATCTCGGCGAGCCCGTATATGTCGGCGTAATCGGTAAAGGGTACGGCCCTGTTGAAGGCGACATTGATAAACTGCCTCGATGAGAAGTCATCGGGGGCGTAAAGCTCGTAGCCTACGGATATTATGGACCCCAGTATCGCGTCCGTTTTCAGCTTGATGCCGAATATTCCGAAGCTGTCACCCGGCCTTTCGGGTTCAGGCTGCAGGTCGTTTTCCTGGTATCCCCCGTAAGCAGTTATCTCGAGCCCTTTCAAGGGCTTCACCCTGACGAGCGCCCCGTCCATGAGGACGAAGTTGACTCCCTCGGTCACCGCCTGCCTGCCGAGCCTCACTTCGTACGTGCCGGGCGTATTCGAGATCTCGACGAATGCGTTATAGACGTCGAGCGACTCCTGGTCCCCGTTGAATATCTCCCTTCCTCTCAGGAAGGTGTTGAAGTAAACGTTGTGGTCGGGGGAAGCTGTGCTTAGGTCGAGGTACTGGTAGAAGGGATAAACGTATTTCTTGTCACCGTCGGCGTTTAAAAGCGGGGTAGGGGCCTGGAACAGCATGAAGGCGTTACCGTAAAGACCCAAGCTCCTCGGGCGTATTATCTCTGTCTGCCCGTAGGCCGCGACTCCCCCCGTTGCCGAGAGCAGTAGCATAGTTGCGGCACATAAAATCTTTTTCGACATTTGAAAGACTACTCCGTAAGTTCAGGTACGCCGTTATCTCCGTGACATATCGGACAGCTCGCAAGCCCTTCCTGCTCCGTGAACTCGCGTATATCCTCGAGCAGCAGGACCCCTAAACCGGAGCGGTCCTCCTGGTGTATCACCTCGAGCGGGTGACACGCGAAACAGTCTTCCCTCCCCCATCCGTCAGGATGTTCTTCCTCGGTCAGTATGAGTCCTTCGACCCCGTCGAATATGTTCCCCCAGTCCTGGCCCTCGTCCTCACTGCTCACACACGAGACAATTGTGAACAGTGAGGACATCAGAACAACCATGAGGAGCATTTTCATGTCCGGTTCGTCCTTGTGTTTATTCCGCGTTGGGGCGGTTTATACGCTCGTCCGGCGGGAGCGGAGGCAGATGCACTTCCGCTGCGCCTAGCGGGTCTCCCTCGGCATGGCACTCGATGCATGCCGCTTCCGGCTGCGGGCCTCCCAGGTGGTTATCACCCGTAAGGGCATTGCCCGCGGCGTTCACGGTCAGGTTGCCGTGACATGACGTGCAGACCGTGATAACCGGCTGCAGGGAGAACGTGTCCAGAACGACGTTCGAGCCGTCTACCTTCGTGAACTCCCTGGTTATGGTCGGTAAAATTCCCGGGCCCAGTATCCCCATTCCCGGGTCGAGTACGTTCGAGTCGGGCACGTGGCACGAGCTGCAGTCACTCGTGTTGCCCGGAAAGAGGATGTCGCTGTAGTCATGCACGCTCCCCCCGCGCCCGTAGATTATGTAAGGCTTTACGGCGAGGTTCTCGCCCGTATGTATCTTGTGTATCATCTGCCTGAAATTGATCGACGTCGTTGTGGGAGTCTCGCTTCCCGTCCAGTCGGGGACCGGCCTTACCGCTATATCGTCGTTCGAAGGGTTGTGGCAGAGGATGCAGTATTGGGTGTTGTTGCGGAGGTTCCCGTGGATGCTGAAGTCCTTGGAGAACTCCCCGTGGCAGGAGTTGCAGTACTGATCTTCGGTGTTGTTGTCGACGACCGTCCTCCTCGGGATCGGGACCGGGTCCGTAACGGCAAAGTAGCTGACTACGTTATGTCCCGCTTCGTTTACGTCCTCGATTAGTATCAGGTTCTCGCCGCCCACTGTCTCGACCTTTCTGCCCTCTATGCCGACCCCGTAGGTTCCCGTGCCGTTCAGCGGGATCATACCTTCAAAGGTGTATACGAAGTTGCCGGAGGCGTCGGGCCCGTCGGAGGCTAAAGCGCTCTCAGAGAGGAAGTTGTCTACTCCCGGAACCTCTCCCGTGCCCTGGTAGTCCTGTATGTTGTAATCTGTCGTGGGACCCGCTATCGTTAGAGCCAGCCTGCTGAGGTCCTGTGGGTTTACGACATCCCCCATGTCGTTTCTGATGCTGAATACCACCAAGGCGTGCTCGCCGGGGGCTACCGTAGTCAAGCCGGTCTCCGCGGAGGTCACGCTCACTATATCGAAATTGAGTCCGGGCAGGCTCTTTGCTCTAAGCGGGATCGTATGCGATCCCGTAACCGATATGTCGAAATCGTTCCCGGAGCTCGGTATGTGACATCCCGAGCAGTTGTTGTCGTTCAGCTGCACCGTCGGGTGATTGGTGGCTGTGGCGAAGTCGACGTTGTCGTGGCATGAGCCGCATGCGGCCCTCGTGGGGTCGTTCATGTAGTCGACAGCCTGTGAGGCCAGGGACTCGTTGTGGCACTTCGTGCAGTTCCTTATGTCCTGTGGGAACACTACGGTCGAGTAGTCGTGTACGGTGTCGTTGAACCCGACTATGAAATAAGGGTCGCCCGCCTCCACACTCGGGAGCATCTCGCCCCTGTGTATCTTGTGCACCATGATTTCAAAGCCGATGTTGTTCCCCGAATCCGGGTCTATCTGGTCCACTTCCTCGCCCGTATCGGGGTTGATTATCTTCGTCGTATGGCATGTTATGCAGACCTTCACGTCTCTCCTGGATCCCCCGTGGAGGGCAAGAGGGTCGTGGCACGAGTTGCATGAGCTGATACTCACGATGTCCCTTATTGTCCTGACTTCGCCCCCGTCGGGCACGAAGTTGAAGGTAGCGTTTGAGACCCAGGTCTGGCTTCCCACGACTCTGGTCGCGTAAAGCGCTACCGTGTGGGTCAGGCTGCCGTCATAGTCCGCGGGGAGCACCTTGACGAACGTATAGTTGTAAACGCCTCCCCCCAGGTCCTCGAACGTGCCCGTGTTCCCGTTCTCGGACGCCGCCTGAGTGGCTCCTTTCTGGTCCCTGGTGATGTAGTCTATGTACTCACCCGAGTCCACGATCCTCGCGATTATAAAGCTTATTGATGCCAGGTCGCTCTGTTGCAGGGGGTTCCCTTTATCGTCAGTGATCTTGATCGTTGCGACGGTACGGTTGTCGGCGCCTATGAACGCGCCGAGTATTTCAATATTCAGCTTGTTCCCCTCGACAGGCGGCGGCGGTGGTGGTGGCGGGGGGGTTATACCTCCTCCGCCTCCGCATCCCCCATAGACAGACATTAACAGGAAGGAAAAAACGAACAACCGGAAAAGAAAAGAACGGAATACTACTTTGCGTTTGAAAATCACCCTGCCGTTCATAGCACCCTCTCCTTTAAGAACGACTCTTGTTATATATTAACTAACCTGGAACGTAACACCATGTAAAGAGTTAATTTTAATGACAAGTGGTGATAGCTTATACAAGCTCGTGCACCGACTATTTACGGAGGCTTGGATGACTCGACCATGGCTCCGTCTGAATACCTGCCGCAGATAGAGAATCACGAGTTCTCCTTTCATTGCAAACGGGGTATTTCCGATATAAAATTGAAAGATGTGCGAAGTTCGCATAAATATATGTAATGTCACACATTCACGTTGTCCACTGTCAGATAATAAGACGTATTCTCCCCGACCAGAACTCTAATTCTCTTGCGGTAACGGGTAGTTATGTTTGGCATAAAAGTTGTAGTAAGTGTTTTATTATGACAACGCGAGCAGAGAGGGTGAAAAGAGAAATTAAGGCTATATTCCGGCCCGATGCGGAGAAACCGGCAAATATAGCGAAAAGTAATTCGTCACTGTATGTTAAGGCCTGCAAGGCGTTTGGATCCTGGAGGAACGCTCTTGAAGCGTGCGGAATAGATTACGAGAGCGCGAGGAATAACAGGAAGTGGACGAGGGAGAGGATAATCGGGGAGATTAACAGGCTCAGGGCGGAAGGGGCAAGTCTCAGGCCGTCAGTCCTCAGGAAGAACGGAATGACCACGCTCGTTTCAGCGGCCGAGTACCATTTCGGCTCGTGGAGGAGGGCCGTCGAGTACTGCGGGCTCGATTACTCCTTCGGAAGGCGCAAGAAGTGTATGCGGCTCTCCGCGTAAGCGGGGAGCCGGTAAATGCGGGCGTTGTTTTTTTAATGTCATTCTTTAGGTATCAATAAAGATATATCCCCCCCCCAAAGTAGGCGTCTTACGGATTTGTCTACTCTTTTTTATTTTATATGGTACTATTTCTTTTCCTGTCCAATCCGAAATAAATCAATGGTGGGTGTAGCTCAGCTTGGTTAGA